>NZ_JADPPY010000019.1:0-64215 GCF_018340035.1 Cobetia sp. MC34
TTTCGCCTGACGACCATAGCGAGCGTGAACCACCCGATCCCATGCCGAACTCGGAAGTGAAACCGCTTAGCGCCGATGGTAGTGTGGAGTTTCTCCATGTGAGAGTAGGTCATCGTCAGGCACTTATACTGAACCGCCCCTGCAGCCTTGCTGCAGGGGCGGTTCTCTTTGTGGTGAGAAAAGTTGCGCAAAGCAAGAGATGTACGCGCTTCGTGAGGCGTCTGCTGCGCCCATGACGACGGCCTGAGCGTTGTCACAGCCCCATCACGTACATGCACGCTTGTAGAAGGCAGCGGCGAGAAGCTAGACTCCCCAGCCTTCTGTATTGGAGATGATGATGCAACCTCAAGAACTGTTGCTGTATTGCCGCCCTGGCTTCGAGGCCGACCTGGCCTCAGAAGTCAGCGAGAAAGCGGCGTATATCGGCACGCCGGGTTATCCGATTGCGGCACGCGACAGTGGCTTCGTGCGTTATGTGGTGACGGGTGATGAGCCCGCCAACGCCCTGCATCGTGACATGCCGCTACAGGCGTTGGTCTTCGCTCGTCAGACACTGGTGGCACTGGAGCCGCTGGTCGGCATGTCGCGGGAGAATCGTGTCTCGCCGATTCTGCAGCAGGTGGTCGACGCCGGCTGGAGCTTCGAGGAGATCCGCCACGAGATGCCGGATACCAATGATGGTAAGGCGCTGTCGGGGCTGGGCAAGGCCGTCGGTCGCCCGCTGGAGTCCGCGCTCAAGAAGCGGGGCGCCCTGCGCCGCAAGGCCGGTGGTCGGGCGTTGCATGTCTTCTGGACGGATGGCGATGAAGTCCAGCTGGGCATGAGCTTCCCGGGCAACCGCAGCGAATATGCCAATGGCATTCGTCACCTGCGTTCGCCGAGTCGTGCGCCCAGCCGCTCCACGCTCAAGCTGGAAGAGGCGTGGCACGAATTCGTGCCGCGCGATCAGTGGGAGCGTCGCATCGCCACTGGCATGCAGGCAGCGGATCTTGGTGCCGCCCCGGGTGGCTGGACCTTCCAGCTGGTCGAGAAGGGCATGTTCGTGTTCGCGATCGACAATGGCCCGATGAACAAGGACCTGATGGCGACAGGGCAGGTCGAGCATCTCAAGGAAGATGGCTTCACCTGGGAGCCACCGCTGCGCCTGGATTGGCTGGTCTGCGATATCGTCGACAAGCCGATTCGTGTGACCGAGATGGTCGAGCGCTGGCTGAAGAAGCGCTGGTGCAACGAGGCCGTCTTCAACCTCAAGCTGCCGATGAAGCAGCGCTGGAAGGAAGTCTCTCGCTGCCTCGACTATCTGGCCGCCAGTCTCGAGCGTTCCAACGTCGGTGCCGAGATTCGCTGTCGTCATCTGTATCACGACCGTGAAGAGGTCACTGTGCACGTGCGCATCACGCACTGATTGGCTGTTGCTCAATCAGCATGCACGAGTGGCACATGGCCCATACAAGAACCCCACGGCCTGCCCAGGTCGTGGGGTTCTTGTATGGGGCGCCTGATGACTTCGCTCGCCGGAGAGGCGCGCTCAAGTATGCTCCAGCAGGATTATCCGCTCCGGTTGGGATAGCATGGGCGCCAGGCGCGCCATCATGCGATCTCTGGCCGGACTGACCGACCATTCCTGCCACGCTCGTGCATCGCGCCATGAGGTGATCAGGATGCGGTGACCCGCGCGGCCGGTTTCCATCAGGTTCTCGCCCGAGATGAAGCCCGGGACATGCGTAGCCTCGCGTACGACTTCACGCGAGGCCTGTTCGTAATCCTGTTCCAGTCCCGGCATGATATGCCGTTCGATCAGAACCTTGATCATGCCTGTCTCCCCTTTTTTGTACGTGCCGCCAGCCAGGGCGGCAGGATTGTCAGGAGTCTTCGATGACCGATATCACATTGCCCGAGGCCGATGCCGAGCTGGAAACCAGTGGCCTGTATTGCCCGGAACCCATCATGATGCTGCACAACAAGGTGCGTGAGCTTGCCTCGGGTGACCTGTTGCGGGTAGTGGCGACCGACCCTGCCACCACCCGTGATGTGCCCAAGTTCTGCGCCTTTCTCGGCCACACCCTGGAACTGAGCCACGAGACGCCGGAACAGTTCCTGTATTACATCCGCATCAGTTGAGCTCCATCCGCAGCCGCTGAGTCGTTGGCCATGACTGGCCCTCAGGCTTCACGGTCATGGACCTCGACGCAGACCTGGTCGCTCTCGCCGGTCATCATCAGCGCGAGAGCCTCCAGCGTCGCGGGGTCCTGCTCGCGAATCTGATTGGCGATGGCGCGCTGGAAGAAATAGACCACATCATGCCGACTGCGCCCCGGGTACAGGCAGTCGTCACCGGCCAGCACCGGTGTCTGGGTGACGCGAGCTTCATCGACCAGCAAGGCCTCGATGTTGCCATCGCTGTAGAGACGCCAGCCGAAGACCTGCTTGAGCTGCCACTGTGTCTCGCCGTTGGTCATGCACAGCGCGTGGGTACCCAGCGTGTCCGGCAGTTGCTGGAGCAGCGTCGTCTTGTCCGAGACTTCATAGTCGTAATAGGCCGCGGCATGTTCGAGCTCGAACACCTTGTGGTCAGGCGCCAGCATGAAGACTTCGTCGGTTTCCGGGTCGCGATAGCCGACGAAATGCCCCTGCTGGGGGTCTTCCAGCTCGTGGCAGGGCATCAGCCCCTCCATCCACGGCACCATGCCGACGACTTCACCATCCTCGCGCAGCCCCCAGGCCAGTACCGGAATGCTGTAATAGCTGTCCGGATCGCTGTCGAGCTGATAGAGCATTTCCAACCCGTCGTGTTCCGGCGCCAGCCGGAGAATACGACGTCGTGCACGCATCCTGTCACGCATGACACTCAGGTCGATGACCTTGGCGGAGCGGGGGGAAGATACTGGTACGCCCATGACGAACCCTCCTCAGCAGCTTGTCGATCGTCCTCGGCGTGTGCTGGTGCGTTCTCTCGCTTCTGCCATGTGTGTCGTCAGCGAGAGAGCACTGCCTTGAATAACCATTAGCACAGCCAGAGCCCTGACGGTAACCCCTCCTTGGACGAAATGACCGTCTATCAGCTTTTTCGTGTTTAAACGCAAAAGCCCCGCGTCACCCTGTCGGGTGTCGCGGGGCTTGCTCATCAAGGCGTTTCAGGCAGCTGTCAGCCCAGCATCCCGGCCGAGCTTCCTGTTGGGATGCAGGCTGAGATGCCGGCGCTATCCGCCATGCATCACTGGCTCGCCAATGTCTCGTCACGCACGCCACGGCGCGCGATGATCCACAGGCGCCAGCCGAGCAGCAGCGCCGCCACGGTCAGACCGGCCACCATGCCGATCCAGTAGCCATAGACGCCCATCTGCTCGATGGACCAGGGTGAGATCGGGAAGGCCTCACTGCCGACACCCAGCAGGTGTCCGCCTCCCAGCCCGACCACCCAGTAGGCGAACATGGTGATCAGCATGATGATGCGCGTGTCCTTGAAGCCGCGCAGTGCGCCTGCCATCGCGACCTGCAGGGAATCCGAGACCTGATAGAGCATCGCCAGGGTGATCAGTGTCATGGCCAGGGCCTGGACCTTGAGGTTGCTGGTGTAGAGCGCCACGGCCGGCTCGGCCAGTACCCAGATCACGATGTCATTCACCAGCGCCACCACCAGCGAGAAGGCCACGCCATTCCAGGCCACGAAACGTGCTTCGCGCATGTCGCCGCGGCCGATGGTGTGGCCGACGCGCACGGTCAGGGCCATCGCCATCGACAGCGGCAGCATGAACAGCAGCGAGGTGAAGTTGAGCGCGACCTGGTGGGCCGCGACCTTGATCTCGCCGAAGCTGGCCACGAACAGGGCGATGACCGTGAACAGAGTGACCTCGAAGAAGATCGCTATCCCGATCGGCAGGCCGACCTTGAGCAGTTCGCCCATCTGCTTGAAGTGGGGGGCGCTGGGCTGGCACCACAGCGCCACGGCGCGATACGCGCTGCTGTAACGCGTGTAGGCGAACATGCTCAGGCACATGATCCACATCGCAAGGCCGGTGGCGATACCGCAGCCGGCGGCGCCCATGGCCGGAATGTCGCCCAACAGTCCTGGCAAGGTGATCCCCAGCAGGTCATCCACGCCTGCAGACCCGTAGATCAGCACGTAATTGAGCGGGATGTTCGATATCAGGCCGATCAGGCTGATGATCAGTGCTGGGCGGGTATGGTTCATGCCGTCCGAGTAGGCGCGCAGGACCTGATAGAAGGCGGCACCCGGCATGCCCCAGGCGATGGCCATCAGATAGAGGGTCGCCTGCTCGGCCACGGCCTCAGGCACCTCCATCAGGGTGAAGATCGGCGCGGCCAGATACCACAGCGCAAGCCCGGACAGGCTGCCGAGCACCAGCGAGATCCACAGCGATTGATGCACGTTGCCACGCACCTCACCGCTGCGATTGCCCCCCATCAATTGCGCGACCACCGGCGTCAGACCCATCAGGGTGCCCGCCATCAGCAGCAGCAGGGGCACCCACAGGCTTGAGCCCACCGACACGGCTGCCAGGTCCGTGGCCGAGGAGCGTCCCGTCATCAACACGTCCACGGCACTCATGCCTGCCTGAGCCAGCTGCGCGCCACAGATCGGCAGCGCCAGGGTCAGCAGGCGTGAGGTTTCCGCTCTGACGCGGGGAATCAGTGGCGGAGGCGGAGAACCGGGGGCCGTCTGAGGCTTGGAGGGGGTGGATGAATCGGCGGGGGGCACGGCAGGCTCCTGCTAGTAATCGAGAATCATTCTTGCTTGGCGCGCCATCCTAGCAGATAAGCAGGTTTCATGAACGCAAGCTGATGAATTATCACGGCTGTAAGCGACACTGTCAGCTGAAATGACGCGCTATACGCTAGCCACGTACAATGAGCCATCCGACAGAGCAGGTTTTCCTGCCGCCATCGAATGCCCACACACTGCCAGCGCTTGCCGAGAATTGCCGTGTCGTCCCATGAGTCCCTACCTGCCGTCCATTGCTCTGATTCCGCCAGCGGGAGTCCCCGTCGTGCGCATGACCTCGCCACCTTGATGGCATTGTTTGACGGCCTGTTCGGCGACACCTTCAACACCTTGCTGCGCTGTGATCCCGAAGAGCCGCTGTATCTTCCGGCCGGCATGCGAGGGGGAGGCAGGCATGTCCCGGAATCAGAGCTTGGCTATCACCGCATCTATCTGGCACGTGGCTTCTTTTCCAGCGCGCTGCATGAGATCAGCCATTGGTGCATCGCAGGCGCCAGACGGCGGCTCGAGGAAGATTACGGCTACTGGTATGCGCCGGATGGCCGCGACGCCGAGCAGCAGCGTGCCTTCGAGAGTGTCGAGGTCGCGCCGCAAGCGCTGGAGCTGCTGTTTCACCGGGCGGTGGGCAAGCCGTTTCATGTCAGCGTCGACAATCTTGAGCTGGAGGTGGATCGAGACGCCTTCGCGCAACGTGTGATGCAGCGCGCTGTCGATGTCGAGCAGCGCGGCCTGCCCGCCCGGGCCGCTGCCTTCCGCCACGCACTCGCCGGTGTCTGGCAGCAGGGGATGCCGCTTGAGCAGGCCATCGCCCATGCCAGGCCCCTGTTGCCTGCGGTGGGGGAGGACGGCCGACTGGCGTGATGCCTTGTCTGAGCATGCCAGGCGGCAGTGGCGTCGCCCGCTGGGCTTGCCTCCCGGTACTCACCTCCCTGAGCGGGATTGCATTATCTGCAAATCAGCGTTGCACTCACGTTGCAGGTGTCAGGGCTTTGTGATTAGAATGATTCGCATTGACACAATGGTTCCGCTTTTACTGACCTGCAGGTCTGCTCATGGCAGTCCTCGCCAGGACAGGACACCTTGAACAGGGGTATTCGATGACTGCTGTATCCATGATTTCTGCATCCTCCGCTCGCAAGCTGTTGTTGAGTGCGCTGGTCGGCGTGACGGCTGTCACGGCCATGCCGGCGCAAGCCCAGGAAGAGGTGAACGTCTACTCCTATCGTCAGGCCTATCTGATCGAGCCGTTCCTCAAGGAGTTCACCGAGGAGACCGGCGTCAAGGTCAACGTGGTATTCGCCAAGCAAGGTCTGGCCGAGCGTCTCAAGCGTGAGGGTCGCAACACGCCGGCTGACGTCCTGCTGACGGTGGATATCGGTCGCCTGCAGGAGCTGGTCGACGAAGAGCTGGTCAAGAGCGTCAATGACGACGTCATCGAAGCCAACCTGCCCGAGCAGTATCACGGTCCTGACAACCAGTGGTTCGGTATCACCACCCGTGCACGCGTGCTCTACACCAGCGTCGAGCGCCTCGAGGCCGGTCAGGTCGCAAGCTATGACGACCTGGCGGACCCGAGCCTCAAGGGCCGTGTCTGTTCGCGTGCCGGTGATCACCCCTACAACGTGGCATTGATCGCCTCGCGTATCGCCCACAACGGCGAGGAAGCGACCCGCGAATGGCTGGAAGGCTTCAAGGACAACCTGGCGCGCAAGCCGCAGGGCGGGGACCGCGATCAGATCAAGGCGATTCGTGACAACGTCTGTGACGTGGCCATCGGCAACAGCTACTACTACGGCAAGATGCTCGACAACGACGAGCAGCGTCCGTGGGCCGAGAAGGCACGCATCGAGTTCCCGGACCAGAACGGTGTCGGCACGCACATGAACATCTCCGGCATGGCGATGACCAAGTACGCGCCGCACGAAGAGAATGCGCTCAAGCTGATGCGCTTCTTGACCGAGAAGACCGCCCAGCACATGTATGCCGAGGTCAATTTCGAGTACCCGGCCAACCCGGCTGCCGAAAGCTCGGAGCTGCTGACGTCCTGGGGCGAGTTCAAGCAGGATGACCTCTCGCTGACCGAGGTCGCCAAATACCGCAAGCGTGCTGCTCAGATGGTCAATGAAGTCGGCTTCAACCAGTAACGGCATTCACCGCTGGCGTAAGCCATCGGGTGGGATGTCATGAACGAAGAGGGGCTGTCGCGATGCGACAGCCCCTCTTCGTTTGAGTGAACAATGTAAAATAGACGCAATTGCAGTTGGCAGGTCAGTGAGGAAGAACAGATGACGCAAGGCAAGCGGCTGTTGGCAAAGCGAGGTGCGAGCCTTGAAGAGGAAGCCTGCACGGCAACCAGCGCGACGGAGCTCGCCCTGGAGCGCGCGACTCACAGCACGTCAGTCGCCGAAGACGCGGCGATAAGGCGCCGTCAGCGGCGCCTGGGCACGCACATGGGGTGGTTCGCGACGGCCTGGGGGGTCGCCGCGCTGGTGGTGATGCCGGTGCTGGCCGTCATCTGGCTGGCGTTGTTCGGCGATGATGGCAGTGATCAGGCCGGTGACGGCATCTGGCCGCACCTCGTCTCCACCGTGCTGCCTGACTACGTCATGACGAGTCTGGCGCTGGTGGCCGGGGTGGCGGTGCTCAGCGGCAGCATGGGCGTGGTGTCGGCGTGGCTGACCACCATGTATCAGTTCCCGCTGCGGCGCACCTTCGAGTGGTCATTGCTGCTGCCGTTCGCGATTCCCGCCAACGTCATCGCCTACATCTATACCGATGTCTTCGAGTATGCCGGGCCCTTCCAGGGCGCGCTGCGTGCGCTGTTCGGCTGGGACTCGCCGCAGGATTACTACTTCCCCGAGATACGCAGTCTGGGTGGCGCCATCCTGATGCTGTCGCTGGTGCTGTTTCCGTATGTCTTCATGCTGGCGCGCTCGGCATTTCTCGATCAATCACCGTCACTGCGCGATGCCAGCCGCACCCTGGGCTGCAATGGCTGGCAGAGCTTCTGGCGCGTGGCGTTGCCCAGTGCACGCCCGGCGA
The DNA here is from genome assembly GCF_018340035.1 of Cobetia sp. MC34. Classification (NCBI taxonomy): domain Bacteria; kingdom Pseudomonadati; phylum Pseudomonadota; class Gammaproteobacteria; order Oceanospirillales; family Halomonadaceae; genus Cobetia; species Cobetia sp. MC34. Next base: position 7,787 of record NZ_JADPPY010000019.1, read on the forward strand.
TCGCCGTCGGTCTGGCGCTGGCGATGATGGAGGCGCTCAATGATTTCGGCACCGTCGATTACTTCGCGGTGCGTTCGCTGACCGCCGGCATCTTCAATGTGTGGCTCAACATGGGCAGCCTGCGCGGTGCGGCCCAGATCGCGCTGTGTCTGATGATCTTCGTGGTCACGCTGATCTGGCTGGAACGGCATGCCCGGCGCCGGCAGCGTCAGTTCGGCAAGGGCGATCGCTATCGTCGCTATCGTCGTCCGACCCTGCATGGCTGGCGCGCCGGACTGGCGACACTGGCCTGCCTGCTGCCGCTGCTGTTCGGCTTCCTGTTGCCGGTGGGGCTGCTGACGCGGCATGCCATTCGCTACTTCGAGGAGTCGTGGACGCCGGACTTCGCCGGTTACGCGCTCAATAGCCTGATGCTGTCGGTGAGTGCTGCCGTGTTGACGCTGATCATCGGGGTGCTGCTGGCCTACGCCAAGCGGCTGGATCGCACCGCCAGCGTACAGCAGGCGCTCAAGCTCTCGAGTCTCGGCTATGCCATGCCGGGGGCCGTGCTGGGGCTGGGCGTGCTGGTGCCGCTGTCCGGTTTCGACAACGCGCTGGACAGCTTCCTGCGCGCCAACTTCGGGTTCTCCAGCGGTCTGCTGCTGACGGGGACGATGGGCGCGATCATCATCGCCTATGTGGTGCGCTTCCTCGCCGTCGCCGCGGGTTCCATCGAATCGAGTCTCGACAAGGTCACGCCCTCGATGGACATGGCGGCGCGCTCGCTGGGCGAGAACACCTTCTCGACACTGCGCCGGGTGCACCTGCCCTTGATCCGTCCCGGCTTGCTGACCGCGGCGCTGGTGGTGTTCGTCGATGCCATGAAGGAGCTGCCGGCCACCTTGTTGCTGCGGCCCTTCAACTTCGACACGCTCGCCACCCACGTCTATCAGTACGCCTCGGATGAAATGCTCGAGCAGGCGGCGCTGCCGGCGCTGGTGATCGTGGTGGTCGGCATCCTGCCGGTGATCGTGATCTCGCGCACCATCGTGGCCTCGCGCAGCGAATCATGACTGCGACAGCGTCGGCATCAGCTTATTGCCAAACGGGAGTTGTTCCTCGTGTGGAGATCGCCTAGGGTGCAGCGCTCGACACTGACAGGACAACGCCGGAGATGGTTCGCACGATGCTCAAGCCTTACGTAGCCAAGATGCGTGGTGGCCCCCTGAAGCGGGGCAGGCCGCATGTTGCCGATGCCCTGTGGTCATGGCTCGGGGCCTTTCTGGGCATGGCGCTGATCGGCTGGCTGTCCTCGCACTATCTGGCGGTCAGCTCGCTGTTGCTGGTGGGGTCCTTCGGCGCGACCTCGGTGCTGCTCTACGGCGCGCCGCACAGTCCGCTGGCCCAGCCGCGCAATGTGCTGGGCGGCAACATGCTGTCGGCACTGGTCGGTGTCGCCTGCTATCACTGGCTGGGCGATGGCTGGCTGGCAGCGGCCATGGCGGTCTCGGTGGCACTGCTGGTCATGCAGCTGACGCACACCCTGCACCCGCCGGGCGGCGCCACGGCCTTGATCGCGGTGATCGGCGGTCAGCCGCTGCACGAGCTGGGCTACTGGTACGCCCTGTTGCCGGTGGGGCTTGGCTGCTTGGCGATGCTGGTGCTGGCGGTGTTGATCAACAATCTGGCGCGTCATCGCCGCTATCCGCTGCACTGGCATTGAGCCCATCGGATGCGCGTTTCTGCAGGCGACGGCGGAAGATGGTAGACTGGGCCATCGCCTGACGCGAGCGACTGGCAGCAGCCGGATGAGGTCCCTCTGACCGACTCTTTCTTCTCTGCGCCTGATACGCCTCGCTCCCTCTCCCGGCACGTGCCCGGCCAGGCGCCATTCCTTAATGATCGACCAGCACGTGGCCGGTCAGCCGAAGAGATATTGATGACTGAGACTACTGCCAATTCCGTCCCGGCGTTTGCCTCCCTGGGGCTGTCCGCTCCTGTCCTGAAAGCGATCGCCGAGATGGGCTATTCAACGCCGTCTCCCGTCCAGGCAGGTGCGATTCCTGCCGTGCTGGAAGGCCGTGATGTGATGGCTGCCGCGCGCACCGGTACCGGCAAGACCGCCGGTTTCGCCCTGCCGCTGGTCGAGCGCCTCTCACAGAGCGCTCCCGCGGGTGCCCGCAAGATCAAGGCCTTGATCGTCACGCCTACGCGTGAACTGGCCGCGCAGATCGACGAGAACGTCACTGCCTATTCCCGTCACCTGAAGCTGCGCAATGCCGTGGTATTCGGTGGCGTGAAGATCAACCCGCAGATCAGCCGCCTGTCCTCTGGCGTCGAGATCCTGACCGCCACGCCGGGCCGCCTGCTGGACCTGCACTCCCAGAAGGCCATCGATTTCTCCGATCTCGAGACGCTGGTGCTGGATGAAGCGGACCGCATGCTGGACATGGGCTTCATCCACGACATCCGCCGTCTGCTCAAGCTGCTGCCGACCAAGCGTCAGACGCTGCTGTTCTCCGCGACCTTCTCCGATGAGATTCGCGGCATGGCCAACAAGCTGCTGAATGACCCGGTGGCGGTGGAAGCCAGCCCGCGCAACACCACGGCCGAGAAGGTCGAGCAGCATATCCACACCGTGGAGAAAAGCCACAAGCCTTCGCTGCTCAAGCACCTGATCATCAAGGAAAACTGGCACCAGGTGCTGGTCTTCACCCGTACCAAGCACGGTGCCAACCGTCTGGCGACCAAGCTCGAGAAGTCCGGCATCAGTGCTGCGGCGATTCACGGCAACAAGAGCCAGAATGCGCGTACCAAGGCACTGGCCGGCTTCAAGAACGGCGAAGTGCGCGTGCTGGTCGCGACGGACATCGCGGCGCGTGGTCTGGATATCGAGCAGTTGCCACAGGTCGTGAACTACGAACTGCCCAACGTGCCGGAAGACTACGTGCACCGTATCGGGCGTACCGGCCGTGCCGGCGCCAGTGGGCGTGCCATCTCGCTGGTCTCCAGCGATGAGCGCAAGGAACTCGGCGGCATCGAGCGTCTGCTCAAGGGCAAGCTCAAGCGCGTCGAAGTGGAAGGTTTCGTGCCGGAAATCGATGTCGAGCCGGAACGTGAGCCGCGTCAGCCGCGTGGTGGCCAGCGCTCTGGCGGCCAACGCACTGGCGGCAAGCCTGCCGGTGAAGGCCGTGGCAATGGCGGCCAGCGTTCTGGTGGCCAGCGTACTGGCAGCAAGCCTGCCGGTGAAGGCCGTGGCAATGGCGGCGCGCGCTCGGGCGGCCAGCGCACTGGCGGCCAGCCTCAGCAGACCGCGCGTGTCGATGATGACAACCGCGGCAATCGTGCGCCGGTGCAGCGTGAAGTCGATGGCAATCGCGTCGCGCCGCAGCCGGAAGTGAACGGCAACCGTGCGCCGAATGCGCCGAGCAATGATGAGCGTCCGCGTCGCCGTTCACGTGGTGGTCGCAACCGCTCCAGCGGTGGCAACGGTGGTGGCCGCTCCAACGGCTGAGCCGCGCCGTAGAGGCCAAGGCTTGAACAGAAACGCCCCGACAACCGCAAGGTTGTCGGGGCGTTTGCGTGTCAGGAGCAGGAGCGTCTGATCAGACGTCTTCTTCCCAGTCGATCTCGTAATCCGGGCCAGTGCCCTGGATGTCTTGCTCGCCACGCACGCCATCACCGCGCAGGCGGGTATGGATGGCCAGCATCACCAGCACCTCGTTGTCCGGGCGGAACGGCTGCAGGCCCTGTTCGAACAGCATGTTGTTGCGCTCGCGCGCCCAGTCACCCGGGGCAAGCTCGGAGTAGAGGCCTTCCGCCGGCGCGAACTCGATGAAGGGGTCCATGTTGTAGGCGTCGAACAGGCGGGCCAGTGCCTGCTCATCATCCATGACGCCGGTGGTATAGAGCGTGGTCTGGTAGTAGTCCTGCTCCAGCTCCTTGAGCACATCGAGGGGGCTGACGCCGAAGCTGCGCAGGTCGTCCAGGCTGTAGTCGCCCAGCTCCAGCATTTCGCCATCCAGCCACTCATCATCCGGCTGGATCAGCACATGCTTCATCTGGCCATCGGGCAGCGCCCAGGCGATGGCCAGCGGCAGACTGGAGTCCTCGCCGGTCTCGACGGCGATGAAGGCGGGGAAGTCCCCTGTTTCGGGTTCATATTCGTGCATGGTGATGTCCAGAGCAGGGAAGCGTGCAGGGAAAGTCGTTGATGCCGATCACAGGCGGAAGAAGCGTGTGGCAGTGGCGGTGGTGGCCTCTGCGAGTTCTTCCATGTCGATACCACGCAGCGCCGCGACCTCCGCCATGATCCACACCAGCAGTGAGGGTTCATGACGGCGCCCCTTGAGCTTGGCGGGCAGATTGCGCGGTACCAGATAGGGGCAATCGGTTTCCAGCATCAGGCGTTCGAGGGGAATCTCGCGGCACAGGCTGCGCAGGTGTTCGCCTCGGCGCTCATCACACAGCCAGCCGGTCAGGCCGATGTGCAGGTCGAGATCGAGATAGCCGTAGAGCGTCTCGCGCTCACCGGTGAAGCAGTGCACGACGGCGTGACTGATATCGTCGCGCCAGTGCTTGAGCATCTCGAGCATCCGGCGACCGGCGTCACGTTCATGCAGAAACAGCGGCAGGCCTGACTCGGCGGCCAGCGTCAGCTGCGCTTCGAACGCTCGGGCCTGTTCGGCGGGCGTCGAGAAGTTGCGATTGAAATCGAGGCCACATTCCCCCACCGCGACGACCTCCGGCTGCGCCAGTAGCTCCCGGATGCCGCGTTCGACGCCATCGTTCCACTGGCTGGCATCATGCGGATGCACACCGGCGGTGGCAGAAAGGCCACGATAGCGTGCCGCCAGCGCCTGGGCCTCACGCGAGCCATCCAGGCTGGTGCCGGTCAGAATCTGCTGGCTGACGCCCGCCGCGCGTGCTCGCAGCAAGGTGCCCTCGATGTCGCGCGCGTAGCTCTCATGCGTCAGGTTGACGCCGATGTCGACCAGCGCAGAGGGGCTGGCGAAACGCAGCTCCGGTGCCAGCAGCGTCAGCGCGGCCGCGATATCGGCCTCGCCGAGTTCAAGGTCGTCACACAAGGCGGCAAGCGTCTCGTCGGACAGCCGCTCGCTATCATAGTAGGGCAGGGAGGCAGGATCGGCATGCGGGGGAAGCGCGGACATCGGACACCCTTGGGATCGCGGGGAGGGAGAAGACACATGACAGTGCAAGGCCTGACAACAGCCCGTCGGCCTGGCACTCGATAGCGCTGTATGACAGGCGAGCCTTGGCAGTGCAGGGCACGTGACGTGATTTCAAGCGGTCGGCCATTCTACCCAAGGCGCCGGCGTCTTTCAGCCCTTGCGGCGTCTTCCATCGCCTGCACGCTGCGCCTCGGGTAGAATGGCAGCATTCTCCGGCGCGCGTCGCTGGCGGCGGCCTGTCCGCCTGACTCCCACTTCCTCCGTGGCCTTCCCGGCCGTGGACCCGTCACGAGTTGCTGCTGCACATGGCATTGTTACGACTGGAAAATCTTCAGCTGGCCTATGGCCATCACGTCTTGCTCAACGGGGCGGACCTTGTCGTCGAGCGCGGCGAGCGTCTGGCGCTCGTCGGCCGCAACGGCACCGGCAAGTCGACCCTGCTCAAGCTGATCACCGGCGAATTCCAGGCCGATGCCGGTGAGCTGTGGAAGGCGCCGGGCCTCAAGATCGGCGTGCTCTCGCAGGACCTGCCGGCCGCCGAAGGACGCACCATCTTCGATATCGTCGCTGAAGGCCTGCCGAAGGCGGGCGCGCTGCTGGCGGAATATCATCACCTGATCAGCGACCCGGAGCCGGACCTCAAGCGTCTCGAGCACGTGCAGGTCGCGCTGGAAAGCGTCGATGGCTGGCAGTTCCAGCAGCGAATCGATACCGTGCTGATCCGTCTGGGCCTGCCGGAAGACACCATGATGGAAGACCTGTCCGGCGGCTGGCGTCGTCGTGTCGCGCTGGCGCGTGCGCTGGTGTCCGACCCGGACCTGCTGCTGCTCGATGAGCCGACCAACCATCTGGATCTCGATACCATCGCCTGGCTGGAAGAGCAGGTCGCGGCCTTCTCCGGCGCCGTGCTGTTCATCACCCACGACAGGGCCTTCCTGAAGCGCCTCGCGACCCAGATTCTGGAGCTGGACCGTGGCCGTCTCGGGCGTTACCCGGGCGATTACGCGGCCTACCAGGCCCAGAAGCAGCACGAGATGGATGTCGAGGCCAAGGAGAACTCCGAGTTCGACAAGAAACTGGCCCAGGAAGAGACCTGGATCCGCCAGGGGGTCAAGGCGCGTCGTACCCGCAATGAAGGCCGTGTGCGTGCGCTGGAGAAGATGCGTGCCGAGCGTGGCCAGCGGCGTGAAGTGCAGGGCCGTGCGCGTATCGCCGTCGACTCCGCCGAGCGCAGCGGCAAGCGGGTCGTGGAGCTGGAGAACGTCAGCTATCGCTACGACGAGGCGCAGGAGCAGTGGGTCATCCGTGACTTGAGCGTCGAGATCCAGCGCGGCGATAAGGTCGGCCTGCTCGGGCGCAACGGCGCGGGCAAGACCACGCTGCTGCACATTCTGCTCGGTCAGCTGGAAGCCAGCGAAGGCAAGCGCATCGAAGGCACCAAGCTGCAGATCGCCTACTTTGATCAGCTGCGCAAGGGCCTCGACATGGAAGCCACCGTCTACGACAACGTGGCGCGCGGCAGCGACCGTGTCACGGTCGGCGGGCGTGACATGCACGTGATGAGCTACCTGCAGAACTTCCTGTTCACGCCGGACCGCGCGCGTCAGCCGGTTCGCTCCCTGTCAGGGGGCGAGTCCAACCGCCTGCTGCTGGCGCGTCTGTTCACCATGCCGGCCAACGTGCTGGTGCTCGATGAGCCGACCAACGACCTGGATGTCGAGACGCTGGAGCTGCTCGAGGAGCTGCTGCTCGACTTCGACGGCACCGTGCTGCTGGTTTCCCACGACCGTGCCTTCATGGACAACGTGGTCACCAACATCCTCGCCTTCGAGGGCGACGGGGTCGTCAAGCCGTATGTCGGGGGCTACAGCGACTGGATACGTCAGGGCGGCCATCTGCCGCCGGCACCGTGGGAAGTCGAGCGTGAGCGCGAGGAAAAGCACCGTCGTGATGCCCAGGCAGAAGACGAGCGCCGCAAGCGTGAGGCCGCCCAGGCGCAGCAGGCCAACAAGAAGGTCAAGCTGCCCTACAAGTTCCAGCGCGAGCTGGACCTGATTCCGGCGACCATCGAGAAGCTGGAAGCGGAGATCGCGACGCTGGAAGCCGAGATCGCGGCACCGGAGTTCTACACCGGGGATGCCAAGGCGGTGAAGAACACGCTGGAGAAGCTCAGCCACAAGCAGCAGGTGCTGGAAGAGACGATGGAACGCTGGATGGAACTTGAGGCCATGCAGGAAGGCTGAAGTCGCAAGTGACGGTCTTGAGCACGTACGGTCATGAGTGACGATGCTTGATGACCGTGCGGTGCAGAAAGCCCGTCAGCTGAACACACAAGAGGGCTGCCCATGGGCAGCCCTCTTGTCGTCCCTCACATGTCGTCGACGTGAGGTGTCGTCTGGCATGAGGTGTCGTCTAGCCGGCCGCCATCATTCCTCGCTGTCATCCGCGCCGACGCGCACCGCCAGCACGTCACACTGGGCACCGTGCAGGACACCCGTGGAGGTAGAGCCCAGCAGCAGCGCAAAGCCATGGCGACCATGTGAGCCGACCACGATCAGGTCCACGTCGTGTTCGGCCGCGAAGCGATGAATCTCGCTGTCCGGCATGCCGACCACCACGTACTGGTCTTCGGCGGCGATATCATGAGGGGAGGCAATCTCGCCAAGCCGTTCACGGGCGTGGGAATCCAGCTGGTCCTGGATGCTTGTCAGGTCCATCGGGATATCACCGCCATAGGCAAAACCCAGCGGTTCCAGCGTATGGATGATGGAAATCTTGGCGCCGTTGCGCTTGGCGATCGGCAGTGCCCGCTCCAGCACCAGATGGGAATCCTTGGTCAGGTCGACAGCGACCAGTACATGCTTGTATTCGTTGCTCATCCTGAGGTCCTCCCGCAGAGGTTGGCCATTCGAGTGGCGTCGTGCACCTGCTTCCATGCTAGGCTTGCCGCCCCCTTGAACACAATGACTTACATCAACGTAATGGCAGTGCGTGATACGCAACACTGCGGGGCTGCATAGCCTATCCTGCGCTTTCACGCCACGTCCTGCTTGATGAAACCCTTGAATAGACAACTGTTGGATAGACGATGACGACTGCGCTGATCATCATTTTTGTCGTGCTGGCGATGCTGTCGCCGCTGACCTGGTTACGCCCCAGCAAACGCGAGACGCGCACTTCACTGGTCCGCAAGGCGGTGATCGCCGATGGCATGCGGGTGGACCTCAAGGCGCCGGCGCTTTCTGACGCGCCCAAGGGCATCGTCGGTTACCGCCGCCCCTGGCCGACCGAGCGCGATGTCACGCCCTTCATTCTGGTGCAGGATGAATGGGCCAGTGATGCCCTGCGTGAGGCGGTGCCGGGCTATCGCTGGCGCGAGGAGAGTCGCCTGGCGGATGACCCTGATGTTGCCGCGGCCCTGCTGCGCTTCACGCGCACGCTGCCGGAGGATGCCCTGATGCTGGAGTCGTCGCTCTCCGGCCTGACGCTGTGGTGGGGCGAGAGTCTGGATGTGGAGAGCTGCCACGACTGGCGGCGCGAATTCGAGGCCTTGCATGCGTTGTTGATCGACAAGGCGCCTATCTCGCACAAGCGTCGACCGCTGGTGGGCACCGAGCCGAAGATGCCGGACGCCTGACACGCGCAGCCTGCCCGCCTGCAGAAAAAAGCCCCCATCGAGTCACTCGATGGGGGCTTTTTCATGTCCCGCTTGCGCTCATGTCCTGCTGGCGCGGCCGGCAACTTCCGGTCGGCGTATAGGCTCAGGCGCTCTCCGGCACCTTCTCGGAGATTTCCAGGCCATTGCGCTCCATGACGCGCAGGCATTCACAGAATTGATCGACCTGCGCCTCGCTCAGACCCTCGAGCATCTCGATGCGAGTCTGCTCGGCGATGGCATCGATCTTCTCGATCAGTGGCAGCGCCTTGCGGGTCAGGAAGATGCGCTTGGTGCGGCGGTCTTCCTCACAGGCACGGCGCTCGACCAGGCCCTGTTCGGTCAGTTGGTCCAGGGTGCGAACCAGCGATGGGGCTTCTATACCGATGGAGCGAGCCAGATCACATTGGGGCTGACCATCGCCCATGCGCCACAGGTGTACCAGCGTCATCCAGCGAGTCTGGGTCAGCCCTAGTGGGGACAGTCGCTGGTCCAGAATGGCGCGCCACAGGCGCGGCAGGCGGGAAAGCTTGAGTCCGATATCTTCATGCATGGATAGGTCGTCCGCTGAGTGCAAATGTGAAGGGGCTTTTGTCATTGGCGCGCGTCCAGTATCACTCAAACCTGAATGAGACTGATTCCTTGTGCGCGCCGCCCTTCACATCAGCATGCTAGGCAGTCTGGATAATTACAAGCCTGCGAACGAATTTTACGTCCAAGGTCGAGTAACTCAGCGTTCCCGCTTGCAAAGTGACTCATGATGGCGACTGTCACAAACCCGGAATCAGGTTGGTGATACGCCAGCCGGGGATGCCGGGTGGCTGGCTGATGGTGCTGTCGGCCAGGGTCGCCAGCTGCGGATCATCGCTGACCACGAAGCGCAGACTGCCGATGCGCTGTCCGTTCATCGTCTCGACATCGATGCGCCACTCGCCCTCGCTGCCCTGCGGGAAGGCGGTCTTGTGCGTCCAGGCGCGGTAGCCTTCGCTGCGCCCGCCGTTGATGTTCAGGGCGATGCGATCGACGACTTCGCCGTCATGCCGCCAGACGTGATAGACCTTCTCCGACAGGCCGCGCGGCGCGCGGATGGCCGTGAAGGCGTAGAGACCTCGGGCGGAGAGTTGCGCAGGCGTCAGCTGCATCTCGCCACGCGGTGCGCGCGCCGCGGTATCGAAGTCCGGCGACAGGCTGCTGGCATTGATCCACAGCGTGGCGGGCGGAATCCAGGCGCGTGCCCCCCATGCGCCTACCCCGAGCATCACGCTGATGCCGATCATCGCCAGACCGCCGACCACCCCACGCGCGATGCGCAGGTTGGCGACGCTGGGCAGCGCGAACAGGCTCATGGCGGCACAGGCGGCCAGCAGGCTCTCGCCCGTGGTCAGTTCCAGCAGCAGGGGCAGGGTGACCAGTACCACCACGAACACGCACAGGGCGTGGAAGCCGAAGTACAGCCAGCGATGGCGCTCGGCCAGCCGGTAGTAGAAGGGATCGAGAATCGACAGCAGGGTCGCGCCGCACAGCAGCAGCGTGAAGCCCGCCTGGCCGCTGGCCCAGTCGGTGGTCGCCAGGAAGAACGGCAGCGTGAAACACAGTGTCTCCTGCTGGATCAGCTGGGCCACGAAGGTCGCCAGCTTGCGGGGCAGGGCATTCTGGCCGCGATGGCGGCGCAGACGGCTCCACAGGCCTTCGGCGATCAGGATCAACCAGGCCAGCATCATGCCCAGCGCCAGCATGCCACCCAGCCATTGCTGACGATTGACGAGGAAGAAACTGCAGATGCCGGCGGCGAAGCCGATGGGCGGCCATAGCCAGTGCCAGCGCTTGGTGCGTTCGACAAGGCCGGTCAGGCGCAGATACAGGGCGGTGAGAGTGCTGCTCATGAAAGCATGATATCGATGAGGCCTATGAAAGCCGCTGGCGCGCGAGGAGGTGTCGCGGCCAGCCTGCGGATTGGGAAAGCGTTCAGGGTAACGCGGCTGCCTTGCGCGGTGTAGCGTCGATCTTTGCCTACATCGGCTGTCGATGGCGTGCGCCAGTCTGCCCGGGCCAGTATACAGACGGCCCGTGACCCCCGACCTTTCGCTAATGTCCGCAGGCTTGATCTTTGCCCGTCACTGGCCCAAGCTGGCTGTATTCAAACGCTTGTATGAAGCGCTGTGATGAGAGATGACTCTCGCGCGGTGCCTCTGCCAGCGGCGAGTCCGGCGAGGCCGGTTGCCAGCGCCCTCATGGCCAACGCCAAATGGCAGTGACCCTCGAGCGCCGGGCAGCCCCTTCACCTCTTTCTCTTGTGGAGATCCGTGGATGATCTATTCAGGCAAAACGCTAACCGTCGAGGCCAATCAGGACGCCATCGCCCTGTTGACCCTCGACCTTGAAGGCGAATCGGTCAACAAGCTGGCCAGCTACGTACTCAAGGAGCTGGGAGAGGCGGTCGAGGCCATCAAGGCGACGTCCGATCTCAAGGGGCTGGTCATCCGCTCCGCCAAGGAAGCGTTCGTGGTCGGTGCTGACATCACCGAGTTCCATCAGATGTTCGAGAAGGATGAAGCCTTCCTCATCGACATGAACATGAACATCCATGGCATCTTCAATGCCATCGAAGACCTGCCGTTCCCCACCGTCACTGCCATCAATGGGCTGGCGCTGGGCGGCGGCTGCGAGATCACCCTGACCACCGATTTCCGGGTCATGGCCGACAGCGCCAAGATCGGCCTGCCGGAAACCAAGCTCGGCATCATCCCGGGCTGGGCGGGCTGTGTACGACTGCCGCGTCTGATCGGGGCAGACAACGCCATCGAGTGGATCTGTGGTGGCACCGAGAACCGTGCCGACAAGGCGCTGGCAGTGGGCGCCGTCGATGCCGTCCTGCCGGTGGCCGAGCTGGACGCGGCGGCACTCGACATTCTGGCGCGTGCCAACGCCGGCGAGCTGGACTATCAGGCGCGTCGTCTCGAGAAGACCTCGCCACTCAAGCTCAATGCCATCGAGCAGATGATGGCCTTCGAGACCGCCAAGGGCTTCGTGGCCGGCAAGGCCGGTCCGCACTATCCGGCGCCGGTGGAGGCCATCAAGGTCATCCAGAAGGGCGCGGGGGAATCGCGTGAGCGTGCCCAGGCCATCGAGGCCAAGACCTTCGCCAGGATGGCGCTGACCGACGTGGCCTTCAATCTGGTCGGCCTGTTCATGAACGATCAGGTGGTCAAGAAGAAGGCCAAGGGTTACGAGAAGCAGGCCAGCGAGATCAAGCAGGCTGCCGTGCTGGGGGCCGGCATCATGGGCGGCGGCATCGCCTATCAGAGCGCCAGCAAGGGCACGCCGATCCTGATGAAGGACATCAATGGCGAGGCCATCGAACTGGGCCTGAAGGAGGCTCGCAAGCTGTTCGGCAAGGGCGTCGAGCGCGGCAAGCTGACCACCGAGAAGATGGCGCAGGGCCTGTCCAACATCCGCCCGACGCTGTCCTACGGTGACTTCGGCAATGTGGACCTGGTCGTCGAGGCGGTGGTCGAGAATCCCAAGGTCAAGGCCTCTGTGCTGGCCGAGCTCGAGGACAACGTCGCCGAGGACGCCATCCTGACCTCCAACACCTCGACCATCTCCATCACGCGGCTGGCCGAGTCGCTCAAGCGTCCCGAGAACTTCTGCGGCATGCACTTCTTCAACCCGGTGCACCGCATGCCGCTGGTCGAGGTCATCCGTGGCGAGAAGTCCAGCGATGCGGCCATCGCCGCGACCGTCGCCTATGCCCGCCAGATGGGCAAGACGCCGATCGTCGTCAACGACTGCCCGGGCTTTCTGGTCAACCGTGTGCTGTTCCCCTACTTCGGTGGCTTCAGCCTGCTGGTCGAGAAGGGCGCCGACTATCAGCGCGTCGACAAGGTGATGGAGAAGTTCGGCTGGCCGATGGGTCCGGCCTACCTGCTGGATGTGGTCGGCATGGATACCGCGGTACACGCCAATGCCGTGATGGCGGAAGGCTTCCCGGACCGCATGGCGCGAGACGGCAAGACGGCCATCCAGGTGATGTATGACAACCAGCGCCTCGGCCAGAAGAACGATCTGGGCTTCTACCGCTACGAGGAAGACCGCAAGGGCAAGCCGAAGAAGCTGGCGGATGATGAGGCTCAGGCGCTGGTGGCACAGGTCGTCAGCGAGACGCGCGAGTTCTCCGATGAAGACATCATCGCGCGCATGATGGTGCCGCTGTGCATGGAAACCATCCGCTGCCTGGAAGACGACATCGTCGGCAGCCCGGCCGAGGCCGACATGGCCTTGATCTACGGCATCGGTTTCCCGCCGTTCCGTGGTGGCGCGCTGCGCTATGTCGATGCCATGGGCGTGGCCGAGTTCGTCGCGCTGGCCGACAGCCTGGCCGATGAGCTGGGGCCGCTGTATCGCCCGACCGAGGCGCTGCGCGAGCGCGCCAAGCGTGGCGAAGCCTTCTACTCCTGAGCCTTTGATGGCTGAGCGCCCGAGTGGCCGCCAGCACTATCCGACCAGAATTTTCGGCCCTCGCGACAGCGAGGGCCATGAGGGAGCCAGACAATGAATCTGAATCCGAGAGATGTGGTAATCGTCGATGGCGTGCGTACCGCCATGGCCAAGGCCAAGAACGGCGCCTTCCGACACGTGCGCGCCGAGAATCTGTCCGCCGCGGTGATGCAGGCGCTGTTCGATCGCAATCCCGGCCTGGTGCCGGCAGAGGTCGACGACATCATCTGGGGCTGCGTCAACCAGACCCTGGAGCAGTCCATGAACATCGCGCGCAACGCCGCCATCATGACCGGCATTCCGCGTACCGTGCCGGCGCAGACGGTCAACCGCCTGTGTGGCTCCTCGATGAGCGCCCTGCATATCGCCACCGCCAACATCAAGGCCGGCATGGGTGACTTCTATATCATCGGCGGTGTCGAGCACATGGAGCACGTGCCGATGGCACACGGGGTCGACGTCAACCCGGCGGCCAGCAAGCATGCGGCCAAGGCGGCGATGATGATGGGCCTGACCGCTGAACTGCTCGGCAAGATGCATGGCGTGAGTCGTGAGCAGCAGGATGAGTTCGGTGTGCGCTCTCATCAGCGTGCCCAGGCCGCCGCCGATGAAGGTCGCTTCGATGACGAGATCATCGGCGTCGAGGGCCATGATGCCGAGGGGCGTCGCGTGATGGTGACCCGTGATGAGGTCATCCGTGGCGATGCCAGCATGGAATCCATGGGCAACCTCAAGCCGGTGTTCGATCCCAAGGGCGGCAGCGTGACGGCGGGTACCTCCTCCGCGCTGTCGGTGGGCGCCTCGGGCATGGCGGTGATGAGTGCCGAGCGCGCCGAAGCGCTGGGCCTCAAGCCCATCGCTCGCGTGCTGTCCACTGGCGTGGCAGGCTGTGACGCCTCCATCATGGGTTACGGGCCGGTGCCGGCCTCCAAGCAGGCGCTCAAGGCGGCAGGCCTGACCATCGAGGACATCCAGACCGTCGAGCTCAATGAGGCCTTCGCGGCGCAGTCGATTCCGGTACTCAAGGACCTTGGCCTGCTGGAGCGTGTCGATACGGCGGTCAACCTCAACGGCGGCGCCATCGCACTGGGCCACCCGTTGGGCTGTTCCGGCTCGCGTATCTGCACCACGCTGCTCAACGTCATGAAGCAGCAGAACACGCGCCTGGGTCTGGCGACCATGTGCATCGGCATGGGCCAGGGCGTCGCGACCGTGTTCGAGCGCCTCGACTGAACGTCAGCGTCTTCGACAAGCGATCAGGCCTCGCCTGATACCTCAAGCGGCATGTCTTCGGACATGCCGCTTTTTCGTCGGCAGGCTTTTGTCTGGAAACGAGAGGGGCGGCGCAGTATCGTGGCAATGGGCGATCGAGCGTCACGTCGCCCCGGGCTTGATGATTGAGGTTACGCGAGGGAGTCGCATCGATGGACTGGAATCATGTCGAGCAGGATCTGCCGCGCGCCACGCCGCCCAGACCCTTGCCACACCCCCTGACCTTCCGGTTGCCGGCGGGCAGTATAGATTGTCACCTTCACCTGTTTGGTGACCCGGTGCGTTACCCATTGGCGGCGGACAGAACCTATGACCCGGCCCCCGTGGGGCTCAATGAAGCACTCGAGATGCATCATGCACTGGGCGCCAGCCACGGCGTGCTGATACAGCCCAGTGTCTATGGCTATGACAATCGCCTGCTGTGCGACAGCCTGCAGAGCTGTCGTGAGCGTGGGCTGGATTACCGTGGCGTGGCGGTTGTCACCCCCGACATCAGTGATGCCGAGCTTGAGCGGCTCTCCGAGCTGGGTGTCTGTGGCGTTCGCCTCAACCTGATCTTCGCCGGCGGGTTGCGCTGGCGTGATGTGGTGCTGCTGGCGGATCGCCTGGCACGCTTCAAGTGGCACCTGGAATGTCTGATCGATGTCTCGACCTTTCGTGACATGGAAGCGCGCCTCGGCAGCTTGCCGGTGCCGGTGGTGATCGACCACATGGGCCATCTGGCGGCCACGCGTGGCCCTGAATGTCCCGGCTTTGCCGCGCTGTGTCGACTGCTCAAGCAGGGGCGCACCTGGGTCAAGCTGTCGGCGCCTTACCGGCTGACCACGCGTGGTCGCTTGCCTTACTCCGATGTCACGGCGCTGGTGCGGGCGCTGGTGGCGGCCAATCCGGAGCGCGTGGTGTGGGGCAGTGACTGGCCGCATCCCTATATCGGCGTCGAGATGCCGGAGGAGGACACCCTGGCCGAGCTGATGCAGCGCTGGTTGCCGGAGCGCGAGATGCGCGAGAAGATCTTCCGCGACAACCCGCGCAAGCTTTATGGCTACAAGGCGTTCGTGAAGTCCAACGCGGATGCGGCGCACTGAGCGAAGAGTTGCCACGCTCGCAGGGCGCAATTGAGTGACGCGGCATCACTTGTGTAAGCCGAAAAGCCGCATAAGGCACAGAATCCGAATGACAAGACGCCCCCATCAGCCTGCTGGTGGGGGCGTCTTGATGATTGGCGAAGAAAGACAAGAGGGGAGCCGAAGAGAAAGACAAGCGAGGAGCAGGGGAGCAAGTCAAGCGAGGAGAGGCGTGGCCCGCAGCGTCTAGCGGGTCTGGAAGGCCACGCGCGTGCCATGGGCCAGCAGGCTGGCATTGTCGATCGGCGTCGTGGGCAGGCCGATCATCTCACCCTGCACTTCCGCCCAGGTCTGCACGCCGTGGGTCAGCCCCAGCGGCAACAGCAGGCGACTGATCCACTGGGTGCCGGTGAAACTCAGGGACTGGCCGTTGTCATCGACCAGGCGACTGATGCCTGCGGCGTGATGCAGGCGAACCACATGAAGCCCTTGATCCAGCGTCTGCACTTCCACTGTCAGGGTATTGCCCTCGGCGAGCCACAGCCGAAGGGTCTTGACGTCGACGGCTTCGCCAAGCGTGCTGGAGGAAGTCTGCATGCGTTCTCCCGGGTGTCTGAATCACACCACCTTGTAGGCGTGAGGCAGCTCGGCCAGTGGGCCGCGTCCGCCGGCGAGCGTCAGGGCGAGATCGACCATCCCGTCCCAGATGGGCAGCGTCATCCCGCCCTTGATCGCCATGTCGAGTCGCTGCGAGAACAGCAGCAGCTTGTGCAGGCGCTTGTGGGGCAGGCGGTTGAGCGCCTGTTGATAGAAGGGGCGACGCTTGTCGAAGATCATCGGCTTCTGCGCCTTGCAGGCATGCTCGAAGCTCTGGCCTTGATCGAGGTGCTGGCGCAGCGAGAGCAGGGTGCGCAGCTCGCGGGTCAGCGCCCACAGGATCACCGGCGGCTCGACGCCTTCTCCCCGCAGCCCGAGCACGATGCGGCCACTGCGCTCGACTTCCCCCTTCAGACACGCATCGGCCAGCGTGAAGACATCATAGCGGGCATTGTCCTCGACGCCCTGGACGATGGCATTGCCATCCAGGCGTGCGCCCGGCGGGTGCAGCAGCGCCAGCTTCTGCAGCTCCTGATCCGCGGCCAGCAGATTGCCCTCGATGCGCTCGGCCAGCAGGCGAGCGGCGTCCTGATTCAGCTCGAGGCCGTGACGACGGGCGCGATCGCGAATCCAGAAGCCGAGGCGGGAATGGTCCACCGGCCACACCGCGATGAAGACGCCGACCTTCTCCAATGCCTTGAACCACGCCGTCTGCTGCACCTTGCGGTCGAGGCGCGCTGCGGTGATCAGCAGGATGTCGCCATCCTTCTCGATGCGCTCTGCGTAGGCCTTGAGGACCTTGCTGCCTTCCTGGCCGGCACTCTGGGTGCCCATGCGCAGCTCGATCAGCTTGCGCGAGGCGAACAGAGACATGCTGGCGGCAGACTCGGTCAAACGGCCCCACTGAAAGCCGTTCTCGACATGCAGTACCTCGCGCTCCTCGACACCGGCAGCGCGTGCCGCACGTCGGATGGCGTCGCAGCTTTCCTGGTGAATCAGTGGCTCATCACCGGCCACGATATAGACGGGAGACAGGCGCTTGTTGAGCTGCTCGTCGAGCTTGTCGGGATAGACCTTCATGAATGTCCTTCGATACTGCGCGGGTCTGGTGGGCAAGTGCGCCTAAAGGCTCGGGCGGCCAGTCACGAGCAGGGTGCTAGCCCCGGCGTGATGGTGGCCCTGAACAGGCACGGCCCCATGATGATCGGTTGCCCGATATCGTGGAGCCGTGCCTGGCGAACGTTGCGACTTCCAATCTCTACCAACTGCTGCCTGCTTCCTTCCGCTTCTCCCGGCTTCGCCTGTCGTCAATCGGCTTGTCGTCAATCGTCTGGCCTTTCAGCACTT
Organism: Cobetia sp. MC34; assembly: GCF_018340035.1. Classification (NCBI taxonomy): domain Bacteria; kingdom Pseudomonadati; phylum Pseudomonadota; class Gammaproteobacteria; order Oceanospirillales; family Halomonadaceae; genus Cobetia; species Cobetia sp. MC34. The sequence continues at coordinate 25,390 of NZ_JADPPY010000019.1, forward strand.
ATGGATCACGACTCATGACTTAGGAACGGGGTGCCTCAGTGCGGGAGCGTGGAGCTCAGGGCTTGATCGCGCGCAGGCGCTCCAGCAACTGACGGCTCAGGTCACGATTGACTTCCCCGGCCGCACGCTCATGTACGTTGTCGGTGTTGAGCAGGTCATCATCGTTGGTATAGAAGAAGCTGCTGGCCTGCAGCTCCTGCTGGTTGGCCAGGTAGGCCCCATCGGACTTGCGCTGCAGCGAGTAGGTCAGGCGATAGGTCAGTTCACGCTTGATGCTGCCGGCATCGCCGTAGGTGATCTGCTGCACGTTCTCACGAACCTTGCCCAGATTGAGGGTCAGCGGGGCGCTGTCGCTCAACCGGACGTCGGCACGCTCGAGAGCGTCGCGCAGGGCGTCGTGGGTCTTGGTGATCGGTGCCTGGACGTCCAGCTCGGTGATGGCCATCGGCGCATCGTTCACGCCGCGCAGCTGGAAGCCGCAGCCGCTCAGTGTCAGCGCCAGGCCGACGCCGAGGGCGGCCAGCACACGACGGCGGCCGAGGCCGCGGGATGCACGCTCTGATGTGTCTGCTGAAACACTGGAAGACTTCGCTTGCGTCACCGTGACCTCCTGTCATGAACGAGTGTCATGAATATCTTGCGAGAGCGCTGCGTGGGGCCTGTCAGCATCACGCAGCGCACGGAATATGGCCGTCAGAGACCGACATCCTTCCAGCTGCCTGTCGGCCTCTGACGGGACCGGCGACTCGGGCCGCCGGTATCTTGCTCTGCCTGGTCGGGTCGCTATCAGTTGGCGACGATATTGACCAGCTTGCCCGGCACCACGATCACCTTGCGCACCGTCTTGCCATCGGTGTGCTTGGTGACATTGGCATCTGCCAGCGCCGCGGCTTCGATGGCATCGCGATCGGCATCGGCGGCGAAGGACAGGCGCGCACGCAGCTTGCCGTTGACCTGCACGACCAGTTCGATGCTGTCCTTCTTCATCGCCTCGGCATCGGCGGCCGGCCAGCTGGCGTCGATCACGGCTTCGTCGTGGCCCAGTGTCGCCCACAGCGAGTGGCTGGCATGCGGGATGATCGGCGACAGCAGCAGCACGCAGGCCTCGACGGCTTCACGGCTGACGGCCAGGCCCTGCTCGGAGGTGTCCTCGAAGCGGCTGATGGCGTTGACCAGCTCCATCACGGCCGCGATGGCGGTGTTGAAGGTGGTGCGGCGGCCGATATCATCGCTGCACTTGGCGATGGTCTCGTGTGTCTTGCGACGCAGCGCCTTCTGATCATCGTTCAGGGCAGTCACGTCCAGCGCGCCCGGAGTGCCGGCGGCGACATGCTCGTGGACCAGACGCCAGACGCGCTTGACGAAGCGGTGTGCGCCTTCGACACCGGAATCGGACCATTCCAGCGACTGCTCCGGCGGCGCGGCGAACATCATGAACAGGCGCACGGTGTCGGCACCGAAGCGGTCGATCATCGACTGCGGGTCCACGCCGTTGTTCTTGGACTTGGACATCTTCTCGGTGCCACCGATTTCCACCGGCAGACCATCGGACTTCAGTACGGCCTTGATGGCGCGGCCCTTGTCGTCGGTCTCGACGTCCACGTCCAGCGGGTTGAACCAGTCACGGCCGCCCTTGGCGTTGATGCGGTAGTAGGTGTCCGCGATCACCATGCCCTGGGTCAGCAGCTGCTTGAACGGCTCGTCGCTTTCGACCAGACCGAAGTCACGCATCAGCTTGTGGAAGAAGCGCGAGTAGAGCAGGTGCAGGATGGCGTGCTCGATGCCGCCGATGTAGTAATCGACCGGCAGCCAGTAGTTGGCGCGCTCGTCCAGCATGGCATCGGCGTTGTCCGCACAGCAGAAGCGCGCGTAGTACCAGGAGGACTCCATGAAGGTGTCGAAGGTATCGGTCTCGCGCTGCCAGCCATCGCCCAGGTCACTGAAGGACGGCATCTTCTTGATCGGCGAGCCACCGGAGGCGTCGAATTCGACTTCCAGCGGCAGAGCGACCGGCAGTTCGTCGTCGGTCAGCGGGATGGATTCACCGTTCGGGCCATTCTTGACCGGAATCGGCGCGCCCCAGTAACGCTGACGGGAGACGCCCCAGTCGCGAAGACGGAAGTTGGTCTTGACCTCACCACGACCCTGCTCGACCAGGCGCGCGGCGATGGCATCGAAGGCGCTCTCGAAGTCGAGGCCATTGAAGTCACCGGAGTTGATCAGCACGCCGTGCTCGGTGAAGGCGGCTTCGCTGACGTCAGGCGCATTGCCGTCGGCATCGGCGATCACGGCTTCGATCGGCAGGTCGTACTTGGTGGCGAATTCGTGGTCACGCTCGTCGTGGGCCGGCACGGCCATCACGGCACCGGTGCCGTATTCCATCAGCACGAAGTTGGCGACGAAGACCGGCACTTCACGGCCGGTCAGCGGGTGGATGGCCTTGAAGCCGGTATCCATGCCGCGTTTTTCCATGGTCGCCATGTCGGCTTCGCTGGTGCCGCCACGCGCGCACTCGGCGTTGAACTCGGCAAGCTCCGCATTGTGCTCCGCCGCGGCCTTGGCCAGCGGGTGAGCGGCGGCGACGCCGACGTAGGTCACGCCCATCAGGGTGTCTGGACGGGTGGTGAAGACGGTCAGGGATTCCTGCACCTGGCTGGCCTTGGCATCGAGGCCGAAGCTCAGCTCGACACCGCGCGACTTGCCGATCCAGTTGCGCTGCATGGTCTTGACCTGCTCCGGCCACTCGACCTTGTCGAGGTCGGCCAGCAGCTCTTCGGCGTAATCGGTGATGCGCAGGAACCACTGCGGGATTTCCTTGCGCTCGATCAGCGCGCCGGAACGCCAGCCACGGCCGTCGATGACCTGCTCATTGGCGAGCACAGTCTGGTCCGCCGGGTCCCAGTTGACGATGGAACTCTTCTTGTAGACGACACCCTTCTCGACCAGCTTGGCGAAGAACCACTGCTCCCAGCGATAGTATTCCAGGTCGCAGGTGGCGAACTCACGGCTCCAGTCGTAGGCGAAGCCCAGCGCCTTGAGCTGATCGCGCATGTAGGCGATGTTCTCGTGGGTCCACTTGCCCGGCGCGACGTTGTTCTTCATCGCGGCGTTTTCCGCCGGCAGGCCGAAGGCGTCCCAGCCCATCGGCTGCATGACGTTCTTGCCCTGCATGCGCTGGAAGCGCGAGATCACGTCACCGATGGTGTAGTTGCGCACGTGACCCATGTGCAGCTTGCCGCTGGGGTAGGGGAACATCGACAGGCAGTAGAACTTCTCGCGGTTGGCATCTTCCACCGCCTTGAAACACTGATTTTTCTCCCAGTACTGCTGGGCAGCCTGTTCGATCTGATCGGGAGCGTACTGTTGAGAAGTATCCTGTGAATCCATCGGGTCCGTCACTACCTTGGCTTTGGCCGCTACCCGTCACCAGGGACAGGCAGGGCGTGAAGAGGTGGGCGGTCACATCGGGATGGGCCGCCGCTGTCTGCGATGGGGTCAAGTCTACCCCAGACGCCAGGACTCAGGTAGGGGAGGCGAGTGCTGTGGCGCCAGGCGAATGCGCTTCATGCTGCCAGTGCCACGCCCTTGATGCGTGTCAGGGAGTGGAAGCGTGTGGCTTGTGTCGCAACGCCAACGCCACCATGCTGAAGGTAGAGCGCCATGCCCTCCCGCAGTACGGGAGAAGGTGAAGACACAAGGAGAGTCCATGAGCCAACCACGTGAACCCCGCGATCCCCATGAGCCGATCAGCGCCACGGATCGTGATACGGCTGCCACGTCCTCGCACGACAGTGGCTTTGAAGATACGCCGATGCCCTCGCGCTCAGCCTCCAGTCAGCCGCAGGGCGAAGGTGAAGGACGTCTCGGCGATGCCTATGGGCGAATCCTGACGCGGCTGGAAGACAGCAGCGGTGAGCTGTCGTGGGATGGCCTCAAGGCCGAGCTGGATGAGGCGGTCAAGTTCGAGGCCGAGGTCGAGGAATTCACGCTCGACGAGCTGGCGCTGCTGCGTGCCTGGGTCGAGCGTGACATGCGTGAATTCCGCCGCCATCTGGCGACCGGTGGAGAAGGGATCGCCAGCTGGCTGGGGATCGACCTCTCGGTGCTGTCGCGCAGTGTCAGTTCCGCGCTGATGTCGATCGCGGACCGCACCGTGGTGGACCGCGCCCACTTCGAGGAAGACCTCGAGGCCGCGCGCGCCGACTACACCAGCGGCGAGGTCATCGCGCCGGGGCTATTGCATTGCGTGCACTGTGAGTCGACCACCACGCTCACGCGGCCCAGCGTGCTGGAACCCTGCCATGCCTGTGGACATCGATTCTTCTCGCGTGGCGCGCCGCCCGTCACTCGTCAGCCTCCCGCGGCCGATGAGAGTGATCAGGGCTGATGGCGACACCGTCAGACTGGTTCGCCCCGGCGCATGCCACCTGGAGCGCCGGGCAGCGCCACAAGGCGTTGCAACAGCTGATCGATCACTTCAATCAGCGCCCGCATCCACGTGAGGCGGGTCTCTTCAAGCAGATCTCCTATTACCTGTTTCTGCTCGCGGATTATCGCTCGGCCAGCCAGATTCTGGCCCAGGGGCATGTGGAGTGTCCGGCCGATGAAGAGATCGCGCTCAATCAGGTAGTGTGTCTGTCGCGCGCCAATGATGCCGCCGGCTCGCTGGCGGCCGGTGAGGCATTGGCCGCACGAGGCTGCCTCAATCCGGTGCTGTTCGACTCGCTGGCCAGCAGTGCGGCCAGACTCAAGCGTCATGACGAGGCACGCGAGCATGGCAGTCGCGCCCTGGCGCTCAAGGACGAGCAGCATGGGGGGCTGCCGTTGGCGAAGGGCTGGCGACTGCCCGCTGAATCCCCCTCGGCAGTCGCCGCCGGCAAGACGCGTGTGCTGTCCTTCGGCCTCTGGGGCAAGGGGCCGCGCTACTTGAACGGCATGCTGCATAACCTGCTGTTGGCGCCGGTGCTGTATCCGGGGTGGCGGGTTTGGCTCTATCACGATGACAGCGTGCCCGACGACTTCCTGGCCCTGGCGCGGGAACTGGACGCCGAGCTGATCGAGCGTCCCTCCAGTGACACCCTGAGACAGCGGCTGTGTTGGCGCTTCGCGGTCGCCGATGACCCGACGGTGGGCTACTTCGTGGTTCGCGACTGCGACAGCGTCATCAGTCTGCGCGAAGTGCGCGCGGTGCAGATGTGGCTGACCTCCGGGCGCTTCTTCCATGTCATGCGTGACTGGTGGAGTCATACCGATCTGGTGCTGGCGGGGCTGTGGGGCGGGGTGGCCGGTGTCCTGCCGCCACTCGAGACATTGCTGGCCCAGTGGCAGCCACAGCATGTCGAGACGCCGAATATCGATCAGTGGTTCATGAAGGAATGCGTGTGGCGCTACCTGCGCGAAAGTCTGGTCAGCCACGACCGGTGTTACTCGCTGCTGATCAAGGGGCGCGACAGCCTGAAGTTCCCGGATGATGTGCTGGGAGAAGCACCTGGCGGCACGGCGCATGTCGGCAGTGACGAGTGGACGCGCGATCGCGCCTTCCAGCTCCGCCAGCTGGGGCCGTGGCTCAAGGAGGCCAGCTGGATGCGTGACAGCGAATGAGCACAATCCTGCGATAAGCGACTGATGAGCGGGTTATATAGACACACGAAGGGCTGCCCATGGGCAGCCCTTCGTGTGTCTTGCCAGCAGTCCTTCGATTGTCTTGCCAGCAGTGCTGTCGGGTCTAGCGACCCACCAGCCAGCCGATCCATTCATGCAGTGCCCAGCGTGACTGGGTCAGCGCGGAGCTGTTGGGGATCCAGGCATCGATGCCCAGCCCGGAGACCGTGGTGTAGCCCACCGGCGCCGGGATGATGGTGCGGAAGCCCTGGTTCTGGAAATTGCGCATCGCGCGCGGCATGTGCCAGGCGCTGGTCACCAGCACGATCTTGTTGATGTCGTCCTGCTCGAGCATCTCGCGCGTGAAGAGCGCATTCTGCTGGGTGTTCTCGCTGCGGTTCTCCAGCCAGCGCGCCGGGTAGTCGAATTCATCGATCAGCGAGCGCTGCATCAGCTCGGCGAGGGTGCCGTCATCGGAAGACGATACCTTGCCACCGGTGAGCAGAATCGGCAGCTCCGCGTTGCGGGCCACGCGGACGCCTTCGTCCAGACGGCTGAGCGTCTCGCCATTGATGCGATCACGGCCCTGCAGTTCCGGGGCGTCGTAGTAGCGTCCGCCGGAAAGCACGACCACGGCCTGCGCCTGGATCCACTCTGCCGGTTCACTAGGCTGAATGCGCTCCAGCCCTGACATCAGGCGCGTGGAGACGACCGGCGAGGACAGCAGCCACATGCCCAGGATGGCCACGACCATCATGGCGCGTGCCAGGCCCGGCCAGCGCTTGAGCACGAGCATGGCCAGGAACAGCAGCAGGAGAGGCCCGCCGGGCGGCAATACCAGGTCCTTGATGATGCCGAGTAACTCGGTGATGCCCATTGTGGTCTCGCTTGTGCAGAGGCAGTGCCGGGCATCGGCCCGGCAACGGGTAAGGTTGAGCGTTCAAGCGTCTGAGGCCCTGCGGGCTCACACGTTCTGGCCCTCAGGCGTCCTGCGGGCGTTGACGGCGCGACTTGAGGCATTCGTTGATGCCCAGCACAAGGCCCGGCGCCAGCAGCAGCGCGATCAGGATCCACACCGGCAGCAGGCCGTAGTGCATCCAGGGCGTCATGCCCAGTTGCAGGCGGATATCGCCAGTGACGGTGGCCTCCTCGAACTGAGGTGCCCGGGCGATGATTTCACCCTGCGGCGAGATGATCGCCGTGACGCCATTGCTGGTGGCCCGCAGCAGATAGCGGCCGTTTTCCAGCGCGCGCAGCTGAGCCATCTGCAGGTGCTGCAGCGGGCCGATGGAGTGACCGAACCAGGTGTCATTGGAGACGGTCAGCAGCACGGTAGAGCTCAAGGCGCGCTGGCGGACCAGCTCCGGATAGACGATCTCGTAGCAGATCGCCACGCCGATACGCAGACCGCTGACCATCAGTGGCGGCTGCTGGCTGTCGCCTGACTGCATGCTCGACATCGGCAGGTCCAAAAAGCCGATGATGCCCCGCAACCAGCTTTCCAGCGGCACATACTCGCCGAAGGGCACCAGGTGTTCCTTGCGATACTGGGCCGACGGGTCATCGATGGGAATCACGCTGTTGTAGAAGCGATTGTCGGCGTCACGCTCGACGATCCCGGTGATCAGACCGGTCTTGGGCGGCAGAGTTGCCTGGATGCGCTCGAGGAAGGGCTCGGCCTGGTCGCGCAGCATCGGCAGTGCTGTCTCCGGCCAGACGATCAGGTCGGCATCGTCCTGCACGGCGCGCGTCATCGCGGCGTAGGTATTGGCCGCACGACGCTGCCCTTCGGCACTCCACTTGATCAACTGCGGCAGGTTGCCTTGCAGCAGGGCGACGCGCGCCGGCTGGCCGCCGGACTGTGTCCAGTCGGTCGGCAGCAGCAGACCCGCGCTCCACAGCACGAGCAGCGGCGCGATCGCCCACCAGCGGCGACGCAGCGCCAGATTCCACAGCAGCGCCCCGGACAGCGCGATGATCAGCGAGATACCGTAGACGCCAAGCACCGGCACCCAGCTGGCAAGCGGTGAGCCCACGGCACTGTTGCCCAGCAGCAGCCACGGGAAGCCGGTGAAGGCCCAGGTGCGGAACAGCTCGCTGAGCACGAATACCGCGGCGAATGACAGCACATCGAGCTTGCGTGAGCAGAAGCGCTGCCACAGGCCCAGCCACAGCATCGGGAACAGCGCCATGCAGGCCACGAACAGCATCGTCAGCAGCACCGCCAGCGGCATGCCGGTATAGCCATAATCATGGATCGAGACGTAGACCCAGCTGGCCCCGCTGCCGAACAGGCCGACCCCGAACCACCAGGCGCGCAGGAAGCCACCGCCTTCCATGCGCAGCGCCCCGTAGAGCAGGCCTGCGCCGATCGGGCCCAGCCACCACTGTTCAAAGGGGGCAAAGCTCAAGGTGACCAGTACCCCGGCAATGATCGCCAGTACATTGGCCAGCAACGAGGCGCCCGGGAAGCTCCTCGCGCGGGGGGAATCTGACATGCCGCTCTCCTTGTAAAATGCCAGACACATCGGCGGATGTGTCTGGCATTGTCCTCTATCGGGTCAGCCTGTGATCAGGCCATGAATCACTCGCCGCTGATGTGCGCACGATGCTCGGCCGAGGGCGGCGCGTCACCGGTGGCATCTTCCAGACGGCATACCTGTACCTGACGAATGCGACGATTGTCCGCATTGAGCACCGTGAAACGCCAGCCGGCGAAATCGGTGGATTCCTGACGGCGCGGCATGTGACCGAAGCGCTGAATCATCAGACCGCCGATGGTGTCGAATTCCTCATCGGAGAAGTCGGTATCGAAGTGCTCATTGAAGTCATCGATGGTGGTCAGCGCGCTGACGGCGAATTGGCCATCGCCCAGCTCGCGGATGTCCTCATCCTCATCGGTGTCGTGCTCATCCTCGATATCCCCGACGATCTGCTCGAGGATATCCTCGATGGTGACAAGGCCTGCCGTGCCGCCGTACTCGTCGATGACCACCGCCATGTGATTGCGGGTCTCGCGGAATTCCTTGAGCAGACTGTTGAGGCGCTTGGATTCGGGGATGAACATCGCCGGACGGATCGCTTCGCGCAGATCGAAGCGCTTGCGCTCGCTGTCATTTTGCAGAATCAGCGGCAGCAGGTCCTTGGCCAGCAGGATGCCGAGCACCTCGTCGAGGTTCTCGTCGATGACGGGATAGCGGGAGTGAGCCGATTCGAGAATCAGCGGCAGGTACTCCTCCGGGCGCTGATCGACCTGAATGGCCTGCACCTGGGAGCGGGGGATCATCACCTCGCGCACCTGCTGGTCGCTGATTTCCAGCGCGCCTTCGATGATGGCGATGGCGTCCTGATCGAGGTTGAGGCGTGGGCCTACCTCAGCCAGAAACTGGAGCAGCTCGCTACGGGAGCTGGGTTCGTCGGTGTCGCTTGAGAAGGCGCCGAACAGCTTATCGAGCCAGGTTTTCGATTGGCTTCCCGATCGGTCTTCGCTCATGCGTTAGTTTCTCTTTTCCTCGGTGGCGATACCCCATCGTCGTGGTGGTATCGGGGCAGCCGAGCGATCCGGGGACAAGTCCCGAGTCACCCGACGGCGGGTGCTGCCGATGCGCAGGAGCGCCGGCATCAGTGATTCTCTTCCCGGTAGGGGTCGGCGATGCCGAGCCCTGCCAGCACATGACGCTCGAGCGCTTCCATGCGTTCGGCTTCATCGTCCTCGATATGGTCATAGCCGAGCAAGTGCAAGGTGCCATGAACCAGCATGTGGGCGAAATGATTTTCCAGCGACTTGCCCTGTTCCCGCGCTTCGCGGGCGACGACATGCACGCTGATGATCAGGTCGCCCAGAAAGCGCTGCTCATCAAGAGCTTGTTCATCAAGAGCCTGCTCAGCCGCGGTCTCGGTGGCCGCAGAGCCGAGGGCAGAAGACGCGGCGTCAGAAGTCGAGGCATCAGAGACGTCTGCCTCATCAGCTTCGCTCATGGCGTCTGACGCCAGCATGACATCGTCGCTGTTGTGACCGTCGAGACCTTCCTCTTCGCCGGCGTCCAGATCGCCCTCCGGCATGCCCGCAAGCGGCAGGCTGTCGTCATCGCCTTCCTCGGCGAAGCGCGCGGCCAGTTCCGGCGGCAGGGCGAAGTCGTCCAGATCCAGCGGCTCATGCGGGAAGGACAGCACGTTGGTCGGGGAGTCCTTGCCGCGATAATCGCGATTGAGGCCCTGACTCTCGGCTTCTTCCACCAGACGCACGGTCAGCTCGTACGGCGCCGCGGCGTCGCTGGCATCGCGCTCCAGCGCGCCGTCTTCCGCGGCGGCCAGCAGCGCAGCCGCCACCCAGGCTTCCAGCTGATGGCTGGCCGGCAGCGGCTGGCCATCGAATTCACTCTCGCCGATGGCCAGTTGCAGGTCCACGACGACCGCAGGGGCTTCGCTCACTGGCTACCTCCCGTCGGGGTGCTGGCAGGCGGCACGTTGCTCTGGGCATTCAGCGCCGCCATGCGGGCTTCGCGCTCGGCCTGACGCTGCTCGCGACGCTCGCCTTCCTGCTGCTCTTCCGCGGCTTCGAAGGTGTCGTAGGCCTCGACGATGCGCTGCACCAGCGGGTGACGCACGACGTCCTTGGCCAGGAAGCGCGTGATGCTGATCCCCGGCGTGTCCTTGAGGACCTCCATCACGTGCGCGAGACCTGACTGGGTGCCACGTGGCAGATCGACCTGCGAGACGTCACCGGTGATGACGGCGGTGGAGCCGAAACCGATGCGCGTCAGGAACATCTTCATCTGCTCGCGCGTGGTGTTCTGGGACTCATCGAGAATGATGTAGGCGTTGTTGAGCGTCCGGCCGCGCATGTAGGCCAGCGGCGCGATCTCGATGATCTGGCGCTCGATCATCTTGTTGACGTGCTCGAAGCCGAGCATCTCGTACAGGGCGTCGTAGAGCGGGCGCAGGTAGGGGTCGATCTTCTGGGCCAGGTCCCCCGGCAGGAAGCCGAGCTTCTCGCCGGCCTCGACCGCCGGACGCACCAGCAGGATGCGTCGCACTTCGTTGTTGTTGAGCGCTTCCACGGCAGCGGCGACGGCAAGATAGGTCTTGCCGGTACCGGCAGGACCGATGCCGAAGTTGATGTCGTGATTGCGCATCTCGGTGACATAGCCCTGCTGGTTGAAGCCGCGCGGGCGCACCAGCACCTTGGGCGTGCGGATCACCACATCACCGTAGGTGGCGCCCTGGTCTTCGGCGGCCTCGACCAGCGCCTCGACGCCGGATTCCTGCAGGAACAGATGAACGGTCTCGGCATCGACTTCGCCGGCGCCGGTCTCGCGATACAGATGCTCCAGCACGTTGGCGGTCGCCTTCACGGCGGCCGCGGGGCCTGCGATCTGGAAGTCGTTGCCGCGATTGCGCAGGGTGACACCGAGCCGGGATTCGATCAGCTTGAGATGCTCGTCGCGCTGGCCGGTCAGGCTGGCCAGACGCTGCGGGTCTGCCGGCTCAAGCGTCATGTTGAGAATGCGATTGGCTTGCTGTGACTGGTGGCTCAAGGCGTCGAATATCCTGATAGTGATGAGTGACGATGATGCTTGGCGATGAGGGGCAGCCGCGATGGCGGATACCTGCGCGTTATGCACGGGGCGCTCTGCCCGCCACGGCGCATGACGGCGCCATTTCAGTGTCAATGGTGACGCGTTGCCGAAGTCTCAAGAGAGCTTAATGCGCGATGGCCGTACAGGGCAATTGTCCTGTACGGCCAGCGTGGCTATCTGCTTGATAGTGGGGGCTGATGGCGCCTCGTCAATGTCGTGAGCGAGGAGCGATCAATAGCGGTAGGGCGAGCTGAGCTCACCGCGCAGCGAGTTGGGGTAGGCCTCGGTGATCTCGACATCCACCAGGTAGCCGATCAGCTCGGTCGGGTTGGCGGCGCGGAAGTTGACCACCCGGTTGTTCTCGGTGCGCCCGGACAGCAGGCCCGGGTCACGCGGCGAGAAGCCGGAGACCAGGATGCGCTGGGTGGTGCCGACCATCTTGCGACCGATCTGCATCGCCTGCTGGTTGATGCGCTCCTGCAGGATGAGCAGGCGCTCCTTCTTCACCTCTTCCGGAGTGTCATCTTCCAGATTCGCCGCCGGGGTGCCCGGACGCGCGGAGTAGATGAAGCTGAAGGAGTGATCGAAGCCGATCTGGCCGATCAGGTCCATGGTGTCCATGAAGTCCTGATCGGTCTCGCCCGGGAAGCCGACGATGAAGTCGGAGGAGAAGCTGATGTCCGGACGCAGCGCGCGGATGCGTTCGAGCTTGTCGATGTAGAGGTCACGCTCGTGGCCGCGCTTCATGGCCGCCAGGATGCGGTTGGAGCCCGACTGCACCGGCAGGTGCAGGTGGCTGACCAGCTCCGGGATCTCACCGAAGGCCTCGATCAGCGAGTCCTTGAACTCCAGCGGATGCGAGGTGGTGAAGCGGATGCGGTCGATGCCCTCGACCTGCGCCACGCAACTGATCAGCTCGGCGAGGTCGATCTCCTCGCCCAGCTGGTTGAGACCGGCGTAGGCGTTGACGTTCTGGCCCAGCAGGTTGATCTCGCGCACGCCCTGGTCGGCCAGGTGGATGACTTCATCCATCACCTTCTCGAAGGGACGCGAGACTTCCTCACCGCGGGTGTAGGGCACCACACAGAAGGTGCAGTACTTGGAGCAGCCTTCCATCACCGAGACGAAGGCGCTGGCACCGTCGCTCTTGGGCGCGGGCAGGTTGTCGAACTTCTCGATCTCGGGGAAGGTCACGTCGACCACGGAAATCTGCTTGAGGCTGTCGCGGCGGGTGTCGAGCATCTTCGGCACGCGGTGCAGGGTCTGCGGGCCGAACACCATGTCCACATGCGGGGCACGCTTGCGCAGGTTGTCGCCTTCCTGGCTGGCCACGCAGCCGCCGACGCCGATCACCAGCTCCGGGTTCTTTTCCTTGAGCTTCTTCCAGCGTCCCAGCTGGTGGAACACCTTCTCCTGCGCCTTCTCGCGGATGGAGCAGGTGTTGAGCAGGATGACGTCTGCTTCGGATTCGTCGCTGGTGACTTCCATCTGATGCGATTCGCCGAGCAGATCCGCCATGCGCGCGGAGTCATACTCGTTCATCTGGCAGCCGTGAGTCTTGATGAAGAGTTTCTTCGCCATTGCCTTGTGTGAACGCTCTGAGCTGCGCGCCCGGGCTTCGTGCGCCTCGCGCCCGGGCACATGGTGGTGGCGGGCAGCGTCAGCGGTCAGGAGAAGCGGGCGCGACTTGTAATGAATGAGCCCCGGCGCCGATGGCTGGCCGGGAATCGAGGGCGCGACGATACTGTGCCAAGCGGCATGCTGATCGGGTCGAGGCCAAAATCGGGACGGCACAGTATAGGAGTCTGCCGGCCATGCGGCCAGCCCTGTCGCATCGCTGTCAGCAATGAGGAGGATGCCTGCCAACCACCGGTTCAGCCTGATGGTGGCTGTGGTATCCTCACGAGAAAGCCCGCGCATGCCCTGACGCTACAACAGGGGCTTGGCATGTTTCATAGTTATCAGGCAGGTGTTGCGCAACGCACATCAGGCTGTCAATGGCTTGATTTGTTGAGGTTTTCATGCCGATAGCCCGGCTGCCTGAGCTGGTTAAAATTTGATCGATTTGTTGGCGGGGCAGGCATTTCGCCGTGCGCAGACCTGCCCCTTTGAGGTTGTCCCAAGACTTATCCACAGAAAGTGTGGATGTCTGAAGACACTGAAATGACAGTCTCGGATTTTTCTCGCGGCAATTTCGTTACCGTACGTCCAAGCGCGACAGCGATGCCAGGCAGGACGCCTTGCATTGCGCAACCTGGCAGACACCGCATGGGCAGACAGGGCGAGCCTTCCTTCGCCCAAAAGCGGTCGATCATGTTCGGCATGTGGGGACGCAGGATTCAGCGCGCTTGCTCCTCGTGCCCACACGCCTGACACGGTCGGCTTACGCCCTTAGACAGCCATGAAGAACACGATATGACGCGATTCTCCATTACCAGCACCCCTTCATCTTTCGGTCTCCTGTCACCCCGATCGCCGTGTTCGACGCTTGCGCGCTCACTGCGCCGTGTGGTGCTGGGGGCTGGCGTCGCCGGCAGCCTGCTGCTGGGCGCACCGCTGGCCAATGCGGCCACCGACCGCTGGGTCGCCGATGACCTCACCACCTTCGTGCGCAGTGGCCCGACGGATGGCTACCGCATCGTGGGCACGGTGGAAGCCGGCCAGCCGGTCGAGCTGCTCGAGGTCCAGAATGACTACAGCAAGATCCGCACCGCCAGCGGCGACGTGGTGTGGATTCCCTCCGCTGACCTGCAGGACACCCAGAGCGTCAATGCCCGGGTGCCCGAGCTGAGCGCCAGGGTCAAGGAATTGACTGCCAAGCTCGATGGCATCAATGAAGAGTGGGAAACCCGTGTCGAGGACATGAAGACCGGCCTCGAGACGCGTCAGGCGCGCATCGAAGAGCTTGAGCAGGCCAGCAACAGCCAGTCAGCCGAGCTTGCCCAGGCGCGCAGCAAGATGCAGGACATGGAAACCAAGCTCGATACCAAGAAGCAGGACCTGCTGATGCGCTACTTCATGTACGGCGGTGGCGTGGCTGGGGTCGGCCTGCTGGTCGGCCTGATCGTGCCGCACCTGCCGCGTCGCAAGAAGAAGCGTCACGGCTTCCTGTAAGGCATCCCGGTAACCGATAGCAGAGGGAGTGCGCCAGCTCATGTCGGCACAAGACACGACGATGGACGCGACGCCGGCCAGTGACCCCTGGCTGGCGCGATGGCAGGAAGGGCGGATCGGCTTTCATCTGCCCGCCACGCATTCGGCGCTGGAGCGCTGGTGGCCGCGGCTTGAGATCGCGGCGGGCGCCAAGGTGCTGGTGCCGTTGTGTGGCAAGAGTCTCGACATGCGCTGGCTGGCGGCGCAGGGCTATCCGGTGCTGGGCATCGAGCTTGCGCGCCAGGCCTGCGAGCAGTTCGTCGCCGAAGGCGCCGGTGATGTCTCGCGCTATCGGCTGGAGCACTTCGAATGCTTCCGCCAGGGCATGGTCGAGCTGTGGTGCGGAGACTTCTTCCACTTCCATATCGACCATGTCGATCATCTGGACGCCTTCTATGATCGCGCCGCGCTGATCGCCTTGCCGCCGGCCACCCGGCAGCGCTATGCCTTCCATCTGGCGCAGCTGCTGCCCCCGGGCGCGCGTGGCCTGTTGATCAGTCTCGAGCGGCAGACGGAGCAGCATCAGGGGCCGCCGTTCCATGTCGCTGAAGACGAGATTCGTCAGCTGTTGAGCGCCAACTTCACGCTTGAGGTGCTGGAGCGTCGCGCCCCGGATGAGCGCGGTTTGCGTGAGACGGTATGGAGTCTAGTGCGCAAGGGACCGCGTCGCTGACGACTCAGGGGTGACCTTGTCAGTCAGGTCCAGTCCTCATGAAGGTTCAGTCCTCATGAAAAACGCCACCGCCGCCCAATGGGCGGCGGTGGCGTTTTCGTTGGTGGCGAGCTGCTGATCGAGCTTGCTGATCAAGCCTACTGGTCGAGCTGGCGGATCAGCGTGGTGTCCTGGAAGGCGCGAGTCAGCGCATCGCCGATCACCTCAGAGACCATCTCGGTGTTCTTCTCCTGGCTCGGCTTGAGGGCATAGCCCTGGTCACGCGTCGCGGTGTAGCTGCCGGTATAGCGCTGCTTGCCGGACACGGCGACGGCCTTGATCACGCCATTGAGTGTCGCGGTATCGGTGATCAGGCCGCCACGCTTCACGCCATAGGCCAGCTCGGTCAGCGAGATGGTCAGCTCTGCTGCGCCCTGGTTGGCCTGTTCGGCGGACACCGGCACGAAGCCCATGCGGCGCAGGGCGCTGACGGTCTGGGCCTCAAGCTTGGGTGTCAGGTCGCCGGTCGGCACGACCAGATAGCTCGAGGCATTGGTGGCGCCATCGCGAGAGCCGATGCGCTCTGACGGACGCTCATCGAGCACGTCCACCACCACCTGTTGCCCGTGACCGACCACGCCCATCTCGCCGACCTGCGGATTGACGTACAGGCGCTGCGGGCTGGTGCCGCAAGCGCTGAGAAGTGCCGCCGTGGCGATCAGTGCCACGCTCATGCAGGTGGTGCGCAACTTGTGCATCATCATCGGGGTTCCTGGGCCTGAGGCCGGTTGTCATGGGAGTCATCTCGGCCATCCGTTGCCAATATCTCGCCTGCCGCGCGGGATGGCCGGAGCACAATGGCGCGAGTATAGGGCCAGAATGGCGCCTGAGCGTAGTGGAAATTCAGGCTCACGGCTGTCCTCTGCAAGCGACAGTGGTCGAGGTTCATGGCCCGTAGCCCGTAGCCCATGGTCCATGGCTCATGCGCCGTCGACGCGTCTGCTCAAGGCCAGCAGGCCCAGCAGCGGGCCGGGCAGCAAGGCCAGCAGCAGCAGGCTGCCGTGGCCGGCGATCAGTGGCGTGAGCAAGGCGATCGAGACCAGCGACAGGCTGAAGCCGAAGGCATTCATCATCGCCAGGGCACTGGCCTGCAGCTCGACCGGGGTGCCGCCCGCGGCGAGCGCCGAGAACTGCGGTGAGTCGATCACGGCCAGAAGGCTCCACAGCGCCAGCAGTGCCAGCAGCACGCCGTAACCGGCCTCAAGCTGCGTGGCGGCGACGAAGACCAACGTCAGCGTCACCGAACCGGCGAGCCCGAGACGCGCGACCCACAGGCTGCCTCGGCTGCGCGAGAGCCAGCCCCCGATGACGCAGCCGGGCGCGCCGATGGCGATGACGAGGAAGCTATGCCAGGCCAGGGTGGCAGGAGAGAGCGTCACGCCTGTCGCGCTGGCCATCTGGGGCAGCAGCAGAGGTGTCAGCGCCCACAGGGTGTACAGCTCCCACATGTGGCCGAAGTAGCCCAGTGCACCGCGCACGAAGCCGGGATATTGCCAGGCCGCCAGTCCCCGAGTAGCGCGGGCCAGAAAGGTGTTGCGGCTGTCTTTCGCCGCTGGTGCTTGGCGGGGCGCTGAGGTGGCTTTCGCCACCGGTGGAGCCAGCAAGGCGACCAGACCGGCACCGACGATGGCCAGCAGCGAGGCGGTGCTGATGGCCGCGCCCCACGGCAGCTGCATGCCTTCGCCCTGTTGCAGTGCGGCCAGCGCATGCGGCAGCCCGGTGCCAAGCACCAGCATGCCGACCAGCCAGGCGAGTGCGGCACCGGCACGGTCCGGTGCGGTCTGCACCATCAGCTTCAAGCCGATGGGGTAGATGCCGGCCAGTGCCAGCCCCGTTAGCACGCGCAAGCCTGAGGCGCTCAGCAGTCCCGGCGCGATCAGCAACGCCAGATTGGTCAGCGCGCCCAGCACGCAGGAAGCCATGAACAGATGGCGCGCCGCGAAGCGGTCCGCCAGGCCGGCAAGCCCCAGCCCCAGGGTGCCGACGATGAAGCCGCCCTGCACCGAGGAGGTCAGCTGGCCGAGTGCCGCGGCGCTATCGCCGGCGAAGCCCCAGCTCGCCAGCATCGGCGTGAGTACTGCATTGGGGGTGAACCACAGGCTGGTGCCGAACAGCTGCGCCAGGGCGATCAAGGCGACCGGATAGCGGTTGGCCCATTGCCGCCAGCCAGAGATGGGTGGCGTGAGTGACTTGGTTGAGGACACGAGGGCACCTTGTAGGGCAGAGGGCGTGATGGCGCAGCAAGACGCGAACGGGCGACACTGAAGTGTCGCCCGTCACAGATAGCCCGCCCCATCAATGGGGTCAAGGCGTCATTGATGGGGCAGCTCGGTGATGCGGTGCAGAGGCTACCCCGTCGCAGCCGTCGTCTACAGCCCCATGGCCGAAGAGGTGGAGCGACGTGGGTCGGCACCGCCGTAGAAGGTGCCGTCGTCGATCATGATCGACTGGATGGCGCCCATGGCGTCCTTGGTCACCACCTTGTGGCCCATCGCCTCGAGCAGACGGATGGTGTCCTTGCTGATGCCCGCCTCGATGCGAATCTCGTCCGGCAGCCACTGGTGGTGGATGCGCGGTGCGCTGACCGCCGACTGGATGTTCATGCCGTGGTCGATCACGTTCATGATCACCTGCAGGGTAGTGGTGATGATGCGCGAGCCGCCGGGGCTACCGGTGACGAGGAAGTTCTTGCCATCCTTCATCACGATGGTCGGGCTCATGGAAGACAGCATGCGCTTGTTCGGCTCGATCTTGTTGGCGACGCCACCGATCAGGCCATAGGCATTCGGCACGCCCGGCTTGGCGGAGAAGTCATCCATCTCGTTGTTGAGCAGGAAACCTGCGCCATCGACCACGATGCCGGAGCCGTAGCTGAAGTTGATGGTGTAGGTATTGGAAACGGCCAGACCATTGCCATCGGCAATCGAGAAGTGGGTGGTCTGATTGGACTCATACGGCTGTGGCTTGCCGGGCTTGACCTCACTGGAGGGCGTTGCCTTGTCGAGCTCGAACTGGGCGCGCAATTCCTTGGCGTAGTCCTTGGAGATGATGCCCGACAGCGGCACATCGACGAAGTCGGTGTCGCCCAGATACTCGGAGCGGTCGGCGTAGGCGCGGCGCATCGCTTCCGCCATCACGTGGAGGGTGGCGGCGGAATTGAAGCCCATCGCCTGGATATCATCGCCTTCGAGCATGTTGAGAATCTCGACGATGTGCGCGCCGCCGGAGGAGGGCGGACTCATCGAGAAGATGTCATAGCCACGATAGGTACCGTGGACCGGCTCGCGGATGGCCGGCTCGTAGGCCTTCAGATCATCCAGCGTCATGATGCCGTCGTGGCGCTCCATCTCGGCCACGATCAGCCGGGCGGTCTCGCCCTCGTAGAACTCGCGCGGACCATTGGCGGCGATGCGCTTGAGGGTCGCGGCCAGTTCCGGCTGCTTGAACAGCTCACCCGCTTGATAGTTGCTGCCATCCGGCTTGTAGAACACCTTGGCGGTGCTGTCCCACTTGGCCAGGCGGTCCTTGGCATCGCTCAAGCCCTTGGCGAAGCGCGTCGGAATCACGAAGCCGTCTTCGGCCAGCTTGATGGCCGGGGCGAGCGCCTGCTCGAGACTCAGGGTGCCGTAGTCTTCCAGCGCCTTGGCCAGGCCGGCGACGGTGCCGGGCACGCCTGCCGCACGGTGGGTGAAGCGTGACCACTCGGAGACCGCCTCGCCATTCTCGTCCTGGAACATCGTCTCGCTGGCCGCCGCCGGGGCCTTCTCGCGGTAGTCGATGGCCACCACTTCGCCGGTCTTCTCATCCGACACCAGCATGAAGCCGCCGCCACCGATGTTGCCTGAACGCGGCTGGGTCACGGCCAGCGCGAAGCCTGCTACCACGGCGGCGTCGACGGCGTTGCCGCCATCGGCCAGCACATCGCGTGCGACCTGAGAGGCCAGATAGTGGCTGGTCGCGACCATGCCGTGCTGACCTTCCTGGGGGTGGAAGCGCTCGCCTTCCAGAATCGCGGAAGACTCGGCGAAGGCGGCGGGGATCGCCGTCGGCAGCAGGCCGGCCAGCGGCAACAGTGCGGCGGCGGCCAGCGCCTTGAGATGTCTGCGGTTTGCGAGAGAGGTGTCGAACATGAGAGGTGTCGGTTCCTGTTATCGTTATAAGAGATGCGACATGACGCGTGCAGTGCGAGGAACATGCGCAGAAGGCCAGCGAGCTGCTCACTGGGCCGAGAGAACAGCTTAACTATCAGTTGCTAATGCACCAATTTCAACTTTGCACGGCAATATTCTTGTTGGTGTCTGATTTGGAAAGGCGATGTGGCGACTTTGGGGGGAGTGACTCTCAGTAGGGAGGCAGATGTAGGGCGGCAGCGACGGACCAGCAGGCTGGCGGTGCACATTCACACAGCGCCTGTCTTTTGTGAGAGGGTGGCGTAAAATGCCCCTTCCACTTCTCGCTGGCGCCTGATGACATGTCTGAACTACTGCCGAATGACTTCAAGATTGCCCCGTCGATCCTGTCCGCTGACTTCGCCCGCCTGGGGCAGGAGGTCGAGGATGTGCTGGCCTCCGGGGCCGATATCGTCCACTTCGACGTGATGGACAATCATTACGTGCCCAACCTGACCATCGGGCCGATGGTGTGCAAGGCGCTGCGTGATTACGGCATCAGCGCCGAGATCGATGCCCACCTGATGGTCACGCCGGTCGACCGCATGATCGGTGACTTCGCCGAGGCCGGTGCCAGCTACATCACCTTCCATCCGGAAGCCTCCGATCACGTCGATCGCTCGCTGCAGCTGATTCGTGATGCGGGCTGCAAGTCCGGTCTGGTATTCAATCCGGCCACGCCGCTCTCCTACCTCGACTACGTGATGGACAAGGTCGACATGATCCTGTTGATGAGCGTCAACCCGGGCTTCGGCGGCCAGTCGTTCATCCCCGGTACCCTCGACAAGCTGCGTGAAGCGCGTCGTCGCATCGATGCCTCCGGCTACAACATCCGTCTCGAGATCGATGGTGGCGTCAAGGTCGACAACATCGCCGAGATCGCGCGTGCCGGTGCCGACACCTTCGTGGCCGGTTCCGCCATCTTCAATGCGCGCAGTGACAGCGATGCCAACCGCTACGACAGTGTATTGGCGAAGCTGCGTGCCGAGCTTGCCAGCGTGCGCAGCTGATCGCGTGACGGATGACAGCGCGCGAGCTGGCGAGGCAGCCGACGGCTCGGCTCACGGCGCGGCGCTCAGCGAGTGGTCGCTGTATGTGCTCGAGACGGCCCAGGGGCGCCTCTATACCGGTATCAGTACCGATGTGGCGCGCCGCCTGAGCGAGCATGAGGGCGGCAAGCGCGGTGCGCGAGCGCTGCGCGGCAAGGGGCCGCTGACGCTGTGTTATCAACAGGTGGTCGGCGATCGCTCGCGGGCGCTCAAGCTCGAGTATCGCGTCAAGCAGTTGAGTGTGGCGGCCAAGCGTCGCTTGATCGCCGGCGAGATGACACTGGACAGCCTGCTTGGCGAGACCTGACGGTCTGCTTGATTGAATGCGTGAAATGAAAACGCCCCCGACGGAATCCGTCGGGGGCGTTTTACGTTTTGCGTTACTGGCGAGCGATCAATGCAGTTTCATCTTCGGACGCAGGTAGCGGTTCAGGCCATCGACCACCACCGTCATGCCGGTCTTGACCACGCCGTGGATCGCCATCTGGTGCATGCGATACAGCGAGGCGTAGAAGAACTTGGCCAGGCGGCCCTCGATGAACAGCGAACGCGCCGAGGCACCGCGCATCAGCGAGCCGACGGCATCGAAGTGTGCCAGCGAGATCAGCGAGCCGTGGTCCTTGAACACGAAGTCCTTGAGCGGCTTGTTGGCCATCGCGGCGCGCAGGTTCTTGACCATCAGGCTGGCCTGCTGGTGAGCGGCCTGGGCGCGCGGCGGGACGCGCTTGTCATCTGGCTGCGGGCAGCTGGCACAGTCACCGAGGGCAAAGATGAACTCATCATCGATGCTCTGCATGGTCTGGTGCACCTTGACCTGATGGTTGCGCTCGGTGGACAGACCCAGCTCGGACAGGAAGGCGGGCGCACGGATACCGGCGGCCCAGACGCTCAGGTCGGCTTCGATCAGGGTGCCATCGGCAGTGGTGATGCCGCGTGAGTCGGCGCAGGTCACCCGGGTATCGACGTGGATATCGACGCCCAGCTTGGTCAGCTCCTTGGCGACCGGCTTGCCGATGCGTTCCGGCAGGGCGGGCAGGATGCGCGGTGCGGCCTCGATCAGGTGGACCTTGACCTGGCGGTCTTCCAGCGAGGAGAAACCGTAGCTGTGCAGCATCTTGGAGGCATCGAACAGCTCGGCGGAGAGCTCGACCCCGGTGGCGCCGGCACCGATGATGGCGACGTTGAGCTGCTGGCGCTCACATTCCTCGCCGTTGGCGCTGAAGCGCAGGAAGGTGTCGAGCATGTCGCGGCGGAATTTCTCGGCCTGCTGCGGGCTGTCCAGGAAGTGACAATGCTCGGCGACGCCTTCGGTGCCGAAATCATTGGATACGCTGCCCAGTGACAGTACCAGATAGTCATAGCTGAGCTGGCGGGCGGGCAGCAGCACGTTGCCCTTGGCGTCATGGATGGCGGCCAGGGTCAGCTGCTTCTCTTCACGCTCCAGGCTTTCCAGGGTGCCGCGCTGGAACTTGTAGCCGTGGGCCTTGGAATGGCCCTGGTAGGAGACTTCATCGAGACCGGAATCCAGCACGCCGGTGGCCACTTCGTGCAGCAGCGGCTTCCAGATGTGCGTGGAATTGCGGTCGATCAGAATGATCTCGGCTTTCTTCTTGCGGCCCAGCTTGTGGCCCAGTTTGGTGACGAGTTCCAGACCGCCGGCGCCTCCGCCAACGACTACGATGCGGGGAATGGCCATTGAGTGCTCCTCAGTGACAAGATTGATGGGAAGGTGTGAAAAGTGTCGGCCGGCTATCGAGTCAGGACATGCAAGGCCCGGAGTCGATAACTGGCGTCGCGATACCGCTATGATAACAAGATAATGAGCGTGCTAAATAGTGCTGCATGCGCGAAATGTCGTTATTTTACGTATATTCGCCATGAGCACGCGAGAACTCGGTGTTGCGCTTTTGGCACCTACACGAATTCTGTCGCTGAAAAGGAGCAAGGATGCACGATCATCCCACATTCACAGGTCCGGTACATCCGTCGCTCAGGGCGATCGAGATGGTCGCCTTCGACCTCGATGGCACCCTGATCGATTCGGTGCCGGACCTCGCCCATGCGATCGACTGCATGCTTGAGCAAGAGGGGCTGACGGCGCTGGGGGAGGCGCGGGTACGCGACTTTGTCGGCAATGGGTCGCGGGTACTGGTGGAGCGCGCCCTGGCAGCACATGGCCTGGCGACCGATGACCTGGCGCGGGTCGAGCAGGCGCATCAGAGCTTTTTGGCACATTACGCCGCCGACCCCAGCTCGCGTACGCGACTCTATCCCGGCGTGCGGGAATGCCTGGAGGGGCTGCGCCAGGCCGGGATCCCGCTGGTGCTGATCACCAACAAGCCGGAAGCCTTCATCGAGCCGCTGCTTTCGCACTTCGCGCTGAGCGAGCATTTCGCGCTGGCGCTGGGCGGCGATAGCCTGCCGACGCGCAAGCCGGACCCCGCGCCCCTGCTGTTCGCCGCCGAGCGGCTGGGAGTGGTGCCGCGTCAGGCCTTGATGGTCGGTGACTCGCGCCACGATATCGCGGCAGGCCGCGCCGCCGGTTTCCGCACCCTGGCGGTGCCTTACGGCTACAACCATGGCGAGCCGATCGCGCGCAGCCACCCGGACTACCTCGTCGACTCACTCGCCGAGCTGGTCGTGGATGGCTGAGTGACGCTGATTGATGGGAATTGATTGACAGAGCAAGGCTGGTGTCCCGCTCGGGCGCACAGTGAGGCATGAGATGGCAGAACTTGCCTCCACCAGCGCTGCCGCCAGCGATCCGCGATGATAGACTGAGTCCCAGACAAGCCGGCCCCGTGTCGGCAACGCACCCTCCGTGGAAGGAACTGCAGGTCATGATGACCCCACAACACTTCGCTGAACTGGCCGAAGCCGGTTACAACCGCATTCCCGTCACCCGTGACGTGCTGGCGGATCTCGACACGCCACTGTCTACCTATCTCAAGCTGGCCGACATGCCGTGGACCTTCCTGCTGGAGTCCGTGCAGGGCGGAGAGAAGTGGGGGCGCTACTCCATCATCGGCTTGCCGTGTCGTGAGCGCATCGAGGTGCGTGGCCAGGTGGTCTCGCATCTGATCAATGGCGAGCAGACCGGCATGACCGAGGTCGAGGACCCCCTCGACTGGATCGAGCAGTTCCAGACCCGCTTCCGCGTGCCGGTCATCGACGGTGCGCCGCGCTTCAATGGCGGCCTGGTCGGCTACTTCGGCTATGACACCGTGCGCTATATCGAACCGCGCCTGCGCGGCGTCGAGAAGCCGGACCCGCTGGGCGTGCCGGACATCCTGCTGATGGTCGCCGACGAGCTGGTGATCTTCGACAACCTGTCCGGGCGTCTGACGCTGTTGACCCACGCCGACCCGGCAACGCCGAACGCCTACGAGGCCGCCTGCGAGCGTCTCGAGCGCCTCGAGATCCAGCTGCGCAGCGCGACGCTGAACACCGTCAGCCCCGGCACCGGCGGCGAGCCGGTCAAGGAGACCGACTTCACCTCCGGCTTCACCGAGGAAGGCTTCAAGGGCGCAGTGGAGAAGATCAAGGAATACGTGCTGGCCGGTGATGTCATGCAGTGCGTGCCGTCGCAGCGCATGTCGATTCCCTACCGCGCCGCGCCGCTGGATCTCTACCGTGCACTGCGCAGCCTGAATCCTTCGCCGTACATGTTCTTCTTCAATCTGGATGACCACCACGTCATCGGCTCGTCGCCGGAGATTCTCTCGCGTCTCGAGGATGGCGAGGTCGCGGTGCGCCCGATCGCCGGTACCCGCGTGCGCGGCGCCACCGAAGAGGAAGACCTGGCGCTGGAGAAGGACCTGCTGTCAGACCCCAAGGAAGTCGCCGAGCACCTGATGCTGATCGATCTGGGCCGCAACGACGCCGGTCGCATCAGTCAGACCGGCAGCGTCAAGGTGACGGACCAGATGGTGGTGGAGCGCTATTCCCACGTCATGCACATCGTCTCCAACGTCACCGGCAAGCTGAAGGAAGGCCTGGGGCCGATGGACGTGCTGCGGGCCACCTTCCCGGCCGGCACCCTGTCCGGCGCGCCGAAGATTCGCGCCATGGAGATCATCGATGAGGTGGAACCGGTCAAGCGCGGCATCTATTCCGGCGCGGTGGGCTATCTCTCCTGGCACGGCAACATGGATACCGCCATCGCGATCCGCACCGCGGTGCTCAAGGACAAGGTGCTGCACGTCCAGGCCGGCGCCGGCATCGTGGCCGATTCCGTGCCGCAGTCCGAGTGGGACGAGACCCTCAACAAGGGGCGTGCCCTGTTCCGTGCCGTGGCGATGGCGGAGCGCGGTCTGGACAATCTGGACTGATCGGCGCGCCACGCATTTCGGGAGTGACTCGCCAGTGTTCGCGGGTCACTCCCTGCAACGGCGCATGTGATTGACACTCCTGGCAGCTCAACGCACTATTGACCCATGACGCTACGTAACCCGCACGACCTCAGCCAGCAGTGGTGGCGCTCCTGACAAGGGGGCGGCTTTCGCATGTCTGAAGTTCGAGGACGTACGACCAGAAGAATGCCGCCGACCAGGGCGGCATTTTTGTTGCTGGACGGCGGGAACGACACCACAGGAGAGCGGGCAGGCCGGTCAAACACGGCGCATGATCCGCTCCCGAGAATGGACACTGACCATGCAGACATTCACTTCGCAGGACGCCAGCACGCCACGCGTGCTGATGATCGACAACTTTGACAGCTTCACCTACAACATCGTCCAGTATCTGAGTGAGCTGGGCGCGGAAGTGCTGACCGTGCGCAATGACGCCATCACGCTCGAGCAGATCGAGGCGCTCGGTGCATCACATCTGGTGCTGGGCCCGGGGCCGTGTACGCCCAACGAGGCCGGCATCACGCTGGAAACCATTCGCCACTTCGCCGGCAAGCTGCCGATTCTGGGCGTGTGCCTCGGTCACCAGGCCATCGGTCAGGTCTACGGCGGCAAGGTGGTACGTGCGCCCCAGGTGATGCACGGCAAGACCTCCGCCGTGCGTCACGACAACAGCGGTGTCTTTGCCGCGCTGGCCGAGCCGCTGGAAGTCACGCGTTATCACTCGCTGGTGGTCGATCGCGAAAGCCTGCCCGAGTGTCTGATCGTCACCAGCTGGACGGATGATGACGATGTCACGCCGCAGTTGATCATGGGCCTGCGCCATCGCGAGCTGGATGTCGAAGGTGTCCAGTTCCACCCTGAGTCGATCCTGACATTGCAGGGTCATGAGCTTCTGGCTAACTTCCTGCGTCGCGGCGAGGCTGCGAAAGCCGCCTGAGCGTGCGTTGATCGCAAGAGTCACATCCTATTTTTTCATGCGTCAGCCGCCGAGGCTGGCGCCTGCGGAGACACAACATGCAGATGCGTGAGGCGATTGGCGCCGTGATGCGCCGCCAGCACCTGAGCTACGACGACACTCATGCGGTCATGACGGCCATCATGACCGGCGAGGCGACCCAGGCGCAGATCGGGGCCTTGCTGATGGCGCTGTCGATGAAGGGCGAGACCGTCGATGAGCTGGCCGCCGCCGCCCAGGTGATGCGTGAGCTGATGACGCGGGTCACGGTGCGCGCCACCGATGCAGTGGATATCGTCGGCACCGGCGGTGATGGTGCCAACCTGTTCAATGTCTCCACGGCGGCAAGCTTCGTGGTGGCGGCCGCCGGTGGCCATGTGGCCAAGCACGGCAACCGCAGTGTCTCGTCATCGTCCGGCAGTGCCGACCTGCTTGAGTCGGCCGGCATCAATCTGGCGCTGGACGCCGAGCAGGTCGCACGCTGCATCGATGATATCGGGGTCGGCTTCATGTTCGCGCCCAATCATCACGCCGCCATGAAGCACGTGATCGGCCCGCGCCGCGAGATGGGGGTGCGTACCATGTTCAACATCCTCGGTCCGCTGACCAATCCGGCCGGCGCCACCCGACAGGTGCTGGGGGTCTATGACCCGGCGCTGGTACCGCTGATGGCCGAGGTGCTCAAGCGCCTCGGGGCCGAGCATGTGCTGGTGGTGCACAGCGATGATGGTCTGGACGAGATCTCGCTGGCGGCACCGACGCTGGTCAATGAGCTCAAGGATGGCGAGATCCGCGAATACCGCATCGCGCCGGAAGACTTCGGTATTGCGCGCCAGTCGCTGGAAAGTCTGGCGGTGGAGACCTCGGATGCCAGCCTCAAGCTGGTGCAGCAGGCGCTGCGCGGTGATGAAGGCCCGGCCAGCGACATCGTGGCACTCAATGCCGGCGCGGCCCTTTACGTGGCGGGCATCGCGGACAGTCTCAAGGAGGGTGTCAGCATTGCCGAGGACGTGCAGGCCAGCAAGCTGCCATTCGAGAAGATGAAGGAATTGGCGGATTTCACCCGTGTCTACGCCCAGGTCAATGATCAAGGAGCGACCCGCTGATGAGCACCGAGCAGACGACTGACAAGGCATTGCCGACCATCCTGGCCAGGATTCTGGCGCGCAAGGAAGAAGAGATCGCCGAGCGCAGCGCCGCGGTGAGCGAGGCGGACCTGCAGACCCTGATCGAGAAGCAGAGCGCGCCGCGCGGCTTCATCGAGGCGCTGACGTCGCGCATCGACCGTGGCGAGCCGGCCATCATCGCCGAAGTGAAGAAGGCGTCACCCTCCAAGGGCGTGATCCGTGAAGACTTCGTGCCCGCCGAGATCGCCGTGGCCTACGAGCAGGCCGGTGCGGCCTGCCTGTCGGTGCTCACTGATGCCGACTTCTTCCAGGGGCATGAGGACTTCATGATCGAGGCGCGCGACGCCGTCTCGATTCCGGTGATTCGCAAGGACTTCATCATCCACCCGTATCAGGTGCTGGAAGCACGTGCCATCGGCGCCGACTGCATCCTGTTGATCGTCGCGGCGCTGGACGATGCGCGCCTGAGTGCTCTGTATCGTCAGGCGCGTGAGCTGGGCATGGATGTGCTGGTCGAGGTGCATGACGGCGAAGAGCTCAAGCGTGCACTGGCGCTGGGCATCGAGCTGGTCGGCATCAACAACCGCGACCTGCGCACCTTCGAGACGTCGCTGGAGACGACGCTGGACCTGCTGACCGACATGCCGCAGGGCGTGCGTGTGGTCACCGAATCTGGCATCCATACCCGTGACGATGTGGCGAAGATGCGCGACGCTGGCGTCCACGGCTTCCTGGTGGGAGAAGCCTTCATGCGCTTTGATGATCCGGGCGAGGGTCTGCGGGGATTGTTTTTCGGGGATTGATAGCCGGTAGTTGGCGTTATTCGTTATCTTATGGATAACAAAAGCCCGCATGGCAATGCCATGCGGGCTTTTTTCATGCCTGTCTGCTGACTTCTGTCCAAAGGCCTGTGGCCGTCATCCTGCTGGAGGCCTGTGGCTGCCTTCAGTCACAGGGTCAGGCGTCTGTCTTGACGCTCTCGACTCCCTTGCGTGCCGTGAGCAGAGCTTCGGCGATTTCCTCGACCCCGGCGCCATGACTGTGGCGTGTCACCCAGCTGGGCTCCCAGCCGAGTGCCGCGCGGTGCTGGATGATGTTGGCCACGCCCACGGTGTGGCGGAAGGTGGCGAACATCGGCGCATCATTGGGGGCATCGCCGACGTACATCACCTCCTGCTCCAGCTGCATGCGGTCCAGGCCGAAGGTCTCGGTGAGGACTCGCACCGCCATGCGCGCCTTGTCGAACTCGCCCTGCCACGCATTGATGTGGATGGAGCTGGCGCGCGCCTGAATACCGGCGGCCGTGAAACCGGCGATGATGGCGCGAATCTCGCTCTGGACCAGCGGGCCGACCGCCTGACAGTGGTCCACCGCGACATCGGCGAAGCGGAAGGGCTGGTCCTGCGCCAGTGCCGCGCGCGGATGGTTGAGCAGCAGCTGGCGGGCGACGGTCATGACATGGCGTTGGCGAGCGCGCAGGCGCTGCTCGTCTTCCCACCAGGTGGTGAGGATGCGCTGCCCCTGGCGGCGGAAGGCAAAGGCGCCGTTTTCACCGATCACGCTGGCGACCGGCCAGGCGCGTGCGATGTGATCGCACCAGCCCGCACAGCCGCCCGTGACGGGGATGACCTTGATGCCGGCGGCATCCAGGCGCTCCAGCGCCGCCAGCGTCGATGCCGCGAGACGCCCTTCATGGGTGAGGGTGTCATCGATATCGGTCAACAGATACCGGATACCCGACAGGGTGCTGGCAGGACAGTGGGCGAAGGCTTGCATGGTGGTTCCAGAAATCCTCAGAAGGTAAGCGGGAGCGCGGCTGTCATCAGTCGCGTGTCCCTTCAGTATCGTCGATGCGTGCCGGCTTGCGCGACGCGCCTCGGTTCAGGCAGTGAAGCGCACCGACAGGCTCTGCTGGCTGGCAGCCTCAAGCGCGCTGCGATAATCGGGTTGATGGGGCAGCTCATCGGTGACCAGCAGGTCGATCTCCTCGAGCGGGGCGATGCGGCACATGGCGGCGCGGCCCCATTTGCTGGCATCGGCGACCAGAATCCGGCGCTGGGCGTGATGGACCAGCGCACGGCTGACCGCGGCCTCTTCCGGGTCGAAGTCGAGCAGTCCACCGGCATCGAGACCGCCACAGCCGAGGACCGCGATATCGACCTGATGGCGCGCGAAGAAGGCCACGGTGGCACTGCCGACCACATCGAGATCCTGTGGGCGCAGTTGTCCTTCCGCCAACTGGACGGCGACATCCGGGTGGGTCGAGAGCGCCTGGGCCACCTGCAGATTGTTGGTGATCACGCGCAGGCCGCGCCGGGCAAGCAAGGCTTCGGCGACCGCCACCACGCTGGTGCCGATGCCCAGTGCCAGGGTGGCGCCATCGGGAATCTCGGCGGCCACGCTGGCGGCCATGGCCTGCTTGGCAGTGCGCGCCAGCATGATGCGCTGGGAATGTCCCAGGTTGTAGCCGCCCGGTGGGCGCTCGATGCCGCCGTGACGCCGACGCGCCAGCCCGCGCTCACACAGCACGCCCAGGTCACGCCGGATGGTCTGGGGCGTGACGTCGAAGGCGTGGGCCAGCGGGTCGACCGCCAGCTGGCCCTCGCGGGCCAGTCGCTCGAGAATCTGTTGCTGGCGCGGCGTCAGTGCTTCATTGCTGGCGTGTTCAACGCTGCGACTGTCGCGCTCGATGCCCGGGGTCATGTCTGGGGTAGCCCTTGCGTGGTGGTGTTGTTCGGTAGAGTGGGCTCGCGATCCTCCTCGCTGAAGATGGCCGGGTCATCGCTGATGACGGCATCCACACCCCAGGCCCAGCGCGGTGCAAAGGCGGCTGCATCGTTGGGCGTGTAGCAGAGCAGCTTGTGGCCACGGCTGGTGATGTCACTGGCCGCGGCCCGCGTCAGGGCGCGCCAGTCGGCATGCACGGAACTTGCGTTCAGCTCATCGGCCAGGCTCTGCCAGTCGTCGGGGATGTCATCGTAGAGCAGGCCGATATGCACCTGCGGGTCGCGTTGACGCGTCAGGCGCAGCGCCTGGGGATCAAACGACGAGATGATCAGGTGTGAGGCGGGCAGATGGGCGCTGGCCATCGGGATGGCGGCATCGACCAGCGCCTGGGCATCGTGGCCAGGGCTGAGCTTGAGTTCCAGATTCAGGCGCATGTCCAGGCGTGCGATCAGCTCCAGCGCCTGCTTGAGAGAGGCCATGCGCTCACCGGCAAAGCACGCATTGAACCAGCTGCCGACATCGAAGGTCTGCACGCTGTCCCAATCGAGATTCTTGAGCTTGCCACGCCCATCCGAGCAGCGATTCACGCCGGCGTCGTGCCAGATGACCGGCGTGCCATCGCCCAGCAACTGCACGTCCAGTTCCACCCATTGAAAGCCGGCCTCATGCGCCGCCTGAATGGCGGCCAGGGTGTTTTCCGGCGCATAGGCCGACAGGCCGCGATGTGCGATCGCCAGGGGCAGGGACAGGACGCTGTCAGTTGAATGTGATGCGTCGGCTGAATGTGACGATGAAACCATGGTGAATCCTCACAGAAAGAATGGCATGTCTGCCCGCCACGCAGCTGTGGCGCTGATCGGTCGAGGCGGATCACTGATGCTCAGACGCGAGACGGATCAGGGCAGGTCTCAAGCATTACCATCCAATGATGACGTTATCAGGGCAAGGGGTTCCGTCGCCCCGCGACAGGACGACAGCGCTCATTCGATGGCCGCTGTCGCCTGCTCGCGGGTTGCCAGCCGCTTGCCGTCGGTGCCGAACAGATGGGCACGCGCCGGAAGGATGGCCAGGCGCAGCGTCTGTTCTTCCGCGACGGCGTGCTCGCCATCGAGTCTCACCACCAGCGGCTCGCTCTGGCCTTGCAGTCGGCAGTACGCCAGGGTGTCCGCGCCCAGCGGTTCGACCAGCTCGATGCGCGCCTCAAGCTCCGCGGCCCCTGCGGGCAGGGCATCGGCTGTTCCCAGTACCTGCAGGTGCTCGGGGCGAATGCCGAGGGTCAGCTCAGCGCCCGTGGCCAGGCCTTCGCCCTGCAGGGCAATGGTTGCGCCACACGGCAGCGCAAGGCCGGTCTGTGCCTGGGTGGCGCTCAGGAAGTTCATCGCCGGCGAGCCGATGAAGCCGGCGATGAACTGGCTGGCGGGCTGATCGTAGAGCGCCATCGGCGTGCCGAACTGCTCGACATGGCCTCCATTCATCACCACCAGGCGATCCGCCAGGGTCATGGCTTCGGTCTGATCATGGGTCACGTAGACGGAAGTGACCTTGAGGCGCTTCTGCAGGCGACGGATCTCGAGACGCATCTGCACGCGCAGCTTGGCGTCCAGATTCGAGAGCGGCTCATCGAACAGGAAGACCTGCGGCTTGCGCACGATGGCGCGCCCCATGGCGACTCGCTGACGCTGGCCGCCGGAGAGCTGCTTGGGGCGGCGATCGAGCAGCTCCGTCAGGCCCAGCAGCTCGGCGGCCTCGCTGACGCGCTGCTGGATCTCGTCCTTGGGCGTGCGCCGGTTCTTGAGGCCGTAGGCCATGTTGTCGAACACGCTCATGTGCGGGTAGAGCGCGTAGTTCTGGAACACCATCGCGATGTCGCGCTCGGCGGGCTCCAGCTCATTGACACGCTTGCCGTTGATCTCCAGATCGCCCTCGGAGGTGTCCTCCAGGCCCGCCAGAGTGCGCAGCAGGGTCGACTTGCCACAGCCAGACGGGCCGACGATGACGATCAGCTCGCCTTCGCCGAAAGCCAGATCGATGCCATGCAGGGCCTTGTAGCCATTGGGGTACTGCTTCTTGAGCTGCTTGAGCGCCAGTGTTGCCATGAGTTGTGTATCCAGAGCGGTGGCGTGACGGGCAAGCCTGTCCATCACGGCGTAACGGAATCAGGGGGCTTGGGGCGAGGTGTCGCGGGTCGGAGTGCGAGATCACTTCTCGCTGTCCACCAGGCCCTTGATGAAGTAGCGCTGCATGAACAGGATCACCAGTACCGGCGGGCCCATGGCCAGCAGCGTGGTGGCGGTGACGTCCTGCCACGGCACCAGACCATCACCGGTGGTCAGCATGCGCTTGAGGCTGACGACGATGGTCAGATAGTCGGCATCGGTGGTGATCAACAGCGGCCACAGATACTGGTTCCAGCCGTAGATGAACATGATCACGAACAGTGCCGCGATGTTGGTCTTCGACAGCGGCAGCAGGATGTCCTTGAGAAAGCGCCACGGCCCGGCGCCATCGATGCGCGCGGCCTCGACCAGTTCCGCCGGAATGGTCAGGTAGAACTGGCGCAGCAGGAAGGTCGCGGTGGCGCTGGCAATCAGCGGCAGGATCAGACCGGCGTAGCTGTCCAGCATGTTGAGGTCGGCCACCACCTTGAAGGTCGGCAGGATTCGCACCTCCACCGGCAGCATCAGGGTGATGAAGATCAGCCAGAAGCACAGCTTGCGGAAGCGGAACTCGAAGAACACGATCGCGTAGGCGGCCAGCACCGAGATGATGATCTTGCCGATGGCGATGCCCAGTGCCATCAGCATCGAGTTGAACAGCAGGGTCATCACGTCGGCGCCGAGACTGCTGACCGGGTCTGCCAGCAGCTGGCGGTAGTTGTCCAGGCCAGCCTCGCCGATCCAGACGGGGGCGACGTTGGAGTAGAGGTCACCCATCTCGTGGGTACTGGCGCTGAAGGCGATCCAGACCGGCAGGAAGAACAGTGCGCAGCCGATGATCAGCAGGGCATGGCTTGCGATATCAAGCCCGGGGCGGTTGTAGCGCATCAGTACTGCACCTTCTTCTCGACATACTTGAACTGGATCAGCGTCAGCACGCCGACGATGACCATCAACAGTACGGACTGGGCAGCACTCGAGCCCAGGTCCTGCCCGACGAAACCATCTTCATAGACCTTGTAGACCAGGGTGCGGGTCGAGCCGGCCGGGCCGCCCTGGGTGGTGGCATCGATGGTGCCGAAGGTCTCGAAGAAGGCGTAGACCACGTTCATCACCAGCAGGAAGAAGCTGGTCGGCGAGAGCAGCGGGAAGGTGATGGTCCAGAAACGTCGCCAGGGGCCGGCGCGGTCCATCGCGGCCGCTTCCAGCAGGCTCTTGGGGATCGCCTGCAGACCGGCGAGGAAGAACACGAAGTTGTAGCTCATCTGCTTCCAGATCGAGGCCAGCACCACCAGCAACATGGCCTGATCTCCATTGAGCTTGTGATTCCAGTCGATGCCGATGGCGGACAGCAGCTCCGGCAGAATGCCCAGCGTCGGGTCGAACAGGAACAGCCACAGCACCCCGGCCACGGCGGGCGCCACGGCGTAGGGCCAGATCAGCAGGGTCTTGTAGGCGTGTGCGCCGCGCAGCACGCGGTCCGCCAGTACGGCCAGCCCCAGCGCCAATGCCATGGCGCCGAAGGCCACCGAAAAGGAAAAATAGGTGGTCGTCCATAGTGTCGTGAGATATTCGGGCTCGCTCAGCACGCTGACGAAGTTGCTCAGCCCGGTGAATTCCCGTGAGAGCCCGAAGGCATCCTCGACATAGAAGGCCTGTTCGATGGCCTGGTAGGCCGGCCAGAAGAAGAACACGGCCACGATCAGCAGCTGAGGCGCCAGCAGTATCCAGGGCGTGATGGGGTGTCGATTGAAATGGGCCATGCAGTAGGGGTCTCGCAAGCAAGGAAGGACTGGGTGGTTCCGTCGGTAGCACGGAGTCGGCAAGCCTCGGCCGCTCCTGTGCCATCAAGCCGTGAGAGAAGGGAAAGGACACCGGATGTCGGATGCG
Source organism: Cobetia sp. MC34 (assembly GCF_018340035.1). Classification (NCBI taxonomy): domain Bacteria; kingdom Pseudomonadati; phylum Pseudomonadota; class Gammaproteobacteria; order Oceanospirillales; family Halomonadaceae; genus Cobetia; species Cobetia sp. MC34. The sequence continues at coordinate 58,860 of NZ_JADPPY010000019.1, forward strand.
CTTTCCGCTCTCTGGCTGGAGAAAATAGCGGGAGGGCGAGCCCGGCATGGGCCCGCCCCCGGTGTGGCGATGATCAGCCGTTGGCGCGTTCGAACTTCTCGAGCAGCGAATCGCCGCGCTTGACGGCGTTGTCGAGACCGTCCTGCACGCTTTCCTTGCCGGAGAAGATCTTCTCCAGCTCTTCATTGATCACGTCACGAATCTGCACCATGTTGCCCAGGCGCAGGCCCTTGGAGTTCTCGGTCGGCGTCGCGGAGGTCATCTGGGTGATGGCGACGTCAGTGCCCGGGTTCTCGGCGTAGAAGCCCTGTTCGCGCGTCAGTTCTGCCGCGGCAGTGGTGATCGGCAGATAGCCGGTGAACTGGTGCCAGTCGGCCTGCACTTCAGGCTTGGAGAGGTACTGGAAGAACTTGGCGACGCCCTGGTATTCCTCATCGCTGTGACCGGACAGCACCCACAGCGAGGCGCCACCGATGATGGAGTTCTGCGGTGTCTCGATCACGTCGCTGTCATAGGGCAGCGGTGCCACGCCGAACTCGAAGCCCTTGGCGCTTTCCTTGACGCCGGCATAGCTGGCGGAAGAGCCCATCATCATCGCGCACTCGCCGGAGTAGAACTTGGGCGCCGCGTCATCGAAGCGACCGCCGAACACGAAGCGCTTGTCGGCCTGCCAGTCATCGAGACGCTGGATGTGGTCGACCACGGCGGTCGTGTTGAATTCAAGGCGGGTATCGGTGCCGGCGAAGCCATTGGCCTGGCTGGCGAAGGGCACGTCGTTGCGCGCCGAGAAGTTCTCCAGCATCACCCAGGACGGCCAGGTGGTGGTCAGGCCACAGCTGGCGGCGCCGGAATCGACGACCTTCTTGAGCGCAGCGCCCATTTCCTGCCAGGTCTGCGGGAGGGAGTCGACGCCCGCCTTGGCCAGCACGTCCTTGTTGTAGTAGGTCACCGGCGTCGAGGAGTTGAACGGCATCGACAGCATCTTGCCGTCGGTGTCGGTGTAATAGCCAGTGACGGCAGACAGGTAGGCGTTCGGGTCGAAGGCGGTGCCTTCCTGCGGCGCGAAGTCTGCCATCAGCTGATGCACCGGGACGATCGCGCCCTTGGCGCTCATCATGGTGGCGGTGCCGACCTCGAAGATCTGCACGATGTCCGGACCCTTGCCGGCGCGGAAGGCGGCGATGGCGGAGGTCATGGTCTCGGAGTAGTTGCCCTTGAAGACCGGCTTGACGACGTAGTCGTCCTGGCTTGCATTGAAGTCGGCCGCGATCTCGTCGACCTTCTTGCCGAGCCCGCCCCCCATGGCGTGCCACCATTCCACCTCGGTGGCGGCGAGGGCACTGGCGGAGGCGGAGGCGAAACCGATGGCCAGCGCGAGGCTGGCGAGGCGACGAGTCGCGGTGGCAGTCGTACGGGTGCTTGCATGATGAGTCGGGCGGCGCATGGTCAAACTCCTGAGAGGTTCCCCTGGCCAGCTTCCGCAACAAAGAAGAAGGACGCTGGCCGCTGACGATCGATGGCGACGATCAAGTGAACATTTTCTTGTTCTTTTGATGATCGTCCGAAAAGCGTAGACGACTCTATAGCGCCCGCCTTACAACTTTGTGACAGGTAGATGTTCATTCGAGCGAAGCTGAGCTTATGGCTGAACTTATGACAGAATTTGTGACTGAGCAGCCGGCGTGTGGCGCCGCCAGCTCGGCTCAGGTTGGCAAGCGAGGCGCCGGGGGCAACTCAAGGCTGGAATAAGCGGCCGGCGAGCGAGTGTGCTAGTCTTGCGCGCTGAAAATGCCTGTGGCGGAGAACGCGATGAAAGTGGTTGAAGTGAGTGCCGGTGCCCGACGTGATGCCTGTCTGGCGATGCTGTGCGCCGAAGTCCATGGCCGCGAAGGGGGTCTGGATGCGCTGGTGAGTTACGCCGGCGTGCGTGGGGTGTGGTTCGAGAATGAGATGGCGCGCCTGTTCGCGCTGGTCGACGATGCCGAGCGCATCCACTCTGCCGCGCTGCTGGTACTCGACGAGAACGCACGTGGCCTGAATCTGGCGCTGTGGGCGACGCCGACGGTGCATCGCGGTCACGACCACGGCATCGCGCTGGTCTCCCAGCTGTCCGATCACGGCCGCCTGCAGGTGCGCATCACCGACAGCTCACTGGTCAGCGTGCTGCGTCGCGCCGGCATCAACGACTGGCTGGAGGCCGAGGCCGAAGGCGATCAACCGCGCGAGCTGGTCGGCATGAATCCGGCGGCGCGTGTCGGCAACCTGGCGGCCCTCGACGCGCCGCTGCGCCTGGACCGCGAGCGCATCAAGCGCTCCTTCAAGGCGCGCCCGAAGGACTTCGAGACCTACAAGAATGCCTTCGTGCGTGACCTGGAGCACTTCGCGCGTCATATCTGAGGGTGAGATGACGCACGCGAATGGCATGCTCTGCCAAGACAAAGGCCCCGCTCATTGAGCGGGGCCTTTGTGGTTCTGCGATCGGCGATCAGCGATCAATTCCTGTATCGATCAGGCGGCGTCCTGCTGCGGGTTGGAGGCGGTGCCGTCACTCGCCATCGGCTTGCGCACGAAGGCGTCGAATTCGAAGTGGTCGACGGTCAGCATGTCGAGTACCTCGGCTTCGAAGACGCGCATGAAGTCGCCATCCTCGGCTGACAGGATGCCTGCCTCGACCGCCGCTTCGATACGCGCTTCCGGTGACAGTGCGTCGGCCGGAATCTCGCCCTTGTGGTAGGCCTTGGCCAGCGCCTTGTAGATCGGCTCGGCGCGCGGGTAGTCCTTGAGCAGCGCGTTGTAGCGGGCGAGGGCGTTGTCCTGCTGGCCTTCGTCCTGGGCGTCCCAGGTGTTGTCGGTCAGCTTGGCACGCAGGGCGGTATCGGTGGAGACAGCACGGGCGATCTCGCGGGTCAGGCTGTCCTTGGGCATGGCGAACTGACGGCCACGCGGCAGGGCGATCACGCGCAGGGCAGTGCCCAGCGCACGGTTGGGCAGGTTGGCGAACAGCTCATCCAGTGCCTTTTCCGCGCGGTGCAGCAGCCACTGCATGCTGTAGTGGAACAGCGCCTCTTCGTGTTCGCAGGCCTCGGATTCGTGCCACTGCTTGAGTGTCAGTGACGCCAGGTAGAGGTTGGAGAGCACGTCGCCCAGGCGCGCCGACAGCATCTCGCGCGCCTTGAGGCTGGAGCCGAGGCTTGCCATGGCCGCATCGGCGGACAGCGAGAAGGCGGCGCTGAAGCGGTTGATGTGGCTGGCGTAGGGCGTGGCGACGGCGTCGAAACCAGTGGCCTTGCCGCCGATGCCGAAGCTCTGGGTGAAGGCGCGTGCTGCGTTGCCGAAGATCAGGCCGGCATGGCGGAAGAAGGCCTTGTCGAAGGCGTTCAGGTCATCGGCGTCCTTGGCGGCCAGCTCTTCCAGCACGTAAGGATGGCAGCGGATCGCGCCCTGACCGAAGATCATCAGGTTGCGGGTCATGATGTTGGCGCCTTCCACCGTGATCGAGACCGGAGTGCCGGCGTAGGCCACGCCGATGTAGTTGCGCGGGCCAAGCGTCACGCCGCGTCCGCCGTGGATGTCCATGCCGTCGGCCAGCAGCGAGCGGGCCATCTCGGTCAGCTGGCTCTTGAGGATGGCGGAGGGCACTGCCGGCTTGTGGCCGTTGTCGATCATGTTGGCGGTGTGCAGCACCGACGCCTGGCTGATGTAGTTCATCGCGGCCATGCGTGCCAGCGGCTCCTGCACGCCTTCCATTTCGGCCACCGGCAGATTGAACTGACGACGGATGCGCGCAAAGCCGGCGCTCCAGCCCAGTGCGTAGCGCGAGATGCCCGCGGAACCGGACGGCAGGGTGATGCAGCGGCCCACCGACAGACACTCGACCAGCATCTTCCAGCCCTGGCCGGCCATCTGCTCGCCGCCGATCAGGTAGCTGAGCGGAATGAAGACATCCTTGCCGAAGATCGGGCCATTCATGAACGGCGCGCCGATCGGGTGGTGACGACGGCCGATGTCCATGCCGTCGGTGTCGCGCGGAATCAGGGCACAGGTGATACCGATGTCTTCCACGTCACCCAGCAGGTGCTCGGGGTCGAACATGCGGAAGGCCAGGCCGACCACGGTGGCGACCGGCGCCAGGGTGATCCAGCGCTTCTCGAAGTTCAGGCGAATACCGACGACTTCCTCGCCGTCATGCATGCCGCGACACACGATGCCGGTGTCCGGGATGGAGGTCGCGTCACTGCCGGCACGCGGGCCGGTCAGGCCGAAACACGGAATCTCGCGGCCATCGGCCAGACGCGGCAGGTAGTAGTTCTTCTGTTCTTCGCTGCCGTACTTGAGCAGCAGCTCGCCCGGGCCGAGGGAGTTGGGCACGCCGACGGTGACCATCAGCGTCTCGTTGACCGCCAGCTTCTGCAGCACCAGCGACTGCGCCTTGGCCGAGAAGCCCAGGCCGCCATATTCCTTGGGAATGATCATGCCGAAGAACTTCTCGCGCTTGAGGTATTCCCACAGCGCTTCGGGAAGATCGGCACGCTCACGCGCGATCTCCCAGCTGTTGGTCATGCCGCAGGCGACAGAGCATTGATCATCGATGAAGGCCTGCTCTTCGCTGGAGATGCCGTCGTTGCGCTGTGCGGTCAGGGTGTCCCACTGCGGCTTGCCGGAAAAGAGCTCGGCGTCCCAGAACACGGTGCCGGCTTCCAGCGCCACCTTCTCGGTGTCCGAGACCTTGGGGGAGACCTTCTTGAACATCGCGAACAGGCGCGGGCTGAGCCACTTGCTGCGCAGGGCCGGCAGGCCACATACCGCGACCAGTGCCGCGCCGATCAGCAGCAGGCAACCCAGCACCGGCGCGTCGATCGCCAGGCCGACGATACCGATGATGGCGAGAACGCCGATGGCCGCGAGGGCCCCGGCTTCGCGTGCCATGACGGCCAACAGACCGGCAACGGCGACAAGGATGAGGATGAGCTGCGTCATGGCAGGATCTCCGGGTGGCGAGGGATGGTGTCTTTGCATGGCGTTTCTACAGCGTAGCAGCCATGCGTTTAGAACGGTTGTTTGAATTCTCTTCAGCGTATCCCATGTTGCCCGTCCCTGCAGTACGTCCAAGGTCTAAGGTGTGCGGATTCATTCTCGAAAAGGGCAGTCGCCCGGGGGAGGCAGTCGGCGAGCGCCAGACCGGGGTGAGTGAAAGCTGTCTGACAGGCATGAAAAAGGCCCCGCAATGCGGTAATGCCAGTCAGTTAAGCCTATTCTCCATAAGCTGATCATGAGACCTTCCTGTGCTAGGTACACTTATTATGGGAAGGTCTCATGCATTTCAGCGACGCCATTGATGCCATTGCCAAGGCGGCAC
>NZ_JADPPY010000001.1:0-309807 GCF_018340035.1 Cobetia sp. MC34
CCGCCTTGGCAATGGCATCAATGGCGTCGCTGAAATGCATGAGACCTTCCCATAATAAGTGTACCTGGCACAGGAAGGTCTCATGATCAGCTTATGGAGAATAGGCTTAACTGACTGGCATTACGCCGATTGGCGGGGCTTTTTTGTGGCTGCTGGGTCGGCAGCTGACGGGCCAGCTCTGATCGATCAGCCCTGAACCATCACTTGTGCCCCATCAGTTCTGGCGCACGCCATCGATCTCGCGCACGAAGGGCGGCAGCGCCTCGATCAACTGCTGGCCGTAACGCTTGGTCAGGATGCGTCGATCCAGAATCGTGATACGCCCTTCATCGGCTTCCTTGCGGATCAGGCGCCCACAGGCCTGCACCAGCTTGATCGAGACATCCGGCACCGCGATACGCATGAACGGGTTGCCGCCCCGCGACTCGATCCACTCCGCCAGCGTCGCACCGACCGGGTCATCCGGCACCGCGAACGGCAGCCGCGTGATCACCACGTGGGTCAGATACTTGCCGGGCAAGTCGATGCCCTCGGCGAAGCTCGCCAGCCCGAAGATGATGCTGCCGCGCCCGCCATCCACCGCCTTGCGATGCTGACTGAGCAGCTCATGCTTGGGCAGACGACTCTGCGCCAGTACCCGCTTGCGGGTCTCGCTGTCCAGCGCCTTGTTGACCGCCGCCAGCTGCTTGCGCGAACTGAACAGCACCAGCACCGCCTCGCGCACATCCAGCGCATTGACGAAGTCGACGATCGCCTGCTCATGCGGGCCGGGTGGCGACGGCTCCACCGCCTCGCGCGGGATGGCCAGCACCGCCTTGCCATAATCGAACGGGCTGGGCAGGCGCTGATAGCGATAGCGATTGGCCAGGCCTGCGCGCTCCTGCAGGCGCTCGAAGCGATTGAGCGCCGTCAGGGTCGCCGACGTCAGCACCGCACCGAAACAGGTGCCCCACAGATGGCGTGCCAGCGTTTCCGCGGCGGACACCGGACTTGCCGAGACGGTCATCTCCGGCTCGCCATTGAAGCGCTCGAAGGTCAGCCAGCGCGCATGCGGCGGCCCATCGGCAGGATCGCTCAGGCCGATGGCCTCCCACAGCGCATGGGCTTCCAGCGCACGCCCGTGCAGCAGGGCCACCAGCGGCAGCCAGTCCTCGGCATTCTCCTTGGGCAGGCCGGTGGCCTTCTCCGGGTCCAGGCTCTCACGCAGGATGTCGGCGATCTGCTCCAGCGCCCGCGACAGCTCCGCGAAGCCCTTGAGCAGGTTGTGGCCAAGATCCTTGAGCGCCTCCGGTGCCTGACCGCGCTCGAAGCGATGATTGGTGACGTCCTCGCCGGCCCCATTGGGCAGATCCGCCAGCTGATGCCCCAGCCCGAACACCTCGCCCAGACGCGGCTCGATATCCGCCAGCAACTCGGGCATGCGCGCCAGCAGGCGGCCGATGGTCGGCTGACTGCCCAGCGCCGCATTCAGCTCGGTGAGCGACTTCTTGAGGTTGCCCAGCCAGCGCAGCGTCTGATTGATCGGCGTGCGGTGGTGGAAGTGATCCAGCGCCTTGTCGGGCAGATGGTGCGCCTCATCGAAGACGTAGATGCAGTCACTGGGCGATGGCAGCACCAGCCCGCCGCCCAGCGAGAGGTCCGCCAGCACCAGGTCATGGTTGGCGACGATGATGTCGGCCTGCTCCAGCTGACGACGGGCACGGAAGAAGGCACACGCCGAGAAGTGGCTGCAGCGGCGATTGGTGCACTGACGGTGATCCGTGGTCAGACGCGCCCAGTCGCGATCCTCGACCTGCAGCGGCCAGCTGTCGCGGTCCCCTGCCCACTCGCCGCTGGCATAGTCCTCGGCCATCTTGCCGGCCAGCTCCACGAAGCTGCCGCCGTCGCTGGCGATCATGTCGCGCTCGAACAGCGCCATGGTCGGGTTGTCCTCGACACCTTCCAGCGCCTGATCCAGCTTCTGCACGCACAGGTAACGGCGACGGCCCTTGGCCAGCGCATAGTCGAAGGTCAGCCCCGAATGCTTCTTGAGCGCCGGCAGGTCCTGATGCATGACCTGCTCCTGCAGCGCGATGGTCGCGGTCGAGACCACCAGCCGCTTGCCGCGCGCCTTGGCCACCGGCAGCGCGGAGAGCAGATAGGCCAGCGTCTTGCCGGTGCCGGTACCGGCCTCCAGCACGCAGACATGCTCGTTGCCGAGGCGATAGCCTTCCGGATTCTGCTCGATGTTGCCCAGAGTGCGCGCGATCTCGGCGATCATCAGCCGCTGCCCGTAGCGCGGCGTCAGCTCAAGACCCTCCAGCAACTTGCGATAGGCGCCCTGAATCTCGCCCTTGAGGCTATCTTCCAGCATTGCGTGTCTCTCTCCTCAACTGGCCATCCACCCCTGACCCACGACATCCGGCCGACAACAACTGGCAACTGGCCGCTTGTCGTCAAACCAGCGGGTCATGGAGCGCAAGACGGCGAACAGCCTGAGCTGTCCGCCGTCTTTGCGTGCTACTGCCATCTACCTCGACTGCCCTGCGCGGCCGGCCACCTTTCTGTGGCCGGTCGGAGGCAAGCAGACGTTACAGCAGGCCCTGGGGCGGCTGCTGACGCGGCAGTGTTTCCTGCAGGTAGTCTTCGATTTCCGGCAGTGAGAAGACATCTTCCTCACCGACGAAGCTGATCAAGGTCACATCGCTGAAGCTTGCACGGTGAACGTAGTCTTCCGGCACTTCCGGCAGCGTGAAGTTGATCGCATGGGTCGCGTCTTCAAGTGCGAAGCCACGCCCGGCGACATCGCTGACCACCAGCACCTTGAGCTTGCCGTTGCGGAAGGCCTCGTGGGCTTCCAGGCGCTCGGTCTGGGTCTCGGCGCCGGACATCACCGCCGATTCGATACCGGCTTCCTTGAGCGCGGCGTTGATCTTGCGCACCAGCCCACGGCTGTTGCCGAAGACCACGGAGCGCTCCATCTCGCCCTGCTTCACCAGATTGATCAGCAGACGCAGCTTGTCATCATCGCTCACGGTGTAGGTCTGCACGGCGTCGTTATCCGCCGCGATGGCAGCCGTCGCTTCGTGCTCGACCGCGACCTGAGTCGCCTCATGCGTCCACTGCTCGGCCAGCCCCAGCACGTCGGAAGACAGCTCGGCGGAGAACAGCAGCGTCTGGCGCTCTTCGGGACGCGGCGTGGCGCGGATGATGCGCTTGACGTCGGGGATGAAGCCCATCGACAGCATGCGGTCCGCTTCGTCGACCACCAGCACCTCGGTCTCGGAGAGATCGACATCACGCTTGGTGTGGAAGTCGAGCAGGCGGCCTGGCGTTGCGACCAGCAGGTCGACCTTGCGCTCGAGGCGTTCACGCTGCTTCTGGTAGTCCATGCCACCCACCACGCAGGCCACCGAGATGCGCGCGAATTCGGAGAACGCCTTGGCGTCCTTCTCGATCTGCAGCGCAAGCTCACGGGTCGGCGCGATGATGACGGCACGCGGCGCGCCCGGCTTCTGGCCTTCCGGCGCCTTCTCTTCCAGGAAGTAGGCCAGGGTGGCGATCAGGAAGGCGGCGGTCTTGCCGCTGCCGGTCTGGGCACGGCCGACCACGTCACCACCCAGCAGTGCCTTCTCGAAGGTCTGGGCCTGGATCGGGGTGCAGTATTCAAAGCCGGCCTTCTGGATGGCACGCATCAGCGGCAGCGGCAGATCGAAATCATGGAAGCGCCACTGGCCGGCGACCGGCGCGACCGGGAACTGATCGAGGTTCCACTTGGACTGGGAGCGACGCGGCTTGCGACGACGACGCTTGGGCTTTCTCGGCTTCTGGTTCGGGTCCTGCGGCTCTTGCTGAGTCTGCTCAGCGGCTGGCTGGGTCTGATCCGTCTCGCTCATGTAATCCGTTCTTTTCAAGGGTTCATATGCGACAGGCGCGGGTCGTTCTCGGAATCTCGCCGTGACAGGCCACACCCGGTTGGTTCGTCATGCCCAGTCGTCTCACCTGGTTCGCCTGACTCGCGCCTGATGCGCGGTAGTCTCGGGCTGCATGCGCCTTTACCGGATTGGGAGCCATCCCCTGCCCTTCTGCGGCAACACCCCCTGGGTGTGCGTCTCCGAGGCCACGCAGGCCTCGGGTGCAGAAGGACACGAATGCTCTCACCTGTTCTTGACGGATTCACGCATCCAGCGCTCCCCTGCCCGAATGTTCGGCAAGGGACTGGAGCGGACGTCTGCCATGAGGGTCTGCTCACGTGGCACCGGTCATGTCATCGCCGGGCTCACGCAACGGACAGGCTCATGGGTCGCCACAAGGACGGCCGATACTGCGTGTCGGTCGAAAGGGCTTCTTCATCGGGCGGGCATCAGGCTGCCGGGCAACCTTGGCCACGCCACGGGACAGTTCGCCGCCGCCCGTCAGTCTGTCTGTCTATCTGTCTGTGTGGGCCGGGGCGGCGTACCTGCCAGGGTCATTCAGGTAACACTCATATATTGCATATTGCATGTCGCTGGCACGGGCAATGGCAGCAAGACTGGCGCGTCCGGCAAGCCGTTGTCTCTGACATGCGTGAGGGGAAGCGCGCCCCGAGGGGCAGGCGACCCGCCATCGTGCATGAGACACAAGGCGCCGATTCAAGCGGCCTGTCACGTACCTCACCTGCGGGCAGCGACGATAACGCCGACATATTGTACCAGCCCGCCGGCGTCTTCGCGCCCCTGCATCATGACGCACTCGGCGCGAGACATCCTCGCGTGCACGACACGCGATGCTTCTCACCACGAAGCCCCTCATGGCACCCGCCCCATGCAGGCTGGTAGAATGCACGACAACTGATGCGGTTGCCCGCGTGCCGCGGCCTTGCCGTGCGACTCAAGGCTGGCGACTGCCGACACCGAACAGGAAAGCCCGAAGATGACACGTAGAAAGAAGAGCCGCTCCATCGCCGACAAGGTGCAGATTCGTACCGGCCGCCGCAAGGACTTCAAGAAGTGGCGCGCCGAGAACCCGGACCAGGTGCATTCCGGGCCGCGTTACGTGGCCAAGAAGAAGGACCAGCGCAAGTCCCAGGCTGCCGCCAAGCTGGAACGCATGAACGCCGCGCCGCTGTTGCCGCTGCACCCTGATGCGCCGGCCAAGGAAGACAGCTCCTCCAAGGATGATGGTGGAGGCGAAGCGTGATGCGCCTGATTTCCTTCAACATCAACGGCATCCGTGCGCGTCCGCATCAGCTGGAAGCGCTGATCGAGACGCATCAGCCGGAAGTCATTGGCCTGCAGGAAACCAAGGTGCAGGACAGTGAATTCCCCCACGCGCACATCGAGGCGCTGGGCTATCACGTGGTGTGGCACGGCCAGAAAGGTCACTACGGCGTCGCGATGCTGACCCGTCAGGTGCCGAAGAAGGTGCACTACGGCATGCCGGATGACGATGAGGATGCCCAGAAGCGCATGATCGGCGTCGAGATCGACGGCCCGAACGGCGAGCCGCTGATCGTCTACAACGGCTACTTCCCCCAGGGCGAGAATATCGAGCACCCGGTGAAGTTCCCCTACAAGACGCGCTTCTATCAGCAGCTGTTCCGCCTGCTGGAAGAAGACCACCAGCCCGAGCAGCATGTGGTGGTGATGGGCGACTACAACATCTCGGCCACTGACCGCGACATCGGCATCGGCGAGCCCAACCGCAAGCGCTGGCTGCGCGAAGGCAAGACCAGCTTCCAGCCCATCGAGCGCGAGTGGATGGAGCGCCTCTACGCCTGGGGCCTGACCGACAGCTTCCGCCACGTGCACCCGGAAGTCGATGACCAGTTCAGCTGGTTCGACTACCGCTCGCGCGGCTTCGAGCGTGAGCCCAGGCGCGGCCTGCGCATCGACCTGATCATGACCAGCCCCGGCCTGACTCCGCTGATCAAGGATTCCGGTGTCGACTACGCGCTGCGCGGCATGGAAAAGCCGTCGGATCACGCCCCGGTGTGGACCGATATCGGCTGATACGCTGAGCAACGCCAGCGCGAACACGATCGCCAGACACGCAAACGCCGCCTTCCCCGTCTCAGGACGATCAGGAAAGGCGGCGTTTTCGTTGCAGTGATGCTCAGACAGCGCTGGATCGTAAGCGTCTCACATCATCAGCGCTGCGCGACGGATTTCAACCAGGCATCGGCCCCTTCGGCGCCACGCGCCTGAGCCTTCTTGAAGGCTTCACGCGCAGGGTCGAACTGCTCCAGCTGACTGGCGACCACGCCGGAGAGCAGCCAATGACGCGCCGAGTCATCGCCACGCTCACCGGCCGCGGCCAGCGCCTGCTGCGCCGTTTCCCAGCGACCCCAATCATAGGCAAGCTCGGCATACTGCCGGGCATCCTCGAGTGACTGGCTCTGCTGCGAGACGGCTGCCCACGCCTTGAGCGCATGCTCGACATCGCGCGCCGCCGTCCAGGCCTGCGCCAGCTGGCGACGCAGCGCCGGGGTGTCTTCAAGCAGCGGCTGCCCCTCGGGTGTCGCGGATTTCGAAAGCCCCGCCTCGATCAGCTCCGCCGCCCGCGCCGGCGCACCGGCCGCCAGCTGCAGGTCGACCCGCTGCTGGTAGGCGTCACTGCCGCTGACGATTCCCGCCGCCCACGCCGCTTCCCAGGTACTGGCGGCGCGGGTGTTCTGGTTGAGGCGCTGATAGAGCGCCACGGCACGCTGCCAGTCCTGCGGGTCGCGTGACTCGCCCAGTCCCTGCTCGACCAGCGCCACCGCCGCGCCATGGCGGCCGGTCTGCTGATAGACACTGACGGCCAGCTTCAGGCGATCACCGCTCGGCGCACTCGCCTTGCTGGCACGCTCCAGCCAGTCCTCGGCGCGCGCCCAGTCACCCCGATTGGCCTCCAGGCTGACCGCCAGCCACAGGTCATCGGCACTCGCCGAGCCGCCGTGCAGATATTCCGCCAGGCGAGCGATACCACTGTCGCGCTCACCGGCGCGCAGGCGCAGCATCGCTTCACGACGCAGCCACTCGCGGGCCTGGGAGGCGTTGACGCCCGGCAGGCGACGCGCCTCGGCATACAGACGTGCCGCCTGGGCCTGATCGCCCTGGCGCGCTCGCGCACTGGCCGCCAATGACAGATACAGCGCACGCACTTCACCACGCTGGCGCTTGGCCTCACGCTCGGCGCGCTCACCGACCGCGTCATAATCGCCTTCATCCAGCCGTGACTGCAGCGTGCGCAACTGCCCCGCCACTTCGGCGGAGACGCGCGTCGCCGCATGGGCCGCGCTGATGCCACCGACTTCCATCATCAGCATCAGGCAGGTCGAGACCAGCGTCACGCGGGTGAGTCGGCGCCCGCCGCGTGTCAGCAGCTGGCGCGCCCGCGCCATCAGGCCTCGCGATCGCTCAGCGCTGTCGGCGTCCTGCGGCGGTGTGGATTTCGCTACCATGAGTCTTTCCTCTTGCGTTCATCTGCTGCCATGACCCGGCGCATTGCCGACAAGTCCACGGCATCAGAGATGACGACATATGACACACATCAGACACCCGATGAAAGCCCGCGCCATGGGGTCATGGGTTGCCTCAACGCAACTGGAACTCAAGCCGCTGGCGCGCCTGGCGCGCATTGCCCGCGGCCGGGAATTCCCAGCGCGCGATCGCCTTCATCGCCGCCCGGTCAAACACGCCCGACGGCTCGGCACGCACCACCCGCAGCGAGCCGCCATCGACATTGCCGTCCGGACGAATCACGAAGGCCACCTCGACGAAGCCCTCGATGCCGCGGCGACGCGCACGACTCGGATATTCGGGAGCGGTGCGCACGGTGGGCCGCGGTGAACCACCCTGCGCCGCCGGGGCCGCCTTGGGCTTGGACGGCTTCGCCGCGGTCTGTGATGACGCATCAGACGCCGACTGCGCCGATGAAGCGGCCTCGGCCTGCCTGGCGACCGCCTTGGGTTCCGGCTTGGCCTTGGGTGCTGGCTTGGGCGTCGGTTTCGGCTTGGGGGTCGGTTTGGGCGGACGCTCGACTTCCAGCGGCGGCAGGCTGTCATCCATGGTCAGCTCTGGCGTCGGCGGCAATGGTGTCTTGACCTCGGGAATCGCCACCGGGCTTGTCGCCTTGGGTGCCGGCATCGGCGCTGCCTTCGGTGGCGGCGGTGGCTCGGCCGGCGGCGTGGGCAGACTTTCACTCGCCGCCGGCGCGGGCTCCGGTGCCTCTTCAGGCGCCTGAACGGTGGAGACCGACAGCGGCTCCGGTGGCGGCGTGTCGTTCACCGGCGGCGCGACCAGCAAGGCCAGCGCATAGAACAGCACCAGCGCCAGCAAGGCGCCGCCGACAAGCCCGACGAGTCGATTGGCATACAGGCGTCGCGTCATGTCATTCGCCCTTCGAGGCGGCGACCGCGATGTCCTGCACACCCGCGTTGCGCAGTGCATCCATCGTCTCGACCAGCAGACCGGTCTGTGAGCGACTGTCGGCCTGGATCACCACCGGCTGACCATCGGCAAGATCGGCCACGGCGTCGCCGACGCGATGGGCATCCACCGGCTTGCCGTCGACCCATACCGCGCCCTCGGCGGTGATGGCGACCATGACCGCCGCGTCGGGGCGCGCCGTGGCGTTGGAGGCTTCCGGACGCTGGATCTCGACCCCGGACTCCTTGACGAAGCTGGTGGTGACGATGAAGAAGATCAGCATGATGAAGACGACATCCAGCATCGGCGTCAGATTGATCTCGCCGCTGTCTTCCGCGGCCTCCATGCGACGTCTACGCATGTGGTGTCTCGCTTGTATCAGAGGAGGAATCAAAGCCGTTCGCAGCGGACATGCCGGAACGTGCATCATCGACGGCACGCGCCAGACGGTCGTGCAGGCGCTGGTCTTCACGACGCACCACGCGCTCGAAGCGCGTGACGAACATCAGGCCCACCACCGCGACCGCCATGCCGGCCAGCGTCGGCAGCGTGGCACGTGCCACACCGTCGGCCATGGCACGCGCCTGGCCGGTGCCGGCGATCGCCAGCGAATCGAAGACATGGATCATGCCGGTCACGGTGCCCAACAGGCCTGCCAGCGGACAGATCAGCACCAGCAGCTTGAGCCACGGCAGCGGTGCGCGCAGACGTGACAGCAGCTCACGGGTCAGCACCTCGCGATGGGTGAGCGCCGACCAGCTGTGGTGCTCGCTGCGCGCCACCCAGTCGTGGATCAACTGCTGACGCGCCGGGCGATGCACGAGCCGCCAGTAGAGGCCGCGCTCCAGCGCCAGCCCGAACAGCACCATGGCGATCAGGCAGATCACCACGATCAGCGGGCCACCGCTTTCCACCAGCCGCATCACTGGCGCGAAGCCACCGCTCAGCAAGGAAGAGGCGGCCAACGAATCAGGCATGCTCGGTATCCCGCTGACGCGCCGCCGCGCTGGCAGCCTTGCTCGGAGCGCGCTTCTCGAGGTGGTCGGCCAGACGTGCACTGGCGCGGCCCTCGAGGCGGCCCATCAGGCCCTTGGACAGACTGGAAAGTCCGGTCTGGGCGAACAGCAACGGCACGGCGGTCACCAGACCCAGCACGGTAGTCACCAGCGCCTGGGAGATACCGCCGGCCATCAATTTGGGGTCGCCGGTACCGAAGACGGTGATCGACTGGAAGGTGCCGATCATGCCGGTCACGGTGCCCAGCAGACCCAGCAGCGGCGCGATGGCAGCCAGTAGCTTGACCAGCGCCTGGCCACGTTCGAGCCTGGGCTGCTCGGCCAGCAACGCCTCATCGAGACGGGCTTCGAGCGCTTCCGGCTCGTGATCATGCCGCATGCCTTCAAAGCGATGCAGCACACGGCCCAACGGGTTGTCGTCCCTGAGCTGGCTCAGGTCGGCTTCCTGACGCTTGACCGCCCGGCGGGTCAGCGACAGACGCACCAGCTGGATCAGCGCGATGATCAGGCCCAGCACGCCAAGACCGACGATGACGTAACCGACGGCACCACCCTGCTTGAGGCGCTCACCGAGACGCGGCGCCCGCGCCAGCGCCTGGGTGACATCGCCACCGGTGGGGTCGAAGCTCAGACGATCACTGTCGCCGGCATCGAAGGCCGCCAGCTGCTTGCGAATGCGCAGCGGCGTGGTACCCGCAAGGCCGAGGGTGTCCAGCGCAGAGGGACCATCCACGGCCTTGTCTTCCGACAGCGGCGCCAGCAGGTGGCGACCACTGAAGGCCATCTGTTCGCCGACGCGCACGATCTCACGCGGCTTGATGCTGCCATCCGGCCCGGCCAGCGGTGCCTGGAAGCGCAGCGCGCGACCGCTTTCGGTGGCGATGCTGCGGATGTCCGCGGTCAGGGCGGCGAGTCGCTCGCGGCCCGGCACCTCATCACGCGGCCCCAGGTCCGGCAGACGCGCCTGGCCGCCGACCAGCAGCCAGTTGCCCGCCAGCGCCTCACGCGTCTCGCGGGCATGCTTGCGCGCTACCTCGAAGACCTGACCGAGATCGCCCTGCTGGGCCTGACGCTCTTCGTCCAGACCGCTGAGGGTCGCCTGTTGTTCCTGCGCTTCGGCCTCGAGGGTCGCGCGCGTCTCGCGCAGGCTGTCACGCCGCGCCTCGGCCTCGCTGACCGCCGCTTGCAGTGCCTCGCGATCCGACAACAGGGTGTCGAGACGCGCCTGATCGCGGCCTTCGGCCTGACTGGCGGCCTGCTCGAACTGCTCGACGCTCAATGACTGCTCGGCACTGCCGGTCGCCGCCAGCACGGCGGGAGATGACAATGTCAGCAGCCCCAGAGTGCCGGCCGTCAGCAACAGGCGTGACAGAGACGCGCGTGGCGCTTGTGAATTCGTCGCCATCAGCTGGACTCCTGCGCGGTACGGGTAGTGGTGGTACGTGTGCTGGTGACTGCCGCGGCAGCCTGATCGGCGCTCTTGAGCGCGGACTGCGACAGACGCCCCTTCGGAGCCAGCTCGACGTCCTCGACCGGCACCGACAGCGGCAGGGTTACCAGTGACGGTGCCTGCTGGTCACGCGCCATGCTGATACCCTTGCGCAGCGCCTCCAGGCCGCTGTCATCCAACACCTGCCAGCTGCCATTTCTGGCCTGCCAGGCGCCACCATGCTGACCATCCAGCGTCAGGTAATAGAGGCCGACGCGGCCGACACGCAGATACTGCACCTCGGTGTCTTCCCCACCGACCAGCCCAGCACGCCAGGTATCGAAGCCCTGACCGTAGCTCAGCTCCTGCTGCCAGGCGTTGAGCAGCTGATCGAGGCGCTCGTCATTACTCAGGCTGGCATTGGAGAGGTTGTCACGCAGACGCTGGACGCGCGCGAGGCGCTCGTCCTTGAGAAACGGCAGATCCTGCTCGATGAAGTCCGCCAGCTCCTCGACCTGCTGACGCAGCAGGCCCGGCAGCGACTCACGCGTGGCCTCGAGATTCTCCAGCGCCGTGCGCTGGCGCTCGATACGCGCCGCGCGGTCAGCATTCAGCGGCGTCAGTTCCGCGGTATAGCTTTCCAGACGCGCGGCTTCCTGACGCGCTTCACGCAGGCGCACCAGCAGCGCACGCGTCTCGTCATCAGTGGCATCGATGCGCGCCTGCAGCTCACGCTGGGTTTCCTGATGAGTGGCGGCACTGTCACGCAGTGTCTCGGCATGCGCCGGCAATGCGGTGGCTGTCAGCGGTGCAAGCAGCACCAGCGCCGGGAGCAGGCCGCCAAGGGCTCGCACGCACGGGAAGGGGAAAGAAGTCGAACGCCGCACGGACATCTCCTGAAGAACTAGGCTTGGTTGCATCCTCGGTCGCCTGCCAGGCCGCTAGTGGCTTCCGAGTGGAAATGCAAATCACTGGCATGGACGGTATTACAAACAAGAACAATTATCAATTGATCTTGCCTCGCTCTGCCCCATCAGCAGGCCCTGAAACCTGCAATGCAGCGTTGCACTTTTCTCCTGACGCTCTCTCCCCTGCCCTCGCCCCTACCCTTGCCCGCAGACACAAAAAAACGCGACCCGCCAAAGCGGGTCGCGTTGATTGGCCGGGGCACCTTGCGGTGTCTCGGCCTCAGCCTTACGGGGCGTTGCTCAGAGCTTGCCTTCGAGCTCCGGCAGCACCTCGAACAGATCCCCGACCAGGCCGTAATCCGCGACCTGGAAGATCGGCGCTTCGTCGTCCTTGTTGATCGCGACGATGACCTTGGAGTCCTTCATGCCCGCCAGGTGCTGGATCGCCCCGGAGATGCCGACGGCGATGTAGAGGTCCGGCGCGACGATCTTGCCGGTCTGGCCGACCTGCATGTCGTTGGGCACGAAGCCGGCGTCGACCGCTGCGCGAGAGGCACCGATGGCGGCGCCCAGCTTGTCGGCGATACCGTTGAGCAGCGCGAAGTTCTCACCGTTGCCCATGCCGCGGCCACCGGAGATCACCACCTTGGCGGAGCCAAGCTCAGGGCGCTCGCTTTCGGCCAGGGTTTCCTCGACGAAGCTCGAGACACCTGCATCCTCGACCACGTCCACGGCCTCGATGGCCGCCTGTCCGTCGAGCGCGACCGGATCGAAGCCGGTGGCACGCACGGTGATGACCTTGAGCACATCGTCACTCTTGACGGTGGCGATGGCGTTGCCGGCGTAGATCGGGCGCTGGAAGGTATCGGCACTCTCGACAGCGATGATCTCGGAGATCTGTGCCACGTCCTTCAGTGCCGCGACACGCGGCATGAAGTTCTTGGCGGTGGTCGAGGCGCTGGACAGCACGTGGCTGTAGTCATCGGCCAACGCCACGACCAGTGCCGACAGGTTCTCGGCCAGCTGATGGGCGTAGACGGCATTGTCGGCGACACGCACACGCGCGATACCGGCAAGCCTGGCGGCCTGCTCGGCGACGGCGCCTACGCCCTCACCGGCGACCAGCACGTCGATATCGCCACCGATGGCGGTTGCGGCTGCCACGACACTCGCGGTGCTGCTGGTCAGCTGGCCATCATGATGATCGGCAATGACGAGAATGCTCATGAGATCACCTTTGCTTCGTTCTTGAGTTTGTCCACCAGCTCATCGACGGAGCCGACCTTGATGCCGCCCTGACGCTCGGCCGGCGGCGTGACCTTGACCAGCGTCACCTTGGAGGCCGTGGAGACACCCAGCTCTTCCGGCGTCTTCACATCCAGCGGCTTCTTCTTGGCCTTCATGATGTCCGGCAGCTTGGCGTAGCGCGGCTCGTTGAGGCGCAGGTCAGTGGTGACCACCGCCGGCAGGTTCAGCTTGACGGTCTGCAGGCCGCCATCGATCTCGCGGGTGACATTGACGCTCTCGCCATCGACCGCCACTTCGGAAGCGAAGGTACCCTGCCCCATGCCGGTGAGTGCCGCCAGCATCTGGCCAGTCTGGTTGTTGTCGGCATCGATGGACTGCTTGCCGAGAATCACCAGGCCGGGCTGTTCTTCCTCGACCACCTTGGCCAGCAGCTTGGCCACGGCCAGCGAGTCGACGGCGTCATCGGTCATTACCTGCACGGCGCGATCGGCGCCCAGCGCCAGCGCGGTACGAAGCTGTTCCTGGGCGGCCTTCGGACCGATGGTGACGGCCACGACTTCGGTCGCCACGCCCTTTTCCTTCAGGCGCACCGCTTCTTCCACGGCGATCTCGCAGAAGGGGTTCATGGCCATCTTGACGTTGGTCAGATCGACGTCAGACTGATCAGCCTTGACGCGAATCTTGACGTTGTAATCGATGACGCGTTTCACCGCGACGAGTACTTTCATGGTGTCCTCGCTGATTTCTCATGGAGTACCAGTGACCGTGAGGCCGCCAGCGCTCGATTCATGCAAGCGTTTGATAGGTGAATATCTTCCACAGATGACCGTGATGACAAGTGTCTCGCCACGATATCCGCTGGCACCCGACGGATGAAGTCAGCCAGACCGGCGTGGTTTTCACTGTCCGGGCGCCGCCATTCTCATGCGGGCATCTTGCGCAGAATTGGTTGCCGGGGTCAAACCTGACAATCACTCTCAACACGCCCGAGCGTGAAACCCATCGGGTGATTTCCTGCAACGCCCCCGGTGGCTATTACGTCAGACCCAAGCATAATAAACAAACGGTCGTTTTAAATGCTACTGTTGCGGCATGCTATGCGGCTGCTTCGCGCCAGCGCCTTGTGTCGAGCGGCCGATCGTCCGTGCAGGACATGGCGTACCAGCGTGAGTCGCACCCCTATTTTCACTCCGACGAGTCGTGCCCTGACGCACGCCACGCCGGAGGTTCACTGCCCAGCGAACGGCCATGGTCGTTCGTGACACGCCCGCCCCGCCGGATCCGCGGGGCCCTGACGGCGCAAAGATTGAGGAGACGGGTCATGGAACGCGAATTCATGGATTTCGACGTGGTCATCGTCGGTGCCGGCCCTTCCGGCCTGGCGGCGGCCTGCCGACTGATGCAGCAGGCCAATGCGGCCGAGAAGGAGCTGACGGTCTGCGTGGTCGAGAAAGGTTCTGAAGTCGGCGCGCACATCCTGTCCGGCGCCGTGCTCGAACCGCGTGCACTGACCGAGCTGTTCCCCGACTGGGCCGAGCGCGGCGCACCGCTCAAGACGGCCGTCACCCGTGACGAGGTCGTGCTGCTCAAGGATGACCAGAAAGCGCAGGTCATCCCCAATGCACTGGTCCCCAGGACCATGCACAACGACGGCAACTACATCATCAGCGCCGGCAACCTGACGCGCTGGCTGGGCGAGCAGGCCGAGGAGCTGGGCGTCGAGATCTTCCCGGGCTTCGCCGCCCAGGAAGTGCTGCATGGCGAGGATGGCACGGTGCGCGGCATCGTGGTCGGGGACATGGGCGTGGCCGCCGATGGCAGCGAAAAGGATGGCCACATGCCAGGCATGGAACTGCGCGGCAAGTACACCCTGTTCGCCGAGGGCTGCCGTGGCCACCTGGGCAAGCAGCTGATCTCGCGCTTCTCGCTCGATAGCGAAGCGGATGCCCAGCACTACGGCATCGGCTTGAAGGAGCTGTGGGATGTGCCCGCCGAACAGCACCAGCCGGGACTGGTGGTGCACGGCAGCGGCTGGCCGCTCAAGGGCAACGCCGAAGGCGGCTTCTTCCTCTATCACACCGATGACCAGCAGGTGGTGGTGGGCCTGATCGTCGATCTCGCCTACGACAACCCGTACCTGTCGCCCTTCGATGAATTCCAGCGCATGAAGCAGCACCCGACCCTGGCCCGCCATCTCGAGGGCGGCAAGCGGGTCTCCTACGGTGCGCGCGCCATCGCCAAGGGCGGCCTCAACTGCCTGCCCAAGATGAGCTTCCCGGGCGGCCTGCTGATCGGCTGTGATGCCGGCACCCTCAACTTCGCCAAGATCAAGGGCCTGCACACCGCGATGAAGTCCGGCATGCTGGCGGCGGAAAGCGTGTTCGACGCCATCAAGGGCGGCGACGAAGGCGGCGAAGACCTGGTCGACTTCGGCAAGCGCTTCAAGGACAGCTGGGCCTATGAGGAACTGGATGCCTCGCGCAGCTTCGGCCCGGCCATGCACAAGTACGGCACCTTCCTCGGTGGCGCCTACAACTTCCTCGATCAGCTGACGGGCGGCCGCCTGCCGACCCTGCATGACACCACACCGGACTACGCGCGCATGCGCCCGGCGGCTGAGTGCACCAAGATCGAGTACCCCAAGCCGGACGGCAAGCTGTCCTTCGACAAGCTGTCCTCGGTGTTCCTCTCCAACACCAATCACGAGGAAGACCAGCCGTGCCACCTGCGCCTGTCCGACCCGGAGCTTCCGGTGCGTGACAACCTGCCGCGCTACGCCGAGCCCGCCCAGCGCTACTGCCCGGCCGGTGTCTACGAGATCGTCGAGGAGGCCGGTGAGCCGCAGTTCCAGATCAACTTCCAGAACTGCGTGCACTGCAAGACCTGTGACATCAAGGACCCGGCGCAGAACATCACCTGGGTCGCGCCGGAAGGCGGCGGTGGCCCCAACTACCCCAACATGTAAGCCCCTGCTGCCCGCCAGCTGACAACGCCGCTACGGCCCTGCCGTGGCGGCGTTGTCGTGTCTGGCTCTCCTCATCCCTCAGCACCGCGTACGCGCACACCTTGCGCCCCGTAAGTGCTTCTTGTGTTATTCCAAAAAAATCTCAAAGCGATTGTTGATATAACAGCTTCCCGGTAGCACATTAGCCTCCCTCGAATTCAGACTCACGCCATCGCTTCGGAGCCACCATGTCCGTCACACGCCAGATACTGCTCGCCCTGGGGCTGGGCATTCTCAGCGGCCTTGCCCTGAACGCCGGGGCAGGCGCTCTGCCCGAGGGCAGCGTCGCCTGGCTCGACAGCCACCTGCTGACACCGGTGGGCCAGATCTTCCTGCGCCTGCTGCAGTTCGTGGTGGTGCCGATGGTGTTCGGCGCCCTGATCATGAGCCTGACCAACCGCGAAGGCGGCGCCGACGTCGGTCGCCATGCCGGCCGCCTGCTGGGCAGTTACGTGGTCACCAGCGCCGTGGCACTGACACTTGGCATGCTGGTCGCGCATTGGCTGACGCCGGGCAGCGGCGCCGAGAGCCTGGTGGATTCAGCACCTGAAGGACGCAACGCCGACAGCATCGCCCAGTGGCTGGTGGGCCTGGTGCCCAACAACCCCTTCACTGCGCTGGGTGGCGGCGGTCTGCTGCAGGTCATCTTCGCGGCCGCCCTGATCGGGCTGGCGATGCGCGCTCTGCCGGAGGAAAGCGCACCGCTGCATCGCGTGATCGAGAGCGGTTACACCGTCAGCCTCAAGGTGCTGTCCTTCGTGCTCAAGCTGGCGCCGGTGGGGGTCTTCGCGCTGATCACCTCGGTGATCGCCACCCAGGGGCTGGACCTGCTGATGCGCCTGGGCATGTACGTGATCGGCCTGATCATCGCGCTGGCGCTGATGGCACTGCTCTATCTGGTGCTGCTGGCCGTCACCGGTGCCCGCCCGCTGGCCTTCGTGCGCCACTTCGGCCAGAGCCTGGGCTTCGCCTTCGGTACCGCAAGCTCCGGCGCGACCCTGCCGCTGGCGCTGGGCAATGCCCGCGACTACGGCATGAATGAATCCCTGGCCAGCTTCGCGCTGCCCTTCGGCACGGCGCTCAAGCGTGACGGCGCCGCCGTGCTGCAGGGCTTCAATGCGCTGTTCGTGGCCCAGCTGTTCGGCATCGATGTCACCACCTCGCTGGTGATCACCGTGTTCACCACCGGCCTGCTGGTCAGCTTCTCGACGGCTGGCGTGCCGGGTGCGGGGCTGGTCGCGATGACCACCGTGCTGGGCGCGGCAGGGCTGCCGCTGGAAGGCGTGGCCGTGGTCGCCGGGGTGGACCGCTTCACCGATGGCCTGCGCACCGCCCTCAACGTGATGGGCAACTGCGCCAACGCCGCCCTGCTGGAGCGCTTCGATTCGCGCAAGTCCGCTGCTGAGCCCAAGTCGCAAGCGTAAGCACGCACGCAAAGAGTCAGACAAAGCGCCCCACAAATGACAACGCCCGCCAGAGGTTTCTCTGGCGGGCGTTGTCATTTGTGGGGCCGTCATCGCGCTGGCGCGTGCGGCTACTTCTCGCTGGCCTCACCGGTGGCGACCGGACGCGCGGGATCACTGATCCAGTCACTCCAGGAGCCGGCATACAGGCGCGGCAGCGGCAGCCCCGCGATCGCGAAGGCCAGGATGTTCTGGCAGGCGCTGATGCCGGAACCGCAATAGGCGATCACCTCACCCTGCGCCGGCAACAGGCTGCGCAGCTCACGCATCAGGCTCATGCGGTCCTTGAAGCGGCCATTGGCTTCCAGATTGCTGGGAGTCGGCCGGCAGAATGCCCCGGGAATATGGCCTGCCACCGGATCGACCGGCTCCTGCTCACCGCGAAAACGCGCCTCGCCGCGGGCATCCAGCAAGCTGTCATCCGTGGCGGCCACCTCCTGGGCGCTGACCAGCAGGCTGTCATCAAAGCTCGGCTGCCAGTCGCTGGGTGTGGGGCTCACCGGTTGGGCAGGCGCACGCTTGAGCTCGCCCATGGCCTGATTCCAGGCCTGGATGCCGCCATCCAGCACCCGCACATCCGGATGCCCGGCCCAGGTCAGCATCCACCATAGCCGCGCCGCCGCCATCTGCCCGCCCATGTCGTCATAGACCACCACCTGCTGCTCGGGCGTGATGCCGAGGCGGCGGAACAGCTCGGCCGTCGCCTGATGTGACGGCAGCGGATGCCGCCCGCCCACGCCGTCCTCGCGCACGGCGGCCGAGAGATCGCGGTCCATATCGACATGGATGGCCCCTGGCAGATGGCCTTCACGCCACAGGCGCTCGCCGGCTTCCCCATCGTCGAGACGCGCACGGCAATCCAGCACCACGGGCGACTTGAGGCCCGCCATCGCCAGCTGGGTCACCAGCTGGCTGGCATCGATCAGGGGCGCCTGGCGCTGGTCCGGCACCAGCAGCGATGAGGCGGAGACGGAGGCTGCCGCCAATGCGGCAGGATCAGGATACTGAGCCATGGGAACTCCTTTTCGGGCAGACGAAGATGCGCTGCAGGCATGATGGTGCTCGGCGCAAGGCTTGGCAATCGCGCTGCCTTGTCGCCCGCGTCTCAAGTCCATTGTTACAAGGGACACAAGGGACACAAGGGTCACAAGGGTCACAAGGCTGTCAGCGGGGCACGCGTGGCGATCAGGCGGCGCTTGTTGCCATCGGCGAAGCGCACCTCGATCAGCGGATTGGCCTCATTGCCGGAGACCTCTTCGATCACCCCCTCCCCGAAGCTCTCGTGACGCAAGCGCTGACCGACCTCCCAATCACCGACGCGTCGCAGCACGGCCGGCTCGCCGCGTGGAGAGCGATTGCCCTGTCGAGCGCCGCGAGCATAGGTGCCGCCCGAGCTGGACTGGCCTTGCGCAGCCGACTTGCTGGCCGGCTTGCCCGAGGACTTGGCGGCCTTCTTCGGCAGCGCTTCCAGCGTCGGCGGCGTGATGCCGTGACGTGCCAGAGGCAGCCGCGCCAGATAGGCCTCGCCAAGTGCCGGCACCGCCACACGCAGGCGCTCGTCGCTTCCGTCCGCTGACTCACGGGCGCCCTCATCACCTTCCTCGGCCTGCAGACGGGCGAGCTTGGCGCGCTTGCCGGCACCGTGAATCCAGTCGCCGAGGCGGGTGCAGTCCTCCACGCACAGCTCCGCGAGGAAGCGGCTTGGCGTATGCGTGCCGCCGTCACGCCACAGGTGCAGCTGCTCGCGGGCACGCGTCACGCCGACGTACCACAGGCGACGCTCCTCCTCGAGGCGCTCCGGCGACAGCGGGTTGTCACGCGAGTAGGCCGGGAAGTCTTCCTCGTTCATGCCCCACAGCCCCACCAGCGGCCACTCCAGCCCCTTGGCCCCGTGCACCGTGGTGATCAGCACGCCGTCGGCGGCGTCCTCGACCGGATTGCGCAGCAGATTGATGAAGGCGTCGGGGTCATTGGCCAGCTCCCCTGCCTGCTCGATCAGCACATCCAGCAGGCGCACGTCCTCCTCGCCCTTGTCACGCCGGGCCGCGGCGCGGCGCAGCACCTTGTCGGCCTCCAGCTCATCGACCACATGGCGCAGCAGCCGCGCGGGCGCCCAAGCGCCCAGCGAGGGCAGATCACACAACAGCTTCCAGCGCTTGTGCAGGTTGCGGCGTTGCAGCGGCTTGAGCCCCTCGAGGATAGGGTCTTCCTTGCGTGGCCAGCGCTGGCTGTCGGCCAGCTGCTGACACAGGCGCTCGAGGCGCTCGTGCGCGACGAAGGCGGTGGGCTGGGTGAACAGCAGCAGCAGGTGCGTCGGGTCGCGCAGACGCGTGGCATCACGCGCCAGCTCCAGATAGCCCGCCAGCGCCTGCACCAGCGGCAGACGGAACACGAAGCGATCCCCCTGCCCCAGCCGGAAGGGAATGCCGGCCTTGAGCAGCTGCAACTGCACCGGCACCGACAGCGCCCAGCTGCGCACCAGCACGGCGGCCTCGGCGCCACTGCGACCCGACTCTCGCCAGGCCGTGAGCGCCGCGACCAGACTGGCGGCGCCCTGGCCTTCGAACAAGCGCGTCGCCGGCGTGCCGGGCGCGGCCAGACACAGCTGGTCCGGGCGGCGCGCATTGGCGGCGATGGCGTGATTGGCCGCCAGCGCCAGACGATGACCGTGGCGGAAGGTGTAGCTGAGCGGGAAATCCAGCGGCGCGGAAAAGCTCTCGGCAAAGCGCGTCAGCATGTAGTCAGGCCGCGCGCCACGCCACTCGTAGATGCACTGGTTGGCATCCCCCACGGCCATGACTTCTGCCATGGCGCCGGAGGCCGCGGGCGACGCTTCGCCGGGCGACGGCTCGCCGCCGGACGGTGCACCCGCCAGCAGCGCCAGCATGCGCTGCTGCGCCTCATTGATGTCCTGATACTCATCGATGATGACGTGCTGCAGATGCCCCTGGATGCGTGCGCGGGTCTCGGGCTCCTTCTCCAGCTGACGAAGCGGCCGGTAGAGCAGATCGGCATAGGTCATCTGGCCGTACTGCTCGAGCAGCTGCTCAAGCTGAGCGAAGGACTCGACGAAGTGGCCGGTGTGCTCGCCGAGATTCATGCGCTCGTAGAGCAGCGTCGGCTCGCACATCTCGGCCTTGACCAGATCACAGAACTGGGCGAGCGCTTCGAGGCGCTCGCCTTCCAGCGCCGCCTCACGATCGGCGCGATCAGCATCGCCCAGCGCACGCTGGGCGGCCTGCTTGAGCAGACGCTCCAACGCCCAGTCCTGCTGGATGAGTTCGCGCGGCTCGAGGCTGCCCCAGCGCACCAGGGTGGTGGTCAGGCGATGGCCGATGGAGTGGAAGGTGCGGATGTCGGGCAGCCGTGTGCCCGGCGGGGCCGACTGCGCCAGCTTGGCGACGAAGTCCTCGCGCGCCGAACGGTTGAACATCAGCACCAGAATCCGCTGAGCCGGAATGCCTTCCGCCAGCAGGCTCAGCACCCGCGCCACCAGCGTGGTGGTCTTGCCCGAGCCCGCCACTGCCGCTACCCGCGCATGCCTCCCACGATGCGCCACCACGGCGCGCTGCTGATCCGTCAGCCGTTGCGTCAGCTGATCGACGGCCAGCGCCAGTGGCGATGCTGCAACGTCTGGCTCGGAGGTTGCGGTGCTGTCGGGCTCGATGGGAGGAAGTGGTGACGACATGAAGACCTGCAATGGCTGACGGCGAGAGAAAAGGGGCGAAGCAGAACGCGAGGGGCGTACGGAAGAGAGAGCGGAAGGCGGCAGGCTCAAACAAGTTCAGACAAGCGCAGACAGGTTCAGACCTCGACCTCATCGGCCGCCAGCTGTCCCAGAATCTGGAAGCGCCCGCCGCTCATGAAGCCGAGTGTCAGGCTGCCGTCTTCCTGCTCATGCGTCTCGGCGCTCTCGAGCAGCCGATAGTAGAGGTTGCGGTGCAGGCGCGCGGCAAGGCCGAAGCGCACCGGCACTTCCGGCAGCCGCAGGCCGTCCGGCGTCTCGCTCAGCGTCAGGCAGGTCTCCCCTTCCAGTCGCACGACATCGCCCTGATCGGTGACCAGCTGCCAGACGTCCGGCTGAGGCTCGGATTGCCCGGACTCTGTCTGTCCGGGCTCTGTCTGTCCTGGCTCTGTCTGTCCTGGCTCTGGCTGACCGAGCTCAGCCGGCGCAGAATCACTCTCGACGCGGGAGCAGTCCACCGCCAGGAAGGGGCGGTCCTCGACCTGGATGGTGACCTTTTCCGCCGGCGTGACCAGGCAGTAGCTGCCATCGGGCTCGCGGCGCAGGACACGCGACAGCATGTGCACCAGTCGCGCACGGCCGATGGGC
Organism: Cobetia sp. MC34; assembly: GCF_018340035.1. Classification (NCBI taxonomy): domain Bacteria; kingdom Pseudomonadati; phylum Pseudomonadota; class Gammaproteobacteria; order Oceanospirillales; family Halomonadaceae; genus Cobetia; species Cobetia sp. MC34. The sequence continues at coordinate 21,771 of NZ_JADPPY010000001.1, forward strand.
GTGCCCTCGTGCATCCAGCGCCCGTCGGCGCAGATGACGAGGTCCATCTCGCCACAATGCGCCGGGTGCCATTGATCCACCGGCGGCGATGCCTTGCCGCTGGTGGCCTTGTCGCCCAGCTGGGTGAGGATGGCGGCTGGATTCATGACGTTCCCTCCCTGGTGGTCAGATCATGCGGGGTACCACGCTCAATCGATGAGCATACCGCTGCTGGCCAGCGCTTCGCGAACGTTGTCCGGCGCTTCCGGCGCAGCGGCACGGAACAGGCGATAGAAGTTGGCAGTGGTCTGCATCGCCAGTTCATCGACGGTGATGCCGCGCTCGGCGGCGATGCATTCGGCGACCTCGACCACATTGCCCGGCACATTGGAGGTGCCACGGTACGGCACCGGCGCCAGATAGGGGCTGTCGGTCTCGATCAGCAGGCGGTCCAGCGGGATGGCGCGCGCCAGCTCGCGGACGTGTTCGGCGTTACGGAAGGTGACGATACCGGAGATGGAGACCATGAAGCCGTGGCCCACCGCGACGCGCGCCATGTCGAGATCTTCAGTGAAGCAGTGCAGCACGCCACCGACAGCGGGGTCCGTGTGCTGCTTGATCAGCGCCAGGGTGTCTTCGCGCGCCTCACGGGTGTGGATGATCACCGGCAGCTCGAGCTCACGCGCGGCGATCAGATGGCGCGTGAAGCGCTCGTACTGCAGCTCGCGGCTGACGCTCTCGTAGTGATAGTCGAGGCCGGTCTCGCCGATGGCCACCGCGCCGAAGCGCTCGGCGCACTTCTTGATGTCCTCGACCGTGGGTTCCGGGTCGACCTGATGCAGCGGATGCACACCGGCGGAAATCACCACATCCTCATGCTGCTGGGCGATGGCCGAGATCTCGGGCACATCGTCGAGCGTGACGGCAATGGCGAGGAACTGGTGCACGTGACGGGCGCGCGCGGCGTCCAGCACGGCCTCGAGGCTGCCGCCGTGCTCTTCCAGTTTCAGACGATCAAGGTGGCAATGCGAATCGACAAACATCCGGAAACTCTCACTACTGATGGCCACGCGCTGCGCGGCGAAAAACGTGCTCGACCGGCGGGCGCCCATGGCACTGCCGGTCGAGATGATGAAGCGACGCTGCGCTCGCGCTACAGCGTATAGGTCGCGTGACCCTTGCCGAGCATGCCGGCCAGGTGGTTCTCGATATGGTCACGCACCTGGCGGTCCTCTTCACTGAAGTGGATGCCGATCCCGGCAGTGCGCCGGCCACTGACGCCCTGCGGGGAAATCCATACCACGCGCCCGGTGACCGGAATGCGCTCGGATTCCTCAGGCAGGGTCAGCAGCAGATAGACTTCCTGGCCCATGGTGTAGCGCTCGGTGGTCGGCACGAAGATGCCGCCGCGCACGAGGGTCGACATGTAGGCGGCCAACAGGGTCTTCTGATCACGAATGGTCAGCGAGAGCGCCTTCTGGCCTTGCTGTGGAGCGGTATCCATCCTTCACCTCCGGCCGGTCTCCCGGCACATGCAGTCCCGTGACGAGCGTCAGCGCTCACATGAGGGCTCACGCTGCGTATCAATGCGTATTCTTCGGCCATTGCCTGCTGTTATCTGACGCAGGGCGAGCAAGCGGCCTGGCTGGCTTCAGTCTAGCCTGCCCGCCTTGCCTCGCGCAGCCTCGTAGCTTTCCACGCGGGCATCGCTCAGGCCTTTCCTCAGCTCTTCGCTCAGACCTTCACGCCAGAAAAAGGCAGCTGCGCATTCAGGAGCGCAGCAAGGCGGCCCAACGCACCAGCCAGGCTTCCAGCACCAGCTGAGGGTTGGGGTTGCCGCCCGCGGCCAGCAGACGGCGCTGCTCGCGGGCGAAATCCAGCAGCTTGAACCAGTCCTGGGTGCGCCCGTTCTTGACCGCCTGTCTCAGCAGCGGCTCAAGACTGGGGTCACGCAGGTCGCTGGCGTTGCCGGACAGGCCCATGCGAATCAGGTCTTCCAGCCAGGCAATACCGTACCACAGCACCTGCGCCAGCGGTTGGCGCTCCAGTCGCCACGCTTCAGCCACCGGCTCGCCGCCGCGCACCAGCGCATCGAACAGCTCGCGCAAGGCCTGACGCAGCTGACGCTGCTCCGCCTCGCCAAGACGCACCGCCAGCTGCGGCAGACCGCCCGCCATGCGCAGCAGGGCCTGAGCATCCTCGCCCAGCTGCTGCGTGAGCCACGGCAGGCTCTCTTCGGCCGGCGGAATCACCAGCGGCCATTGCTGACAGCGCGAGCGAATGGTCGGCAGCACCCGTGACGGCATGTCGCTGAGCAGAATGAACAGCGTATTGGCGCCGGGTTCCTCGAGGCTCTTGAGCAAGGCGTTGGCCGAGGCGATGTTCATCGACTCCGCCGGCTGCAGACGGATGACGCGGTAGCCGCCCTGCTGGGCCGTCTGGGAGACGAAGCGATTGACCTCACGGATCGGGTCGATGCGGATCATCTTGCCGACATCCTGCGGCGCGACCGCCATCAGATCAGGGTGATGCCCCGCCGCCAGCATATGACAGCCATGACATTCACCACAGGCCGCCGCGCCGGGCTTGCCCTGAGCGGTGCGACACAGCACGCGGGCGATCATCGCATCGGCCAGCTCATGCTTGCCAAGCCCCGACGGTCCGCTGAGCATCACCGCATGCGGCAGGCGACCGTTGTCGTGCACCGCGGTGAAGTGTTGCCACAGCGAATGCTGCCACGGCAGCGGCGAGAAGCTCGAAAGCGTGACACCACTGCTGACGTCTGAAGCACTCATGGCTGCTCATCCGTGGCAGTGTTCGCCTGCCAGGCCGCCACGCGAGCCGCCAGCACCGCCGCGATATCGGCTTGCACGGCTTCAAGCGACTGACCGGCATCGATGGTGGCAAAGCGCTCGGGGTCGGCGTCACGACGCATGTGATAGCCGACACGCACCGCCTCGAAGAACTGCTCGGCTTCCTGCTCGATGCGGTCGGCGCCTTCACCGGTCTCGGCGCGGCGAGCGGCCAGACGGCCACGCGCCGCCTCGACCGGCATGTCCAGCAGGAGGGTCAGGTCCGGCTGCAAGCCTTTCTGCACCAGGGATTCCAGCGCCGAGATATCGGCCAGCGGCAGGTTGCGGCCACCGCCCTGGTAGGCAAAGGTCGCGTCGGTGAATCGATCGCACACCACCCAGGCACCGCGCGCCAACGCCGGGCGAATGGTCGCGGCCAGATGCTGGGCACGCGCGGCGAACATCAACAGCAGTTCGGCATCATCACTCAGCGACTCGGCCGGCGCCGGGTCCAGCAACAACTGGCGAATGGCTTCCGCTCGCTCGCTGCCACCCGGCTCACGCGTGCGCACGACCTCGAGGCCATGCGCCTCGAGCTCGGCGACCACGAAGGCGACATTGGTGCTCTTGCCGACGCCTTCACCGCCTTCCAGCGTGATGAAGCGACCAGCGGGCGAAGCCTGGGTGGCCGCCGCGCTGGCGGCGTGGCGAGAAGACGTCGTGCTTGATGCGCTCGGACGTGAAGACATGATGTTTCCTGATTCAGACAGCAGATGACTCGCGACGAAAGCCCCCGTGCAGCATGGCAGACCCTGTTCGCCACACGGGTTTCAGCTCATTCGCCACGCATTACCGATTGAGAATATAACGGCGCACGGCATTGTTGTGCTCGCGCAGCGTGCGCGAGAAGTGATGCTTGCCCTCACCCTTGGCGACGAAGTAGTAGGTATCGCCTTCCTTGGGATGCACCGCCGCTTCCAGAGCGGCGCGCCCGGGCATCGCGATCGGCGTCGGCGGCAGGCCGGTGATCACATAGGTATTCCAGGGCGTCGGCTTGCGCAGGTCGGCACGCGACAACGAGCCATCATAGTCCTTGCCCAGGCCATAGATGACGGTCGGGTCGGTCTGCAGGCGCATGCCACGCTCCATGCGACGCTTGAAGACGCCGGCGATCTCGTCGCGCTCTTCCGGGGCGCCGGTCTCGCGCTCGATCAGTGACGCCATGATCAGCGCCTCGTAGGCGCTGGTGATCGGCAGGTCGTCGTCACGCCCGGCCCAGACTTCCTCCAGCGTCTTGCTCATGCGGCTATAGGCCTGCTTGTAGAGCGAGAGGTCGCTGACGCCCTTGTGATAGCGGTAGGTGTCCGGGAAGAAGCGCCCTTCCGGCTTCTCGCCCTCTGCACCGACGGCCGCCATCAGTTCCTCGTCGCTCATGTCGCGAGTCGTGTGCTCAAGTTTGGGCGAGGCATCCATGGCAGTGCGCATCTGGGCGAAGGTCCAACCTTCCGGCACGGTCAAGGTATAGCTGACCACATCGTCACTGGACAGCAGCGCCACCAGCTCACGGCCGTTCAAGCCCGGCGTGAGACGGAATTCACCGGCGCGCAGGCCATTGACGGCCTCAGGCTCGAGGCGCGACCACACCTTGTACGGCCAGCTCGCCTCGATGATGCCCTGTGACTCGAGCTCGCTCACCACCCTGGTCAGGCTGGCGCCCTTGGGCACCTCGAACAGCTGTTCCTTCTCGATCGCCAACGGTGACAGCAACTGCGCCTGCCAATAACGAAAGCCCACCACACCCGCAGCCACGGCCAGCACTACCAGCATCAGGAGGATCTTGAACACTCGCATAATCAGGTTTCCAGTCTTCATGGCGAAGGCGACGACCGCACAGGCATGCCTGCTGACGCTCGTCGTCTTCCGTCAGTTCGCGGGCTCGCCCAGCAAGCGCGCGACAGTGTGATTCAACTCGTCCAGCGCCGGATGCGCCTCATCCTTCCACTCAGCCAGAATCGCGCCATCGGCCTTGAGCAGGGTGCGCAGCGGCCAGACGCCCTGCACGGAATTCATGACGACGACCCGCTCGGCCCACGCGAGTGACTCAAGCCCCTCACGCACTCGCTCGAACACCATCTCGGCCTCAAGCGCCGCCAGCAGCGTGCCCTCGACACCGGCACGATCAAGACACGGCGTGAACCAGCGCCCGTCACGATACCAGGCCAGATTCATGCTGGTGGCCTCGATCAGCTCACCCTGCGCATTGAGCAACAGGCCCTCGCTGATGGCCGTGTCGCTCCACTCACGGCGCGCCAGCACGTTCTCGAGCCGGTTGAGGTGCTTGAGCCCCGCCAGTGCCGGCTGCTCGGCCACTCGCAGCTCACAGACCCGCGCCGTGATGCCACCCCGCGCCTGCTGATTGACCGCAAAAGGCGTCGCGCGTGCCCGCAAGCGCGTCTCCGGTGACTCAGGCGCCATGTAGCCCCGCCCGCCGGAGCCGCCGGTGACGATCAGCTTGAGCACTTCAAGCCCCTCGCCCTGGCAGACCGCCAGACAGCCCGCCAACTCAGCTGACGAAGGCGCTGCAATCCCCAGCCGCTGACAACCGCGCGTCAGGCGCGCCTCGTGCCAGGACCACAGCTGCGGCTGCCCCTCACGCACCAGAATCGTCTCGAACACGCCCTCGCCATAGGCGAGGCCACGGTCATCACTGGGCAGATCGGCGGCGAGCGCCGCAAGAGCACGCTTGTCTTCAGAGCTCTTGTTGCCAGAGGCATCAGTCGTCATCGATACAGCCCTCCAGAGAACGGTTGCGGACACGACACGCAAAGCAGGTGACGCCCCACAGACAAACGCGCCCCCGGATGGGAGCGCGTCTGAGGAGAGAGAACACGAAAGCGTGTGATCAGTCCTTGAGCTTGCCGAACACCAGCGAGCCGTTGGTGCCACCGAAGCCGAACGAGTTGGACAGGGTGTACTCGATCTTCATGTCACGTGCGACGTTGGGCACGTAATCGAGATTGCAGCCCTCGGCCGGGTTGTCCAGGTTGATGGTCGGCGGCGCGATCTGGTCACGCATCGCCAGCACGCAGAACACGGCCTCGACCGCGCCGGCAGCGCCCAGCAGGTGACCGATCATCGACTTGGTGGAGCTGACCGCCACATCACGTGCCGCGTCGCCCAGCACCGACTCGACGGCGAGGCTTTCCGCCTTGTCGCCGGCATTGGTGGAGGTGCCGTGGGCATTGATGTAGTCGATCTGGCTCGGCTCGAGCTTGGCGTCACGGATGGCGTTGCGCATCGCGGCGGCCGCACCACGGCCGTCTTCGGGCGGCGCCGTCATGTGGTGAGCGTCGTCGGACATGCCGAACCCGAGCACCTCGGCGTAGATGGTCGCGCCACGTGCCTTGGCGTGCTCGTACTCTTCCAGCACGACGACACCGGCACCGTCGGACAGCACGAAGCCATCGCGGTCACGGTCCCACGGACGGCTGGCCGCCTGCGGATCATCGTTGCGGGTCGACAGCGCACGCGCTGCGGAGAAGCCACCCAGACCCAGCGGCGTGGTCGCCATCTCGGCACCACCGGCCACCATCACGTCGGCATCGCCATAGGCGATGGTACGTGCGCTGTAACCGATGTTGTGCGTCCCGGTGGTACAGGCGGTGGTGATCGCGATGTTCGGACCACGATAACCGAACTGGATCGCCAGATTGCCGGAGATCATGTTGATGATGGAGCCCGGCACGAAGAACGGCGAGATGCGACGTGCACCGCCCTTCTCCAGCGCCTTGTGGTTGTGCTCGATCATCGGCAGGCCGCCGATACCGGAACCGATGGCGACACCGATGCGCTCGGCGTTGTCTTCGGTGCATTCAATGCCGGAGTCGGTGATGGCCTGGTGGGCCGCCGCGATACCGTATTGGATGAAGAGGTCCATCTTGCGGGCCTCTTTCGGGTTCAGGTACTGACCCACATCGAAGTCCTTGATGGAGCCACCGAAACGGGTATTGAAACCGCTGACATCGAAATGCTCGATGGCCGCGATGCCACTCTTGCCCGCCTTGATGTTGCTCCAGCTTTCCTCGACGGTATTCCCGACCGGGGTTACCAGGCCAAGACCTGTTACCACTACCCTTCTGCGAGGCATCGTGTCTCCTCCAAAACTATCGAATTGGCACGCCAGGGCCATGGACGCCCGGACGGTAATTGAGCGCATTATACAGAAACCTGGCCATGCGTGGGCAGTCGGTTTTCAAGCGCTTTTCTGGCCACTTTCACGAAGGAATTCCGACACTTGCCACAAGGGGACATTTGTCACGAAGCCCACCGCCTACCACCATGCAATACGCGCCCTGTCGGCGCGGCATTGCGCAGCACATCCCTGAACGACAAGAGCCGCACTGAGGAACAGTGCGGCTCTTGAACGTACAGACAATTGCATCACGACCATGAGCAACAGGTTGCTCCGTGATCGCTTCAACACACCTTACTGGTGGTTGACGATGTAATCGATAGCTTCCTGCACGGTGGTGATCTTCTCTGCTTCTTCGTCAGGAATTTCAGTATCGAATTCCTCTTCAAGAGCCATCACCAGCTCGACGGTGTCCAGGGAATCGGCGCCCAGGTCTTCAGTGAAAGAGGAAGAGTTCTGGATTTCTTCTTCTTTGGCGTTCAGGCGCTCAGCCACAACCTTCTTGACGCGTTCTTCAATGGTGCTCATTTAACAATCACTCCTAGTGGTACGGAATCCGCAGCTCGAAAAAGCTGGGCGTAGTTTATAGGCCACCCCAAAAGGACGCAACCACGTCCCTGCGTGGGGTTCAGCGCATGTTCATGCCACCGTTCACCTGCAACGTCTCACCGGTAATGTAGCCTGCTGCATCACTGGTCAGGAAGCCGACTGCCGCAGCAATCTCTTCCGGCTGGCCAAGGCGCGCCAGCGGGATGTTGCCGAGCAACGCTTCGTGCTGCGCTTCCGGCAATGCTTCAGTCATGTCAGTGGCAATGAAGCCCGGCGCCACTGAGTTGACGGTAATATTGCGTGACGCGACTTCGCGCGCCAGCGAGCGGGCAAAGCCTTCCATGCCTGCCTTGGCGGCAGCATAGTTGACCTGACCGAGGTTGCCCATGGTCGCGACCACGGACGAGATGTTGACGATGCGGCCGAAGCGCGCCTTGGTCATGCCGCGCAGGCAGCTCTTGCTGACACGGAAGACCGACTTGAGATTGGTGTCGAGCACCGCGTCCCAATCATCTTCCTTCAAACGCATCAACAGGTTGTCACGCGTGATGCCGGCATTGTTGACCAGGATGGTCGGGGCGCCGAAGCGCTCGCCGATTTCCTTGAGCACGGCGTCGACGCTGGCCTGATCGGTGACGTTGAGCAGCATGCCCGCGCCTTCGATACCGTGCGCCTCGAGGTCAGCGCCGATGGCCGCTGCCCCTTTCTCGCTGGTGGCAGTACCGATCACGATACGGCCCTGACGGCCGAGTTCACGGGAGATGGCTTGGCCGATGCCACGACTGGCACCGGTCACCAGTGCGATTCTGCGTTCGCTCGTCATCTTGAGTCCTGAGTTGGCTGATCCAAGTCACATGGCCGGCCAGATGGGCCAGCCACGAGCTTACTGATTCTGTTCGGCAGCGGTCTCGCGGGCAAGTTCCAGCGCCGCTTCCAGGCTATCCGGATCATTCACGGCCAGGCCACGCGCCTGACGCTGAATGCGCTTGCCAAGGCCGGTCAACACCTTGCCCGGACCGCATTCGATGAAGCTGCGCGCGCCACTGTCGAACATGGCATTGACGCAATCGGTCCAGCGCACCGGCTGATAGAGCTGCTCGATCAGACGCTGACGCAGTGTCTCGACGTCGTCATGCGCCTTGGCATCGACATTCTGGATGACGGTATAGCGCGGCGCACGGAAATCGATGGCATTCATCGCCTCGGCCAGCTTGTCGGCCGCCGGACGCATCAGATCACAATGCGACGGCACCGACACCGGCAGCGGCATGGCGCGCTTGGCACCCGCTTCCTGACATGCCGCGATGGCACGCTCGACGGCAGCGGTGCCACCGGCGATGACGACCTGTCCCGGCGCATTGTAGTTGACTGCCGCGACCACTTCACCCTGTGCCGCACTGGCACAGGCGGCTTCGACCTGGGCATTCTCGAGACCGAGAATGGCCGCCATCGCGCCCTGACCCTGCGGCACGGCAGTCTGCATGGCTTCGCCGCGCAGATTGACCAGCTTGACGCCCTCGGCGAAACCGATCACGCCAGCACAGACCATGGCACTGTATTCACCCAGGGAGTGACCGGCCATGCGCGCCGGGCGCGGGCCTTCCAGCTCCTGCCAGACGCGCCAGATGGCGACACTGGCGGTCAGAAGCGCCGGCTGGGTCAGCTCGGTACGATTGAGCTCCTCCGCCGGGCCTTCCTGTGTCAGGTGCCAGAGATCGCGCCCCAGCGCGTCAGAGGCTTCCTCGAAGGTAGTGCGGACCACGCTATAGCGCTCCGCCAGCTCCCGCAGCATGCCGACCTGCTGGGAGCCCTGTCCCGGGAAGATGAGGGCCAGGGAATCTGTCATTGCTGTCACCATTTCCATCTGTTCAGGTGGGACTGACACGGGTCAAGAAACCCGATTTCCACTGGCTCGCAAGCGAGACGACCACTGTCGTGTCTCACGCTTCTGCCAGGGGAAAGCCTGCTTCCTGTCATTTACGTCATGCTGCTGTCCTGCGGGGGCTTCCTGTAGGAGCTGCCTGCCCCTGATTCCCGTCCGCCTTCACCGCCCGGCCGTGAAGCGCTGGCATTGTCGCACCGTGTGCGCCGAAGCTCGACCCCAACAGGAACAAATCAGACCAATTTACTCATTCAGCGTGAGTATGTGCCTTCCAGGGCCTGCGCCAGGCGCGAGGGCAACTGCTCGCGAGCCTCGCTGGCCGCCCGCGTGACGGCAAAGGCAAAGCCTTCCGCCGCCGCGCCGCCGTGGCTCTTCACCACCACGCTCGCCAGGCCCAGCAGGCTGGCGCCGTTGTAGCGCACCGGGTCCAGTTCACGCGAGAGTCGTGTCAGCGCCGGGCGCGCCAGCCACGCCATCAGGCGCGTGCGCCAGCTGGCCGCCAGGGTCGCCCCCAGCTGTGCCGACAGCATCTGCGCAAGCCCTTCACTGCTCTTGAGCACGACATTGCCGACGAAGCCGTCACAGACCACCACATCCACCTTGCCGGAGAAGAGGTCGCCGCCCTCGACAAAGCCAAGGTAGTCGAAATCCGACTCGCTGCCAGCCAGCAGGGCGTGCGCTTCCTGCACCTGCGCCGTCCCCTTGACCGACTCGACCCCCACGTTGAGCAGCCCCACTCGTGGACGCTCGACCGCGTCGATGAGGCGGCTGCGCATCGCGCCCATGCGGGCGAACGCCAGCAGATGGTGCGGTGCGACATCGACGTTGGCGCCGAGATCCAGGAGGCTGCAGGCGCGCGCGCCGCGCGTGGGCACCGCGGCACAGATGGCAGGTCGCTCCACCCCTTTCACTCTTCCCACTTCGCGCATGCCCAGCGCCATCAAGGCGCCGGTATTGCCGGCACTGACACAGGCATCCGCCTGGCCGTTCGCCACCAGGCCCAGGGCCTGAGACATGCTGCTGGGCTCGCGGCTGCGCAGGACGCGGGACGGGCGAGCATCAGACGCGACAATGCCGTCGACAGCGAGTGTCTGAAGGCGATCACGAACACGGGAGAGTGAAGCAGGGAGGGAGTCTAACTCGGCATCCAGTAGATGCTGCGGGCCGACCAGGATGGCGCTGAGTTGCGAGTCTCGCAACAGCGCACTGGCCGTGCCCCGTAACGTAGCGCGGGGACCGAAGTCCCCGCCCATCGTATCGATGGCGATACGCACGGCGTTACGCCGCGCGCTGCATCAATGCCTTATGCATCAACGACTTTGCGGCCACGGTAGAAACCGTCGGCAGAGACGTGGTGACGCAGGTGAACTGTACCGGTTTCCTTGTCCTGGGACAGGGTCGGTGCAGTCAGGGCATCGTGGCTACGACGCATGCCACGCTTGGAACGAGTTTTGCGGTTCTGCTGAACTGCCATGGGGATTACTCCAATCTTGTCGACAAATTGAGTTCAGTGCTTGTCCTTCAGGGTGCGAAGCACACTGAATGGATTCACAGCGGGTGCGTCCGAGGCCTCGGGTTCCACACCGCTGGCCAGCTGGTCGCGAGAGACGGCACAATCGGCCTCCTCGTGGTAGACCACCTGCGGCAGGACCAGGAGCACTTCATCCTCGATCACTGTCAGGAGATCCAGCTGTTCGTTTTCCACCACTACCGGCTCGTACTCACCGGGCAGCTGCGCCGCCAGCGCATCGCTGGTCACCAGACCCAACAGGAACTCGCTGGAAAGCGGCTCCGGCTCGGTGGGTCCCAGACAACGCTGACATAGCAGACTTGCCTCGAAGGCGATGGAGCCTTCGATGAAGCTGCGACGTTGAGTGTCGATGTCAAAGGTCATGGAGACGCTGACGTCCCCTTCCTGAGCACCGATGGCCTCAACAGCACGGGGCATGTTCGCCAGTGGAATCACGCCTTCAAGGCGTTTACCCGCTGACGCCAGCCGGTAGGGCTCGACCTTGGTCGGCAGTCTTGTGGTCAACATAGGCGCGCCATAATAGGGATTCCCCCTCCCGGTGTCAAAATGCATGAGCAACTTGTTGCTTTTGCCAGCCCCCTCACCATCACGCTTTCACGTCGATATGCGGCAACTGACACTGGGCTACACGTCCAGCGCGCGATTGTACGCGCCTGACGCTTCAATGCCGAGAGGATTTACGGCATCCTGCAGCCCTTGTTTTTCAATTACTTGCCGCGCGCCGCCCAGCCAATGCCCGCAACGCGCCCCGACGGGAGAGCCATGATGACTCCACTGGTCCTGGCGTCCAGCTCACGCTGGCGTCGTGAACTGCTTGAACGCCTCGGGCTGCCCTTCACCTGGACAGCCCCAGTATCGATGAGACGCCGCGGCGCGAAGAAAGTGCCGAGACACTGGTCCATCGTCTGGCACTCGGCAAGGCCAACGCCGTGGCTGATGCCTACTCCCACCACCTGATCATCGGCAGCGATCAGGTCGCCGTCTTCGAAGGCGAGATACTGGGCAAGCCGGCGAACCTGTCAGCCGCACGCGCCCAGCTGGCGCGCTTCTCCGGACGTCGCGTGCGCTTCGTGACCGGCCTGGCGCTGATCGACACCCGGTCCGCGCGTCACTGGGTCTGTCATGAAGACCACGAGGTCGTCTTCCGCTCCCTGACCAGCGCCGAGATCGAACGCTACGTCGAGCGCGAACGCCCCCTCGACAGCGCCGGCAGCTTCCGCATGGAAGGACTCGGCATCACGCTCTTCGAGCGTCTCGAGGGGCGTGACCCCAACAGCCTGATCGGCCTGCCGCTGATTCGCCTGTGCGAACTGCTGCGCGAGGCAGGCGTCGACCCTCTGCTGGATGCACCGCGCCCCTGAGAGACACCGCAGCCCTGAGCGACGAGGGCTGCGGCCCTGGCTCGCCTACCAGGGCAGGCGGTAGCTGACCGGCGACACCGTCGTCTCGAGCCCCATCGCACTGGCCATCACACCGGCGAAGCGCCGCGTGAAGCGCTCGAAGGGGTCCTGACGCGGCGTGTAATCGTGCAGCTCCGCCTCTGGCGTCAGCTCCGCCGCCAGCTCTTCCAGCGTACCGGTACGATCGACCAGCCCCAGCCCCCGCGCCTGCTCACCGGTCCAGATCAGCCCCGAGAACAGCTCGGGATCGTCCTGGAGGCGCTCACCGCGCCCGGCCTTGACCGCCGCGATGAACTGCTGGTGCGTCGTGACCAGCACGCTCTGCCAGAAGGCACGCTGGTCCGGCGAGATTTCCGAGAACGGATCAAGAAACGCCTTGTTGTCTCCCGCCGTGAACACGCGACGCTCGATATCCAGCTTCTCCATCGGCCCCTTGAGCCCGAAGCTTGAGGAAATCACGCCGATGGAGCCCACCAGGCTCGAGGGTGCCGCGATGATCTCGCCGGCGCCGGCCGCCATGTAATAGGCACCGCTGGCGCCCAGGTCTTCAATCACCGCGATCACCGGCTTGTCGCCCCGCTCACGCAGCCGCATCAATTCGTCATAGACGCGCTGGGACTGCACCGGGCTGCCACCGGGCGAGTTGATGTCGAGCACCACCGCCACGGAGGCCGGTGACTCCCAGGCCGCGCGCAGCCCCTTGATGATGCGCTCGGCATTGGCTTCGCCGTCCGCTTCGATCACGCCCTTCACACGCACCACGCCCAGATGCTGCTCGCCGGGCAGCGCCGCTGGCTGGCTGCCGAGCGTGAACAGGGTCACCGAGGTCGCGATCGAGGCGATGAACAGCAACGCGAACAGGAAGCGGAAGAACAGCTTCCAGCGCCGCGAACGACGCTGCTCGGTGACCACGCCCTGCACCCAGCGGTCCATCATCTCGAGCTGCGCGGTGCGCTCGCGCGCCTGCCAGTCCACCTCACGGTCGGAGGCAGCCGCCGCGCCCTGCCCACTCATGCCCGGCCCACTCATTCCCTGCCCGCTCAAGCCCGCTTCGCTCTCGTCCTTGCCACCCGCGCCTTCACGCCAGGGATCCTGCGGCCTGTCACTCATCGATTGCTGCTCCTGTGCTGGGCGATCGCGGCCGTTACCTGACCGCGTACAGCCAATCCATCAATTCATCGAAATGCGAGACGATGCGCTGCGGCGCACAGGCCTCAAGGCGCGGCACACTGTGTACGCCGTAGTCGACACCGACACTGTGCATGCCAAGGGCACGCGCCATTTCCAGATCATATTCGGTATCGCCGACCATCAGCGCCTCATGCGCCTCAACGTTCAGCTCGGCCAGCAATTCCTCGAGCATGCGAGGGTGCGGCTTGGACAGCGTCAGGTCCGCGGTGCGCGAGGCATGGAACCAGTCACCGCAGTCATGGGCCATGAACATGCGATCCAGCCCGCGGCGGCTCTTGCCCGTCGCGACGGCCAGCAGCTGATCGGGATGGCGACGCAGACGCTGGATGCCGGCCTCGACACCGGGAAAGAAGTCCAGCGGCGTGGTATCGACCGCCACGAAATGCGCCTTGTAGGCCGCGACCAGCGCCTCGCACTGCTCGGCCGTCGCCCCCGGGAACAGGCGCTCCATGGCTTCGGGCAGCCCGAGTCCGATGATGTCGCGCGCCGCATGGGCAGGCAGCTCGCCCATGCCCGTCGCCAGCGAGGCCGCCTGCAGGCAGTCGACGATACGCGCCTCGGAATCCATCAAGGTGCCATCCCAGTCGAAGATGACCAGGCGATAGCGCGGCTGCGGCAGTCCTGCAGTGAGATCAGTCATGACGAGCTCCCAGCTCTCTGGCAGTGGCGAGAACGCGCTTCATCCGCTTGTCCAGCGGCGCGCGCACGGTGACGGTTCGCCCGTCGATCGGATCAGGAAAGCTGAGCTGGGCGGCATGCAAGAACAGGCGTTCCAGCCCGACCTTCTTCGCCAGGGCATTGCCGCGCTCGGTGCCGTACTTGGTATCGCCGAGCAGCGGATGCCCGGCATGCACCGAGTGCACGCGGATCTGGTGGGTACGCCCGGTAATCGGCTCGGCCTCGACCAGCGTCATGCTCGGATAGGCCTCACGCACCGCGTAGCGGGTGCTGGCCGTCTTGCCGGCCTCATCGACGCGCACCCGCCGCTCACCATTGCCACCGTCGTAGCGCTCCAGCGGCGCATTGACGTAATCGCGACGTGAATCCCAGCGCCCCTCGACCAGCGCCAGATACAGCTTGGTCATCTTGTGGGCCTTGAGGTCGGCATTGAGCTGCAACAGCGCAGCCCGCGACTTGGCCAGCAGAATGCAGCCGGAGGTATCACGGTCCAGGCGGTGCACCAGCTCCAGGAACGGCAGGTCGGCGCGAATCTGGCGCATAGCCTCGATCAGGCCGATCTTGACGCCGCTGCCGCCGTGCACGGCAAGCCCCGAGGGCTTGTTGATGACCATGAAGTCATCCGTCTCGCGCACGATGCAGCCCGCCAGTACCTCGCGCAGGTTGTCACTGACTTCCTGCACGGCGGCTTCCGGCGAGAGGCGCAGCGGCGGCACCCGCACCAGATCACCCGCCTGCAGGCGGTAATCGACCTTGATGCGCTTCTTGTTCACGCGCACTTCACCCTTGCGCACGATGCGATAGATCAACGCCTTGGGTGCGCCCTTGAGGCGGGTACGCAGAAAGTTGTCGATGCGCTGCCCGGCCAATTCCGGGGCAACCTCGATCCACTGGACTGATTGGCCTTCGGCCATGTCGCACTCCTTTCCGGCCCCGCCTTCGCGCGGCCTGCTCATCTTGTTGCCGTGCGCCTGGGCGCACTCAGACCGGTCATTCTACGGTGTCATGCGACCAATGGGGAATCATCGTGCCATATGCCGCTCTCATCCACGGCTCGCCGGGCCTCGTATCTCGGGCGATGTAGCGAAGCGTTTGATCTGGCAGCTGAATTGCTGGTACATACCTTTACTGGTATATTCGAGCGCAGTGAGATGGGCCTTCTCTATATGCCCGATCATCGTCTCCGCAGCCCTGTCACAGCGGCCGGAAAAACGGCGCACCCGGCACTTCAACAAGGTGCTTCACGCCGGCGGAGAGGGTCAGATGGCCCGCAATGAAGCAACGCGCACCGACATCAGCACCGTGCAGGTCACGCAAGCACCCTGTTGTCATCTACCCTGTCGGTAGCGTGCTGTCCCGCGCATCGCACCTGTCAATCACAGGCAGCGAAGGCCGCCCCAAGGACAGTCATTCGCGGCCAGTGGCCAGACCAACAGCTGACGCAAAACATCGATGTCGCTCAGGTCTCACAGGACCTGATGACGACATCAGCGGGCGCGGAACGCATGACGCCGCGCGCCGCAGCGCAATCGCCCTTCGAGCCTTCGTTGCAGACTCCACGAGATGATGTCGCGGGAGCCCGAAAGCCGCCTGCGCAGGCAAGACAGCAAGACGCCCAGTCATTCATGGGCCAACGACACAAGACCGCTCGGGCATGAAGCCCGGGTAATCATTCGATATCCGTGCCGAAGGCCGGCGTCGATGAATCGGCAAATGCCAGGTGTTAGGGAAGAGACCGCAGGGCCGGAGGAGTACAAATCCCCGCAACACGTCCTGCCTCTTCCAAGTACTCAACATGATCATGCCGCATGTGGCCCGTCCACGGACTTGCCTGCATGCGAAAAACGCATTCCACGACATGCGCTGAGCACAACACGAAGCGGAAAACGGTTCCTCGTCGCCGACGCACAATGCGGCTGCCCTTCGGCACGCCCAGTCTAGCGAGACGACATGAAACGGATGCTCATCAACGCGACCCAGCCGGAAGAGCTGCGCGTCGCACTGGTCGACGGACAACGCCTTTACGATCTCGACATCGAGTCCGGCGCCCGCGAACAGAAGAAAGCCAACATCTACCGCGGCAAGATCACCCGCATCGAGCCCAGCCTCGAAGCCTGCTTCGTCGACTTCGGCGCCGAGCGCCACGGCTTCCTGCCGCTCAAGGAAATCTCCCGCGAGTACTTCTCCAAGGACCCCGGCCAGGGCCGTCCCAACATTCGTGAAGTGCTCAAGGAAGGCCAGGAAGTCATCGTCCAGGTCGACAAGGAAGAACGTGGCAACAAGGGCGCCGCCCTGACCACCTTCATCAGTCTGGCCGGCCGCTTCCTCGTGCTGATGCCCAACAACCCGCGTGCCGGTGGTATCTCCCGCCGCATCGAGGGCGAAGAGCGCGCTCAGCTGAAAGAAGCGATGAACAGCCTGACCCTGCCGGACAAGATGGGCGTCATCGTGCGCACCGCCGGCATCGGCAAGAGCGCCGAAGAGCTGCAGTGGGACCTCGACTACCTGGCCCAGGTGTGGGACGCGGTGACCAAGGCCGCCTCCAGCCGCCCTGCCCCCTTCCTGATCTACCGTGAATCCAACGTCATCATCCGTGCCATGCGCGATTACCTGCGCAATGACATCGGTGAGGTGCTGATCGACTCTCCGGAAGTCCAGGAAGAAGCGCTGTCCTTCGTGCGTCAGGTGATGCCGAGCTACCAGCAGAAGATCAAGCTCTACGAAGACGACGTGCCGCTGTTCTCGCGCTTCCAGATCGAATCCCAGATCGAGACCGCCTACCAGCGTGAAGTGAAGCTGCCCTCCGGTGGCGCCATCGTCATCGACCACACCGAAGCCCTCGTCTCCATCGACATCAACTCCGCTCGCGCCACTCGCGGCAGTGATATCGAGGAAACCGCGCTGCAGACCAACCTGGAGGCCTCCGACGAGATCGCCCGCCAGCTGCGTCTGCGCGACATCGGCGGCCTGGTGGTGATCGATTTCATCGACATGACGCCGGCACGCAACCAGCGTGAAGTCGAGAACCGTGTCCGCGACGCGCTCAAGATCGACCGCGCTCGTGTCCAGATCGGTCGCATCTCACGCTTCGGCCTGATGGAAATGTCGCGTCAGCGTCTGCGTCCGTCACTGGGCGAGACCAGCGGCGTGGTCTGCCCGCGTTGTGACGGTCAGGGCACCATCCGTGACGTGCGCTCCATGGCGCTTTCCATCATGCGCCTGATCGAAGAAGAGGCCATGAAGGAGCGCAGCTCGCAGATCCGCGCCATCCTGCCGGTGCCGGTCGCGACCTACCTGCTCAACGAGAAGCGCGCCACGCTGTTCGACATCGAACGTCGTCAGGGCGTGAATGTCGTGCTGCTGCCGAACCCGGAGCTCGACACGCCGCACTACGAAGTCGTGCGTCTGCGTGACGACCACGTCGATGAAGACGGTGCCGACAAGTCCAGCTTCGAGCTGTCCGTCGAGACCGAAGTCGGCAAGGAACCGGATCCGAACTTCGACAAGCCGCCGGCGCGCACTGAAGCAGCCGTCAAGAGCGTGTCCCACACCACGCCTGCCCCGGTTGCCGCACCGGAAGCGCCTGCCGCAGCCTCCGCCGCCGTGGCAGAGAGCGCTGACAGCAGCAATGACAGCGATAGCCGCAACGGCAACGGCAAGAACAACGGCAATCGTCGTCGCAACGGCAACGGCAGCAGCAACGGACGCAACCGTCAGGAGTCGCGCAACGAGTCTCGTAATGACACTCGCAGCGAAGGCCGCAACGACAGCCGTCAGAGCTCGCGCAATGACAACCGTCAGGGCAACCGTTCGAGCCAGGGCAATGACACCCGCGCTCAGGCCAGCAAGCAGGAAGTCGTGGCGCAGTCTTCAGCCCAGACTCCCGTCAGGACTGCCGCTCCGGCCACCGGTGGCGGCCTGCTGTCGCGCCTGGCCCGAGGCTTCAGCCGCCTGCTGGGCAATGACAACGACACCGCCGTGCCGGCCAAGTCCAGCGAAGCCCGCAAGGCACTGGAAAAGGCCCGCGAGCGTCGCGAGACCGTCAGTGAAGCCAGCGCTCCGGCAGCGGCTCGCAACGACTCCCGCAATGGCCGCAACGCTGAACGTAGCAACGACCGCAACAACGACCGCAGCAATGACGGCCGTGGCAACGAGCGTGATGACAACCGCAAGGATTCCCGTCGTCGCAATGACAACGCGTCACGCAACAACGACGGCGAGTCACGCAACAGCGGCAACGATTCCCGCGGCAACGACGCTGACAGCAGCAGCCAGAACGATGGCCGCAGCAATAACAAGCGTCGTCAGCGCAACGACCGTGGCAACCGTCGCAAGTCCAACGAGTCGCGTCAGGACAGCCAGCAGGAAATCGTCACCAACGACAGCAAGCCGCAGGCCGAACCGGAGCAGACGCCGCAGGCTGACAACAGCCCGAAAGCCGAAGCCAGGAGCAGCGACAGCCAGAACGCCAAGGCCGACAACGCCAGCAAGCGCGATTCCGGCAAGCGCGGCGACAAGCCGGCCCGTGGTGAAAAGCCGGCCAAGACTGACAAGGCCGAGCAGGTCGACAGCAAGCAGGCACGCGAGTCCATCAAGGCAGCCGAACAGGCCGAGCAGGTGGAACAGCAGGTCAGCAGCGAAGACCAGCAGACCCGCAACAACCCGCGTGTGCGCAGCCGTCAGCATGCTCTGAACCCGCAGGCGGTCGAAGAGCAGAAGTCGCTCAAGGCCATGACGCTGGCAGGCCCGCAGGCAGCCGCTGCTTCGGCAGCCGCTGCGGTGCCGGCCATTGCCGAGGAAGGTGCCGAAGCCGTCAGCGCCACCACTGCTGCTCCGCAGGGCGAAGCCAATGCCCCGCAAGGCAAGGAAAGCGCCCCGCAAGGCAACGACAGCGCCTCGCAGGCTGAAACCAGTGCCCCTCAGGGTGAAAACAGCACCGCTACACAGGACGCGCCGGCCAGCGCCGTGCAGTCTGCCAGCGCAGACCTCACGGCAGCCGTTGCACCGGAAGTCAGCGAGCCGAGCAACGAGGCGCTGAAAGAGACGGTAGCCCCTGAGTCAGCGGCATCCGACGTGCAAGCATCTGAGTCTGAGCCAGCGACAGCGGAAGTGCCCGAGCCGGTCGTCGAAGCACCAGTCGAAGAGGCGTCCGAAGCGCCTGTCACTGGCGCTCACCAGGCGCAGAAGACTGAGCAACACGCCGCCCAGCGCACTGAGCAGCACGCCGTCCAGCAGCCAAGCGTACACCAGCCGCAGGCCAACGAAGCTGACGTCACCGTCGACACGCCGGCCGTCACTGCGGCAGAAGTCGCGCCGGAAGCCGCGGCCGATGAGCAGTCGCTGAAGGAAAGCGTGACCAGCGAAGCCGCTGTGCCTGAAGCACCAGCCGCCGCCGAGCAAAGCGTCCAGGCACCGGCCGCCGAAGCGCAAGCTGCCGAGCAGACTGAAGCTCAGGCACCTGTCGCTGAAGAAGAGGAAGCGGTCGCCGCTGAAGCCGACACTGCCAGCCAGCCTGCGCAGCCTGTGGCGGAAGAACCTGCCGTGGAAGACGCTGCCGTGGAAGACGCTGCCGCTGAACAGCCTGTACAGGAGGCCGCGCACGAAGAGGCTCCTCAGCAGGCTGAGACCAGCGAGGTGAAGGTGACGCAAAGCGCTGACGTGGCCAGCACTGAGATTGAGCCTGCCGTCAGCACTGAGCGCACCGCAGATACTGTCGCTGAAGCTGCGGAAGGCGCTCAATCAGCTGAGGGCTCTCAATCAGCTGAAGGCTCTGATTCTGCTGAAGGCTCTGCAAACGCTGAAGGCTCTGATGCTACTGCTGAAGGCGCCGAAAGCGCCGTCAACGTCAGCGCCAGCGTCGAGAATGCGCCGGCCGAGGCAGCGTTCGCGACTGCCGAGCGTCACGACAATGTCGCCGTGGCGCAAGCCGTGAGCGACGACTCCCACTCAGGGAAAGTCGCTGACAGCGAGCACAAGCAGGCGCCGAGCGAGCCAGGCGAGACGACAGTGGCAGAAGGCGCGCAGCAGGACAGCACGCAGCCAGCCACCGAGACCCGCCGTCGCCGTGGCGAACGCGCCTACAACGATCCGCGCGAAGTGCGTCGTCGTGAGCGTGAAGCTGCCGAACGTGCCGCTGCACAACAGGCCAGCGCAGAGACTCAGGACACGACCGCTCAGGATGACAGCAACACGTCTCACTGAGTCCTGAGGCTGGCGCCCTGCCCCTGCCGTCACTCTGCCGCCCCTTTCAGCCACAAGCGCTGAAGGGGGCGACAGAAAGGCAGCAAGACAGGGTCTATGCCAAGGCCTATGCCAGCATCTACCAGCCGCTCCCGTTGAGCAGCAAGTCAGAACCAAGCACTGAAAACAAGAACGCCCCGCAGGCTTGCCTGCGGGGCGTTCTTGTTTTCAGTGCTTGCTATTTTCAGCGCCTTGTGTGCGTGCCTTCACTTCAGCGCAGGTCTCGTGTGCACGACTCTGGGCCTCAGCCCTCGGGCATCATCCCAAGCTCGCGCGGCTCCTGCTCGAGCCAGACACCGAAGCGGGCGTGAACGGCCTCACGCACCTCCTGCGCCAGTGCCAGCAGCTCCGTGACGGCCCCCTCGCCGAAGTGCACCAGCACCAGCGCCTGCCGAGCATGTACGCCGACATGGCCTCTGCGCGCGCCCTTGAGACCACATTGATCGATCAGCCAGCCTGCTGCCAGCTTGATGCTGCCATCGGCCTGCGGGTAATGCGGCAAGCTCGGGAAGCGAGTCAACAACGCCTGGGCCTCAGCCTGGGGAAGCTGCGGATTCTTGAAGAAACTGCCGGCATTGCCCAGTTGCGCGGGGTCGGGCAACTTCTCACTGCGCGTGGCAATCACCGCCTGGGCGACCTGCAACGGCGTCACTTCCTCCCCTTGCGGCAGCGCCGCACTGACGCGCTGGGCGAGATCACCATAACCGAGCCGGGGCGACGCCTGGCGCGATACCTGCAACTCCAGACGCGTGATCAGCACGCGATGCTCAAGCGCGCCCTTGAAGATGCTGTCGCGATAGCCGAAACCGCATTCCTCGCGATTCATCCAATGGCAGCTGCCATCTTCCAGCGACATGACTTCCAGGCGCAGCAGATGGTCTGCCAGCTCGACGCCATAGGCACCGATATTCTGGATAGGCGCCGCACCGCAGCACCCGGGAATCAGCGCCAGATTTTCATAGCCCCACCAGCCGGCGGCGGCCAGCTCCATCACCAGGGCATGCCAGCGCTTGCCGGCCTCGACGGAGACCGTGGCCGTCAGGCCGTCTTCTGCCGGCGTGATGGTGACCTCGTCAAAGGCCGGACGCATGACATGGGCATCCAGCCACGGCAGCAATACCAGATTGCTGCCGCCGCCGATCACCACCAGACGCTCACCAGCCTGCCGGGAGGCCAGCACCTGCGCCCTGGCCGCCTCGACGGTGTGTGGCTCACTCAGGGCACGGGCACGCGCCGAGAAGCCCAGCGTATTGCAGCCATCCAGCTTCACCCCCTCACGTTGCGAGGTGTCGCCAGCGCTCTGATCACTGGATACCCGAGTCATGAGCGCGCCCGCGTCGTGGTCGCCACAGGCAGCGCCGCAATGAGTGCCTCACAGGCCACATCGATCAGGTCCAGCACACGCTCGAAGGCATCGGGCCCCCCGGTGTAGGGGTCCGGCACCTCACGACTGCCCGCTGCCAGCGCGGGCAGCGGGGTCGGCAGCAGATCCAGCAGGCGACCGATCAGCGCCTGATCGCCACTGTTGCTGCGCGCAGCCAAGGCACGGGTATCGGCAAGATTGGCGTCGTCCATCACCAGAATCAGATCGAAGTCGTGAAAGTCCTGCTCGCACAACTGACGGGCACGCAGCGTGCTGATGTCGTGTCCGCGCTTGGCCGCATGGGCGATGGCCCGCGAATCAGGCTGACCACCGACATGCCAGTCACTGGTGCCGCAGCTGTCCACCGTGACGACCTGCTCCAGGCCATGGCGCGTCAGCGCCGCACGCAACACGCCTTCGGCACTCGGCGAGCGGCAGATATTGCCCAGGCACACCATCAGGATGCGCTCCAATGGCGCCTGACGCTGGGCCAGTTGCTCAAGAAGCTCGCTCATCAGGCCTCTCCGCTCTCGCTGCCTGCCGCTGCTTGCGCCAGCCAGTCGCGCACGCGCTCGAGATCCTCCGGCGTATCGACACCGGCCGGATGCGCCGTGCAGGCAATGGCTACCTGGATGGCATGACCATGATGCAGCGCGCGCAGCTGTTCGAGCTGTTCGAGCTGCTCCAGCGGGGCCGGCAGCCAGTCGACGTAATCGGTCAGGAAGCTGGCACGATAGGCGTAGAGGCCGATATGGCGCAGCCAGGAATCGGTGGCCAGCATGCCCGGCGGCGTGGTGAAGTGCTCGCGGTCCCACGGGATAGGCGCACGCGAGAAGTACAGGGCACGCCCACGCAGGTCACGCACCACCTTGACCACATTGGGATTGAACAGGCTGTCGACACTGGCGATCGACTCCGCCAGCGTGGCGATCGAGGCACCCTCGTCTTCCTCGAGGCGTACCGCCACCTGATCGATCAGCGCCGCCGGCAGCAACGGCTCATCGCCCTGGACGTTGACCACCAGGGTCTCGGGGGCCAGCGCCAGCAGCGTGACCACCTCGGCAAGGCGGTCCGTCCCGCTGGGGTGATCGCCACGCGTCATCACCACCTCGGCCCCGAAGCCTTCACAGGCCTCACGGATGCGCTCGTCGTCGGTGGCGATCACGACCCGACTGGCCTGACTGGCACAGGCATTGCGCCAGACGTGCTCGATCATCGGCTGGCCATGAATGTCCGCCAGGGGCTTGCCCGGCAGGCGTGAGGAGTTGAAGCGCGCCGGAATCACGACCACGAAGCCGGACTCGCCCTCTGAACGGCTGTCGTCTGCCTGCCCCTGCTGCAGAAGGTCACTCATCAGCCGCGGCTCCCCTTGAGCTTCTCGTCGGCATCCATCTGGCGCGCTTCTTCTTCCAGCATGACGGGAATGCCGTCGCGTACCGGATAGGCGAGGCCATCGTAGAAGCACTTGAGCTCGGCATTCGCCGCATCATAGGTCAGCTTGGCCTGACACAGCGGGCAAACCAGTAGCGCGAGCAGTTCCTTGTCCATCGAGACATCTCCGGAATAACAGCAGAAAAGAAAGAAAATTCAGCGATCAAGCACTCAGAGCGCCTCAAGGCGTTTGGCGAGCCAGTCCACCAGCGCCTGATCCGGACGCGCCTCGACATCCAGCGCCCAGCAGCGCTCATTGGCGAAGCTGCGACACTTGACGGCGTCCTTGGCGGTCATCACCACGGGCAGATTGTCGGAAAAGCGCAGATCCGTCGGCGTGAAGCGATGGTGGTCCGCCAGCGGACGCGGCAGATGCTCGACCCCGAGGTTGGTCAGGGTGCGGAAGAAGCGCTGCGGATTGCCGATACCGGCCAACGCATGCACCTGACCGCTGAACGGCAGCTGGTGGGCAGGATAGCGCACGTCGTCGATCAGGTGGCGCCAATGGACCGGCGTCAGCTTCATGCAATGCGATTCCACCGGCAGGCGCGAGCAGTCGATGACACCGTTGGAGATCACCGCATCGACACTGGCTAGGCGCGACAACGGCTCGCGCAGCGGCCCGGCGGGCAGGCAACGCTGATTGCCGAAGGCACGCTCACCGTCCACGACCACCAGCTCGATATCGCGCCCCAGCGCATGATGTTGCAGGCCATCATCGGAGAGCAGAATGTCGCAGCCTGCGGCAATCAGGCGCCGCGCCGCGCTCGGGCGATCCGGGTCGACCGCCACCGGCAGGCCGGTCTGCTGGGCCAGCATCACCGGCTCATCGCCGGCATGCTGAGGATCGGTATCGGCCTGCACGTAGAGGGGATAGCGCGGCGAATGCCCGCCGTAGCCGCGCGAGATGATGCCCGGGCGCCAGCCCTGCTCGCTCAACCAGCGCCCCAGCCAGGCGACCAGCGGCGACTTGCCGGTACCACCGACGGTGATGTTGCCGATCACGATCACCGGCACCGGCGCCTTCCAGACCTCACGCTTGCCGGTGAGATAGGCGTTGCGCTTGCGCGCCACCACATTCTTGTAGACATGTTCCAGCGGGCGCAGCAGATGAAGCCAGCCGGCGCCGCGATACCAGGCGTCTACCAGTCGTTCACTCATGCGTCTGCCGTCTCCCGGAACTGGATGCGATGCAGCGCGGCATAAGCACCTTCCTGAGCAATCAATGATTCGTGGGTGCCGTCTTCGATGATCTCGCCATCATCCATCACCAGGATGCGGTCCGCCTTCTCGATGGTGGACAGACGGTGGGCGATCACGAAGGTCGTCCGGCCCTGACACACTTCTTCCAGCGCGCGCTGGATATAGCGTTCGGATTCGGTATCCAGCGCCGAGGTGGCCTCATCCAGCACCAGGATCGGCGAGTCCTTGTAGATGGCACGCGCGATGGCGATACGCTGGCGCTGACCACCGGAGAGCATCACGCCATTGTCGCCGACGATGGTGTCGTAGCCTTCGCTCATGCGCTCGATGAATTCGTGGGCATAGGCCGCGCGCGCCGCCTCTTCCACCCGTGCCTTGTCGACCTCACCGGTGCCATAGGCGATGTTGGCGGTCAGGTCGGCATTGAACAGGGTGACATTCTGCGAGACCAGCGCGATCTGCTGACGCATCGGGCGCAGCTTGTAGTCCTCGATGGCGACATCGTCGATCAGGATGCGGCCGGTGGTCGGCGCGTAGAAGCGCGGCAGCAGGCTCATCAATGTCGACTTGCCCGACCCCGAACGCCCGACGATGGCGACCATCTGCCCCGGCTTCACCTCCAGATCGATGCCCTTGAGCACCTCCGGCTGATGGTCTGCATAGCGGAAGTGGACATTGTCGAAGCGCACACGCCCCTCGAGACGCCCCTCGGGTACCAGGGTGCCGTTGTCCGGTTCTGCCGGCGTATCCAGCAGGCCGAACAGTTCTTCCGAGGCCGCCATGCCCTTCTGGATCTCGCCGTTGACTTCGGTCAACTGACGCACCGGCTTGGCCATCATCGAAGCGGCGGTGATGAAGCCGACGAACTCACCGGCACTCATGCCGGCCATCAGTTCCGGTGCCATCGCCAGCCACACCAGCGTGGCCAATGCCACGGCGATCAACAGCTGGATGACCGGCGTGGCGGTGGCCTTGGTCAGCGCTTCCTTCATCTTCTGCTCGCGGTTGTACTCACTGACCGCCGCAAAGCGTGCCTTCTCGTAATCCTCGGCACCGTGGGTACGCACGACACGATGGCCGGACAGCGCCTCGGAGGCGACGTGGGTCACCTCGCCCATCGAGCCCTGGATACGCTTGGAGAGCTTGCGGAAGCGCTTGCTGGCATAGCTGACCACCCAGCCGATGAGCGGCGTGACCGCGATGAAGACCAGCGTCAGCTTCCAGTTGGTCCAGAACAGATAGCCCAGCAGGCCGAGCACGAAGAAGCCTTCGCGCATGATGATGGTCAGCGCCTTGGTGGCCGCTCCGGTGATCTGCTCGACATGGTAGGTGACGCGGGTGATGAGATGGCCGGTGGAGTTCTCGTCGAAATAGCGCCCCGGCAAGTGCAGCATGTGGTTGAACACCGTGGTGCGCAGGGTATGCACCACGTTGCGCGCCACATCACTCATGCAGTAGGTGCCCAGGAAGGTGCCGACGCCGCGCACGGCGAACATGCCGATCACGAACAGCGGCAGGAACAGTCTGAACTGGGCGTCAGGATTCTGAATGCCGTCGATCAGGCGCTTCATCATCTCGGCCAGCGCCGTACTCGAGGCACCGTAGATGATGTAGCCGACGACGGCGGCCAGAAACATCTTCCAGTACGGGCGAACATAGCCGAGCAAGCGGCGGTAATGAATCCAGGTGGAGTCGCGACTCACGGGGTCTCCATAGACTTGGGCGGCGCCCTCATGGGGCATCCGGTGATGATGATTCCGTCCCGATACGCGTACTGATGCGCACACGGGTGATACCCACTTCAGCGGCGGCGTCCAGCGCCGTGACCACCTTGGCGTGGGGCGTGCGGCCATCGGCTTCGAGGATCAACCCGAAGCGATCTGCCTGGTCCTTGTACTGCGCAAGTTGCGCTCCCAGTTCATCCTCGCCGAGGCTTGTCTCGCCGAGCGTAAAATCACCTGCCGCCCCGATGCTCAGGATCAAGGGCGCCTGCTCTACCGCGCTGGCCTGACTGGACTGCGGCAGGATGAGGTCCAGCGCTCGACGACTATCGAAGGTCGTCGAGACCATGAAGAAGATCAGCAGCAGAAACACCACGTCGATCAGCGGGGTGAGATTGACCTCCACCGACTCACGCTGGCGACGCGGAAACCTCATGACGGCCTCCCGGCACCTGCCCCCTTGCCATCATCGCCACCATAGGGGTCATCGGCGTCACGGCGCATGTAGGCCGGCAGGTCTTCCGGCAGGCGCTCATGGGGCTCCGGCACCTGGCCGGGGCGGTGGCCCGGGCGACGGTCGATGCCGTCATGGCTCTCGGCCAGCCCGAGCTCGCCCTGATGGTGCGAGATATATTCCACCACCTGCCCTGCCTGCTCCTCCATGTTGACGGTGATGTCCTCGACACAGCGCTGGAAATAGCGATGGAACATCAGCGCCGGAATCGCCACCGTCAAGCCGGACGCCGTCGTCACCAGCGCCTGGGAAATCCCGCCGGCCAGCTCCTGGGCTCGCTCGGCGCTGCCCGCATCGACGATCACGGCGAAGACGTCGATCATGCCGACCACCGTGCCCAGCAGCCCCAAAAGCGGCGTGATGGCGGCGATGGTGCCCAGCGGACTCAGGAAGCGTTCCATGTCATGGATGACGGCCACGGCCGACTCCTGCATGCGCGCGCGTACCTGCTCATTGCCCAGGCGCGCATTGCGCAGCCCTGCCGCCAGCACGTTGCCCAGCGGCGAATGACTCTCCAGCCAGTAGACATTGACCTGTCCCTGGCTGATCAGTTCACACACCTGCTGTCCCAGGCCCTTCGGCGCGATGCGTCGACGACGCAGCGTCCACAGGCGCTCTAGGATGATGGCCAGTGCCACGACGGAACATCCGAGGATGGGGAGCATCAAGACTCCCCCTGCGTACAAGGCTTCCAGCATGTGACCTCTCCCTTGGTCTCGATGCCTCTGCGGGCACCATTGTTGTCGTGTCAGATGTCACGCGCCATCCCTGTCGCGCAGGCCGTATGAATCCGCCATGCATCTGATCATTCAGCGGATTTTACCCCAAGGCACCTCACTCCGATACCGCCAGCCCTGCGCGCTGGTTGCAGCCGCTCCCCCTGCGGCGACCACTCCCAGTGCAAGGCACCATCCAGCCCGACATGCCAGAGACACTCGACATGACGCGCCAGACGCTCCACCACGTCCGGATGCGGATGACCATGCGGATTGTAGCGACCGGCGCTGACAATCGCGTGACGCGCCGCCAGGCTCTCAAGCCAGGCATCATCACTGCTGGAGCGGCTGCCGTGATGTGCGACCACCAGCAACGGCAAGCTGCGCCCGGCCAGTCGCTGGCGCAGCGTCGCCTGCAACTCGCGCTCCTGCTGCTGGCCGATATCGCCGGTCAGCAACGCCAGCGGGCGGGCGCCATGTGCTATCAAGACCACACAGGAGTGCGCGTTGTCACGTCGGGCCTTCAACCCTGCTGGCGGCCACAGCACCTCAAGGCGCACGGGGTGGCCCTGCAGCTGACCAAGGGTGATGCTGCGTCCGGCGACACACTCCCGCATCGCCACCTCATCGAGCCAGCTTACCTGACGCTCCAGTCGCGCCCGCTGCCCGGCCGGCACCCACAGGGCGGCGATCTCCTCGGCAGACAGGGCCTGCAGTCCACCGGCGTGATCACCATCCCCGTGACTCATGATCACGCCGAAAGGCTCTCCCGCCACGGGCATTGCCCCCGGCAAACGGGCGCTGGTATTGCGCGACGCCGCCCCCAGGTCGTAACGCCAGTGCCTCGGCACCTGCCGTAACGCGCCTGTCGAGTCACTCGCACTCGACGCCAGATGACTGTGCAGCGACAGCGCCAGCCCCTGCCCGACATCGTGCACCGTCAGACTGAGCGCGGGCGCCCGGGGCGAGAACGAGGCGGCTTCTGTCGCGCGCGCACCGGCGTCCTGCCCGACGGTGGCCAGCGCCGCCGGTGACCACGGCAAGGCCAACACCGCCAGTGACAGCCCCCAGCAGAGTGCCACGCTGCCACACAGGCGCTTCAGACGGCCATCGAGGCCCGGCACCCCCTCCGCCAGCCAGGCACCCAGCAGGGCCATGACCGCGAGCGTCAGGATCAGGGCCGAGGGAGTGGCGTCCGACAGGCCCGCCGCCATTGGCGCCTGCGGCCAGCGCCCCTGCGTCGACGCCAGCGAAGGCAAGGTCTCCATCGTCTGCGCCATGCCCTGTGCCAGCAGCTGCCATAGACCGCCACTGAACACACCATCGGCGAGCATCGCCGCGGGCCGTGACGGGACGAGTCCCGTGAACAGCAACAGCTGCTCGAGTCCCGCCAGCCCCCAGCCCAGCATGCCAAGCGGCACGATCAATAGCGTCACCAAGGGCGCCATCACCAGATTCATCGGCAGCGACAGCCAGGACAGCTGGCCGCGCGAAAGCAGCAGGGCCGCGCCCATGACCAGTGTCAGCAACCACTGGCTGCGCAACGTGGCCAGATACCAGCCGCGCATTCCTCGCGGTCGCGAGCGGCCCTGCCAGGCCAGCAGCAACACCGCCACGGCGATGAACGACAACCAGGTGCCCGGGCGCCACAGCGCCAGCGGGTCCAGCCCCAGCACCAGAATCAGCGCCAGCATCCAGACCTGCCAGACACCCAGGCCGCTGCGGCCACTCGCCATCCAAAGCCCGACCGTCACCATCAAGGCGGCGCGCAATGCCGGCGGCGCCAGGCCTGCCAGCAAGGCGAAACTCCAGGCCGCCAGACAGGCAAGCCACCAGGGCGCAACGCTGAATCGCCACCCGCCCGGGCGCCAGAGGCGCAGCACGCCGAAACTCAGCCCAAGCACCAGGCTTGCCATCAATCCGACATGCAGCCCCGACACCACCGCCAGATGCGTCAGTCCCGTGGCGTTCAGCGTGTCCCAGTCGTCGTGGGTCAGTGCCGAGACCTTGCCCAGCGTCAATGCTGCCAGCCAGCGACAGGTCGACCCCGGCCAGTCGACCAGTGCCTCGCCCTCGCCACAGCGCTGCCATAGAGCCTGCTCGGCATGCAGGCGCAGTGCTGCCAGCCCGCCGGGTGGCGCCAAGCGCTGCGCCAGGGACAGTTGGCGCACGTAACCCGTGGCGACGATACCTTCGCGCCATAGCCAGGCGACACGATCAAACTCCGCAGGGCTCGCTGAGCGCCCGAAGGCCGGGTTGCTGGTGCCATGAGGCGGCACCAGACGCACGACCATGCGCCAGCGCTCACCGGCCTGCCAGGGAGTCGCCAGCGCCTCGCGTGTCGCAACATCGCGAGGCAGCTTGCGTGGCCAGTAGCGCCGAAGCTGGACCCGCTGATCCAGCAGCCGCTGACAGGCGGCCTGACGCCCGGCATCCGCGCTGGGTGCCTCCGTCGTCTGGAAGAGATCACAGCGCGAGACACGCAGCACCAGGCGCACCGAGTCATCAGGGGTCGGCAGTGCGCGATTGACCTGCTCGACCCGGCCTTCCAGCCACAGCTCCTGGCGCGTCAGCGCCTCCGCCATCACGAGCGGCTGCTGCAGAAGGCCTATCACCAGTCCGACCCCCAGCGCTGCCGAGAGTCGCAGGCTCAAGGC
Organism: Cobetia sp. MC34; assembly: GCF_018340035.1. Taxonomy (NCBI): domain Bacteria; kingdom Pseudomonadati; phylum Pseudomonadota; class Gammaproteobacteria; order Oceanospirillales; family Halomonadaceae; genus Cobetia; species Cobetia sp. MC34. The sequence continues at coordinate 51,810 of NZ_JADPPY010000001.1, forward strand.
TCCGAGCCGAGAGCGGCGTGACTCAGCGTCGGGAGCAGAGTGCGCGAAAGCACGGGAGGGAATGGCGGCCAAGACCCCGGCCACCATCAGCCAGCAGAGCAGCAAGGCGGCCAACAGCAGGTTGTCGCTCAGCGTCATGAAGGTGGCCCAGCCATGCGCCCCACTCTCTTGCGCGCCGAGCCCTGCCGATGAGCGTGACTGCCAATCCGCGCCCCACTCGCCCTGGCGTGACAGCCAGATTCCCGCCACCAGTCCCGCCAGCAGCTGGGCCAGCGAGGCCGGTGACAGCCAGAATCGAGCGGGATGGGACGATTTATTCACGGTGGCGCCTGACATGTTGCTGGCCTCTTGCAAGGTCACCCGTGGCGCAGCCCGTCAGGCATGGCGCGGGCTTTGCTGTACTCAGTGCCGAATCGAGACACGCGGGTTGCAGATCACGAACCGGATAACTGCGCAGTCAGCATGGCAGTCCTGTAGCCATGTATGGATAATGGCCGGCGTTGAATGCCAAATGGCCAAGTCATGCCTCGTCGTCTACTCAAGCGGCTCATGCCGGAACCGGATGCCCTCAAGCGCAAGAAGTCGCTGCGCTTCATGCATCACCTGATCGCCGATCCCGCACTGTGGGCGTTGTCGCGACGTACTGTGGCCAATGCCTGCATGGTGGGGCTGTTCTGTGCGCTACTGCCGATTCCCTTCCAGATGGTGGTGGCCGCCTTCGGTGCCTGGGCACTGCGCTGCAACCTCGCGCTGTCGGTGGGTCTGGTGTGGGTGACCAACCCGCTGACCATGCCGGTGGTCTACTACGCCACTTACCGCGTGGGTGCCTGGATGCTGGACACGCCCGCACGCGTGATGCCGGACCAGGTCTCCGCGGCCTGGTTCGCCAATCAGCTGGAAGACATCCTGCCCGCCCTGGCGCTGGGTTCGCTGGTCAGCGCCGTCGTCCTCGCGCTGCTGGCCAACATGCTGGTCCGCCTCTTGTGGCGCTATCAGGTGGTGCGCAACTGGCGCAGCCGCCGCAAGGCGCGCCTGGCCGCCAGGCGCTGCAGCAAGGAGCAGTCGTCACGCCAGAACGCTGAGCAGGACACGGACAAGCTCTGAACACTGCCGACAGACACGCATGAAAAACGCCCCGCCATCTCTCGATGGCGGGGCGTTTGGCTTTCAGGCATGGCGTGAATCAGTCAGCGGCTCGACTCAGTCCTCGTGCAGCTTGCCGCCGTCCAGGCGCAGCACACGGTGCTGGTGCGCAGCCAGACCGTTGTCGTGGGTCACGATGATGAAGGCCGCCTGCGCCTCACGCGCGATGTCATCCATCAGCTCGAGAATGCGCGCCGCCGTGGTCTGATCCAGGTTGCCGGTCGGCTCATCCATCAGCACCAGGCTCGGGTCCGTCACCAACGCACGCGCGATGGCGACGCGCTGACGCTCGCCTCCGGACAGCTCGCCCGGCTTGTGATCGGCGCGCGGCGCCATGCCGACCCGCTCCAGCAGCTTGCGCGCCTTGACGGCGGCCTCGGCGCGCTTGTGGCCACGGATGATCAACGGCATCGCCACGTTCTCTTCGGCACTGAATTCCGCCAGCAGATGGTGGAACTGATATACGAAGCCGATGTGCTGATTGCGGAAGCTGCCCAGCGCCGACTCGCTGAGTTCGGACAGGCGCTGGCCGGCCACCTTCACGATGCCCTGGCTGGGATGGTCCAGCCCGCCGAGCAGGTTGAGCAGCGTGGTCTTGCCGGAGCCGGAGCTGCCGACGACGGCGACTCGCTCACCGGCATGCACGCGCAGCTCCAGCTCGTCGAGCACCTGTACCTCTTGCGGGCCCTCATCGTAACTGCGACTCAGGCGCTCACAGATCAGCATCGGCTTGCCGTGGGCCTGACCCGGCGCATGAGTGTCAGAAGCCGGCGTCGGCATGGCGGTGTCTCCAGCAGCGGAACGGATGGATGCATCAGACGGTGTCGACGGATTACTCATAGCGCAGCACCTCCGCCGGCTGGATGCGCGAGGCGCGCCAGGCCGGATACAGCGTCGACAGGAAGCTCAGCACCAGCGCGGAGCCGATGATGATGCCCATGTCGCTCATCTCGAGGCGCGATGGCAGATAGCTGATGAAGTAGACGTTGGGGTCCAGGAACTGGATACCGAAGGTCGACTGCACCCAGGCGATGATGTCGGAGACGCTCAGCGCCAGCGCCACACCGGCGATGGCGCCGATGATGATGCCCATCACGCCGATGGTCAGCCCCTGCACGATGAAGATGCCCATGATGGAACCGGGCCTGGCCCCGAGGGTACGCAGGATGGCGATGTCGGCGTGCTTGTCCGTCACCATCATCACCAGCGTCGAGACGATGTTGAAGGCCGCGACGGCGACGATCACCATCAGCAGCAGGCCGATCATGTTCTTCTCCATCTGGATGGCGGCGAACAGGTTGCCGTGGGTACGCTTCCAGTCCATGCCGCGATACTGCGGCCCCAGCTGACTGACGATGTCGCGGGTGACCTGATCGGCGCTGAACAGGTCATCGAGTTTCAGGCGCACCCCCTGGACGTCGCCTTCCTTGAAGCGCGCCAGCTTGGCCATGTCCGAGATATCGGTGTAGGCAAGGCTGGCATCGACGTCCGCGCCGACCTTGAAGATACCGGTCACCGTGAAGCGCTTGAGGCGCGGGAAGATACCCCCGGGCGTGATGGAGGCCTCGGGCACCAATAGCGTGACGCGATCCCCCACGCCGACGCCCAGGTTGCGCGCCAGCAGCTCGCCCATCACGATGCCCCAGCTGCCGGGCGTGAGATCCGCCAGACTGCCCTGCACCATATGCTCGCTGATGATCGAGACCTGGTCCTCCGCGGACGGATCGATGCCGGTGACCAACGCGCCCTTGTTGCGGCCGTTGGTGGTGAACATGCCCTGCTGCTCGATATAGGGCGCCGCACCGACGACATGCGGCTTCTCGCGCAGCTTGCCGGCCAGCGTCTCCCAGTCGGTGACGCTGTCACGCGCCTCGACGCGCACATGCGGCACCATGCCCAGCACGCGGGTGCGCAGCTCGTGGTCGAAGCCGTTCATCACCGACAGCACCAGAATCAGCACGGCGACGCCCAGCGACAGCCCCAGCATCGAGGTCAAGGAAATGAAGGAAATGAAATGGTTACGGCGCTTGGCGCGGGTATAGCGCAGGCCGATCAGAAAGGGTAGGCGATCCAGCAGCATCGAAGTCGATTCCTTGGGTCAGGGTCGCGGGCCATGATACGCATTCCGCAGGCTCGGCGCATGGAGCCATATTCGAACGCAGTTTGCCAGCCTTCGTCTGTGGCCAACATGAACCGCCAGCATGGCAAGACATGTGCACGTCAGACGCCACAGGGCTAGCGTCGGCGCATGGCTCTGCTATCATCGCGCGCCGAGTCCGCGGCATTGCGGCTTGCGCCTTTATCGTTACCTCTTCATCAGGGAGATGCCCATGGCCACCCGTCTGCTCGCCGAATGGCACCCGCAGGACGCCATCCAGCTCAGCTGGCCCAGCCCGCACAGTGACTGGCGCGAGATGCTCGAGAGCATCGAAGCCACCTGCGAGGCCATGGTGATCGCCATCAGCCGCTATCAGCACGTGCTGATCAGCGTCAGCGATGACGCCACCCGCGAGCGCCTCGCCGCGCGCTTCGCCGGTTTCGGCGTGCCCGCCGAGCGCCTGCATCTTTTCGTGGCGCCGCTGGATGACACCTGGACGCGCGACCATGGCCCCATCACCATCGAACGTGATGGCCAGCCGGTGCTGCTCGACTACACCTTCACCGGCTGGGGCGGCAAGTTCGAGGCCGCCCGCGACAATGCCCTGACCCGCGCCCTCGCCGCGCAGGGGGCTTACGCAAGCCCGGTGGAAAGCCGCGACTTCATTCTGGAAGGTGGCGGCATCGAGAGCGACGGCCAGGGCACCCTGCTGACCACCGAGGCCTGCCTGCTCAACGACAACCGCAATGCCGGCCTGAGCCGCGCCCAGGTCGAGGCGCAACTCAAGGCCGATTTCGGGGTCAAACGCGTTCTGTGGCTCGCCAATGGTCATCTGGAAGGCGATGACACCGATAGCCATGTCGACACCCTGGCGCGCTTCTGCGACCCGCGCACCATCGCCTATGTCCGCTGCGATGATCGCGACGACCCGCATTACCCGGCGCTCAAGGCGATGGAAGCCGAGCTTGAAGCACTGCGCGACGCCAATGGCGACCCCTACTTCCTGGTGCCGCTGCCGTGGCCGGATGCCTGCTTCGATCCGGACGACAGCCATCGTCTGCCGGCGACCTACGCCAACTTCCTGATCATCAACGGGGCCGTGCTGGTGCCGACCTACGCCGATCGTCACGACATGATCGCCCTCAAGGCCCTCGCCAGCGCCTTCCCCAAGCGTGACATCATTCCGGTCGATTGCCGCGCCGTGATTCGCCAGCATGGCAGCCTGCACTGCATGACCATGCAACTGCCCAAGGGCACGCTGGCCACCTCGAACACCTCTCAAGGAGCACTGTGATGACTGCTTCCCGCCGTACACTCAAGGTCGGTGTCGTCCAGCAACAGGGCTGGCCCGACAAGGACACAAGCCTGGCGGCCAGCGAAGCCGCCATTCGTCGCCTTGCCGCCAATGGCGCTGAGCTGGTGATGCTGCAGGAGCTGCATGCCAGCCACTACTTCTGCCAGACCGAAGACACCGAGATCTTCGATCTCGCCGAACCCCTCGAAGGCCCGACCACCCAGCGTCTGGCCGGCCTGGCCGCCGAACTCGGCCTGGTGATCGTCGGCTCCATCTTCGAGCGCCGCGCGGCGGGCGTGTATCACAACACCGCCGTGGTACTCGACAAGGCCGCTGGCCTGGTCGGCACCTTCCGCAAGATGCACATCCCGGATGATCCCGGCTTCTACGAGAAGTTCTACTTCACGCCGGGCGATGCCCCCAGCGCACAGTCCCCGCGCCGCGGCTTCGAGCCCATCGACACCTCGGTCGGCCGTCTGGGCGTGCAGGTCTGCTGGGACCAATGGTATCCCGAAGGCGCACGCCTGATGGCGCTGGCCGGTGCCGAGATGCTGCTCTACCCCACTGCCATCGGCTGGGACCCGCGCGACGATGAAGCCGAGCAGACGCGCCAGAAGGATGCCTGGACCCTGATCCAGCGCAGCCACGGCGTCGCCAATGGCGTGCCGGTGATCGTCGCCAACCGGGTCGGTCACGAAGCGGACCCGACGCCTGCCAGCGAAGGCATCCAGTTCTGGGGCGGCAGCTTCATCTGCGGCCCTCAGGGCGAGCTGCTGGCGCATGGCGGCACCGAGCCCGAGGAGCTGCTGGTCGAGGTGGACCTGGCGCGCGGCGAGGACGTGCGCCGCATCTGGCCTTACCTGCGCGATCGTCGCATCGATGCCTATGGCGATCTCACCGAGCGCTATCGCGACCGCTGAGCCCATCGGGCTTTTGCAGGTGCCGGCCTGACAACAGCACCCTGTCGAGATCACACAGACCCCCGCAGAGACAGGAGGGCGCCCAGCGTGGCGCTCTCTTCTGTTTCAGTCTGTCGGCGCCGGCGCAGCCGGCCTCTCCCGTCACTCCATCCGGGTGGTTCAGTCTCTCGGAGCCCCTCTTCTGTCCGCGCATGCCGCCATGGTCTGACTTGCCATCCCGGTCACGCTAGGCTAAACAAGATAACGCGATAAAAAATCACGTCTCCCTTGCTGCAATCAGGACGCAGAGCATGCCCGAATACCAGTTGATGGCCAGAATAGAAGCGGCCTTCGATACGCAGATCAGTGCCGCCGATCAGGTCATCACCGCGGTCAGAGAAGAGAATTCGCCACTCTGGCGGCTGGATGGCGTCAGTGCCGATAGCGAATGGCTCAACCAGGCGTTGCAGGACGTGTGGTATCAGGATGGCCAGGACGGCCGAGTCACCCGCCCCTATCTGGGCGTGGTCGCGGCAGGCCCGACGGTGATCGAGCGCGTTGCGGCGCTCAACGCGGCCAAGGAGCAGCTAGCGGAGCTCTTCGCCGAGCTGCGCGAGAAGTATCCCGACCAGCTGGCCGAGCTGAAGGCAATTCTGCCCTTCCGCCATCCGGGGCTGAACCAGCACCTGAGGGGCGATGGACTGGCGCGGCTGCATCTCAAGCAGTGCTGGCGGCGGGTGCCGGTGGCAGAGGCACCGGTGGCGCGAGTGCGCTTCGCCTGGTACAGCTCTGGGCGCTCGATCCAGCGCGTCAGCGTGGCGGAGTGTGAAGCCTTGCTGATGAAACTGGATACCGAGGCCGAGCACGTACGCCTGCAGCTCAAGCTGCTCGCTGGCTTGCCATCGGATGAGATTCTGGCCCGCATCCAGCCCCAGGCACCGCTGATGCGCGCCAACCTGTTCTATCGTGAGCCGGTGATGCGCGAAGACGGCGAGCTACGCACGCGCCGCGCGCTGAATGTCTCTCTGCCGCTTTTCCTGCCGCATGATGACCTGCGCCTGCCCGCTCTCAACCAGCCAAGCCCGACGCCGCCCACCGAACGCACCCGCGCCCGCCGCGGCGACGTGCGCATCGAGGACACGCCCTTCCTCAAGAGTCTGCGTGTGCATCGCTATCGCTGATCCCTAGAGCAAGAGAGCCTGAGAGCCTGAGAGCCTGAGAGACAGTCAGGCCGTGAAGCCGCCTGCTAGAGGTCCAGCGCCGATTCGGGCATCCGCTTGAGGTGCATGCGGCGCGCCAGGCGAATCACCGGCTTGAGCGTCAGCTGCAGCGAGCCGATCACGAACAGCCAGATTCCCAGTGTCATCCACTCTTCCCAGAAGAAGCACACGCTGCCGATAGTGAACAGCAGGCCCAGCACCAGCTCATTGATGATGCTGGCCAGCTCATAACGGCGGTGGATGATCAGCTCCTCATGGCCAAGCCGCAGCGTGAGGTCCGAGGTCGGATCATCCTGCAGGGTCTCGCGTGACTGCGTGCCCGACTGGCGAGTGTCGTGTTGCTGTTGATCATCCTGCATGCGTCATTTCCTCAAGGCTCATCAACAAGGTTTCCCAGTTGGGAGCCCGACAACCATAAGGCCCCGACATCAATGATGTCGGGGCCTTGTGGTGTGCCTTCAAGTCAGCGGGCGCGAGGCCCGTGCCGCTCAGAACAGACGGTTGAGTCCATTCATGGCCGCGACCCGATAGGCTTCCGCCATGGTCGGGTAGTTGAAGGTGGTGTTGACGAAGTACTTGAGCGTATTCGCCTCACCCTTCTGCTGCATGATGGCCTGACCGATGTGCACGATCTCGGACGCCTGGTCACCGAAGCAGTGGATGCCGAGGATTTCCAGCGTATCGCGATGGAACAGGATCTTGAGCATGCCGACGGTATCGCCGGTAATCTGGGCGCGGGCGGTGTCCTTGAAGAACGCCTGCCCCACTTCGTAGGGGATGCGCGCCTCGGTCAGTTCGGACTCGCCACGCCCCACCGAGCTGATCTCGGGGATGGTATAGATGCCGGTCGGCACCTCATTGACGAACTTGAACTCTTCCCCCAGCAGGTTGGCCGACGCGAAGCGGCCCTGATCGTAGGCGGCGGATGCCAGGCTCGGCCAGCCGATCACATCGCCCACCGCATAGACGTGGTCCAGCTCGGTGCGGTACTGATCATCGACGGTCAGCTGACCGCGGCCGTTGGCCTGCAGGCCGACATTCTCGAGACCGAGGCTATCGGTGTTGCCGGTACGGCCGTTGGCCCACAGGAAGGCGTCAGCACGCAGCTTCTTGCCGGACTTGAGGTGCACGACCACGCCGGACTCATCGCCCTCGATGCGATCGTATTCCTCGTTGTGACGCACCAGCACGCCGTTGTTGCGCAGGTGATAGGACAGCGCGTCGGAAATCTCGTTATCCAGGAAGGACAGCAGACGATCACGCGTATCGATCAGGTCGACCTTGACGCCAAGGCCGGAGAAGATCGAGGCGTACTCGGAGCCGATGACACCGGCGCCGTAGATGATCAGCGTGCGCGGCGTGTGTGACAGCCCCAGGATGGTGTCGGAGCAGTAGATGCGCGGGTGGCGGAAGTTGACGTCCGCCGGGCGGTAGGGACGCGAGCCGGTGGCGATCACGACCTTCTCCGCGTGCAGCTCCTCGACCCCTTCATGGGCATCGCGCACCACGACGGTGTGCTCGTCCTTGAAGCGCGCGGTACCGAAGAACACATCGATGCGATTGCGGGCGTAGAAGCGCGTACGCATCTCGACCTGCTGCTCGATGGTGCGGCGTGAACGCTCCAGCACCTTGGGGAAGGAGAACCAGCGCGGCTCGCCGATATCGCGGAACATGCGATTGGTGTTGAACTCGATGATCTGCTTGACCGCGTGGCGCAGCGCCTTGGAAGGGATGGTGCCCTTGTGGGTGCAGTTGCCGCCCACGGAAGACTGAGCCTCGATCACGGCGACACGCTTGCCATGCTTGGCCGCGTTGACTGCCGCGCTTTCCCCTGCCGGACCGGTACCGATCACGACGACATCGTAGTTATAGACTGCCATGAGACTCGCTTTGCTCCTTGATTGTTCGTAGACCGGCCCTGACACGTACGGTCTCACCTCGCGGTGACACTGCCATGTCAGGGCCGGTAGCAGGCCTTGCGGCCGGCGGGCTCTGAGCCATCAGAGCAGAAATCAGCGACGTGCGGCGTCGTAGGCCAGATCGCTGGCCGGCTTGCCGCCACTCTCTGCCATCAGACGCTGGCGATCCTGCTCCTTCTCGCACTCCTCGTCCTTGCCGCCACAGATGTCACAGCCATCCTTGAGCCCGAGGTTGTTGAGACCACCGCAGGAGCCGGCGATCGGCTTGCGGCCCATCAGGACACCGACGGCCATCACGCCAATCAGCAGCAACATCGCGGCGAATACCAGTAACCAGATCGTCATGTCATTCCTCCCGGGGCATGGCCCCAATGTGAACCTCTCGCGCGGGTCGGCTCCAGCGCAGCTTGCACCCTGTCGATCCTGTGGATCATCCAGGACAGCATCCAGAAGATGCCATGCAATCCGAGCTTCCGACCCTGTCGGAGGCGTGTCTCGACAGATGGCAGATGAGAAAGCCCGGCCGGCTACCTCTCGGCAGACCGGCTCTCGATAGGCCGGGCTCAGGCGCCGGCTTCATCTGCGGGCTTCATGTCGCCTGTCGCCGGCGCGTCCTTCAGGTAGGGCGCGAATGCCGGACTCCAGGACTGTTTGAAGCCATCATCCGTTTTGACAATGAAATAGGCGGCAATGTTCTCGCGAATTGCGATCGTCATTGCCTTCTCGGCGCCCAGCACATTGAGTGCCGTGGCCCAGGCGTCCGCACTCGCGCAATCCGGCGTGATCACGGTCACCGAAGCCAGACTGTGCTGGATCGGTCGACCGGTACGTGGATCGATCGTGTGCGAGTAACGTACGCCGTCCTGCTCGAAATAGTTGCGGTAATCACCGGAGGTGGCAACCGCAGCATTGCCGGGATCGATGACCCGCTGCACCGAGCGCTCGAAGGACTTCGGCGCTTCGATGGCGATCCGCCACGGCTTGTGGCCGGGCTTCTCACCCTTGACGCGAATCTCGCCACCGACTTCGACCAGATAGTTCTCGATGCCATTGGCTTCGAGCACATCGGCGACTCTGTCCACCCCATAACCCTTGGCGATCCCCGACAGGTCGGCATACACCGGCTTGCGCCTGATCACCGTATTGCCATCGAGCTCCAGCGCCAGATGATCGACCTTCTCCAGCGCCCGCGCGATCTGTTCATCGCTCGGCGCCTTGTCGAGACGCTCATCCGGGCCGAAGCCCCACAGATTGACGGCCGGGCCGACGGTGATATCGAAGGCCCCGTCGGAGCGCTTGCCGATATCCTGCGACTCGGCCAGCACCTGCGCCAGGCCATCCGACAGCGTGATCGGCGTATCCAGCGGCGCCTGATTGAGCTTCGAGAGCTCCGAGGCGTCCTTGTAGGTCGACATCTGCCAGTCGACCTTGTCGAGCGCCTCGAGGCTCGCCTGCTTGAGCGACGCCACCTCATCGGCATCCAGATCCGCAGCCACCGTGACATGGAACCCGGTGCCGAAGATGGGGCCGGCGAAGCGATGCAACTCAGGGTTGCTGGAATTTTCACAGCCTGCAACCAGCAGGGCCAGCCCCATGAGGGCCGGCCCTGCCAGTCGTCTTGCGACGCGTGACATCATCGATCAACCACCGAAGTCATCGAGCAGGATGTTCTCCGGCTCTACACCCATGTCGGTGAGCATCTTGACTACGGCGGCGTTCATCATGGGCGGCCCGCACATGTAGTACTCGCAATCCTCAGGCGCCGGGTGGTCCTTGAGGTAGTTTTCGTACAGGACATTGTGGATGAAGCCCGTCGGGCCTTCCCAGTTGTCCTCAGGCTGCGGATCGGACAGCGCCAGGTGCCATTCGAAGTTCTCGTTCTCTTCGGCCAGCTTGTCGTATTCCTCGTTGTAGAACGACTCGCGCATGGAGCGCGCACCGTACCAGAACGACATCTTGCGCTTGGAATTCAGACGCTTGAGCTGATCGAAGATATGGCTGCGCATCGGCGCCATGCCGGCACCACCACCGATGAAGACCATCTCGGCGTCGGTGTCCTTGGCGAAGAACTCACCGAACGGCCCCATCACGGTCACCTTGTCACCCGGCTTCAGCGAGAAGACGTAGGTGGACATCAGACCCGGCGGATGCTGGGAATTCGGCGGCGGAGTGGCGATACGGATGTTGAACTTCAGGATGCCGTACTCTTCCGGATAGTTCGCCATGGAGTAAGCACGGATGACCGGCTCTTCGTTCTTGTGCTGAACGTTGAACAGACCGAACTTCTCCCAGTCACCACGATACTCTTCTTCGATGTCGAAGTCGGAGAACTTGATGTCGTAGGCCGGCGCTTCCAGCTGCACGTAACCACCGGCGCGGAAGTTGACTTCCTCGCCTTCCGGCAGCTGCAGGTTCAGCTCCTTGATGAAGGTCGCGACGTTCGGGTTGGCGGTGACGGTGGTTTCCCACTTCTTCACGCCGAAGATCTCTTCCGGCACTTCGATCTTCATGTCCTGCTTGACCGGGACCTGGCACGACAGGCGCCAGCCTTCCTTTTTCTCACCCATGGTGAAGTGGGATTCTTCGGTCGGCAGGATGGAACCGCCGCCTTCCGAGATCCGGCACTTGCACTGGGCACAGGAGCCACCGCCACCACAGGCGGAGGACAGGAAGATGCCGTTGGCGGCCAGGGTCTGCAGCAGCTTGCCGCCGGCCTGGGTCGTCAGGGTGTTGGCGGGGTCGTTGTTGATCTCGATCTGGACGTCACCACTCGAGACCAGCTTGCTGCGTGCCGCGAGAATCACGAGCACCAGGCCGATAACGACCACGGTGAACATGACGACGCCGAGCACGATGATGGAGGTATCTACCATTTCGATTTCCTTATGCTCGGTTGCGTTACAGCTGGACGCCGGAGAAGGACATGAAGCCCAGCGACATCAGGCCAACGGTGATGAAGGTGATGCCCAGACCCTGCAGGCCAGCCGGCACGTCAGAGTACTTGAGCTTCTCGCGGATACCGGCCAGTGCAGCGATGGCCAGTGCCCAACCGAAGCCGGCACCCACGCCATAGATGACGGACTCACCGAAGGTGTAGTCACGCTGCACCATGAACAGGGCCGCACCGAGGATGGCGCAGTTGACCGTGATCAGCGGCAGGAACACGCCCAGCGCGTTGTAGAGCGCCGGCACGAACTTGTCGAGGAACATCTCGAGGATCTGGACGATCGCCGCGATGACGCCGATGTAGGACAGGTAGCCCAGGAAGGACAGGTCGATGCTCTCCGCCCCTTCCAGCCCCGTCCAGGTCAGTGCGCCTTCACGCAGCAGGTAGTTCAGGATCAGGTTGTTGACCGGAACGGTCACCGCCAGCACGACGATGACGGCCACGCCCAAACCGATCGCGGACTGGATCTTCTTGGACACCGCCAGGAAGGTACACATGCCCAGGAAGAAGGCCAGTGCCATGTTCTCGACGAACACGGCCTTGATGAACAGGCTCAGATAGTGTTCGAACATGTTACACAGCCTCCTTGATCTTGGTGTTGGCGGTAATCTTGTACTCCGCCTTCTCGACCTGCTCCGGGTAGATGCTGCGCAGCACCCAGATGAACAGACCGATGACGAAGAACGCGGACGGCGGCAGCAGCATCAGGCCGTTCGGGATGTACCAGCCACCGTCGTTGACGGTCTGCAGGATGGTCACGCCGAACAGGGAGCCGGAACCGAACAGCTCACGCACGAAGCCGACCACCAGCAGGATCACGGTGTAGCCGAGACCGTTGCCGATACCGTCGATGAAGCTCATCGTCGGGCCATTCTGCATGGCGTAGGCTTCAGCGCGACCCATCACGATGCAGTTGGTGATGATCAGACCGACGAAGACCGACAGCTGCTTGGACGTCTCGAAGGCGAAGGCCTTCAGCGACTGGTCGACCACGATGACCAGCGAGGCAATGATCGTCATCTGCACGATGATGCGGATGGACGACGGGATGTGATTGCGGATCAACGAGATGAACATGCTGGAGAACGCTGTCACCAGGCATACCGCGATACCCATGATCAGGGCGGTGTTCATCGAGTTGGTCACCGCCAGCGCGGAGCAGATACCGAGGATCTGCAGCGCGATGGGGTTGTTCTTGAAGATCGGCGTCGTCAGGACACCTTTAGGAGTTTCGGCTGCCATCATTACGCTCCTTTGACGTCACGGAACTGGGTCAGGTACTTGGCGAAGCCATTCTCACCCATCCAGAACTGCAACAGGTTGGTCACGCCGTTGCTGGTCAGGGTAGCCCCTGACAGCGCATCGACCTGGTACTTGGCATCCGGAGAAGACGGATTCACGCCGCCCTTCTTCAGGTGCACTTCCGGGTCCATGCTGCCTTCGGGATAGATCTTCTTGCCATCCCACTGGGCCTTCCACTTCGGGTTGTCGACTTCGCCGCCAAGCCCCGGAGTTTCGCCCTGCTGGTAGAAGGAGAGACCGACCACGGTGTTGCCGTCACCCTTCAGTGCCAGATAGCCGTACATCATTGACCACAGGCCGTTGCCGCGCACCGGGACGATGATCTCGTCCGGCTGCTCGACATCGCCGACCAGGTAGACCACGGAGTACTGCTCACGACGCTTGATGCCCGGCAGGTCTTCGTCGCCAGACAGGGTGCGTGAGGTAGCCGGGTCCTTGGACATCTTTGCCTGGTCGTACTTCTCCGGGTCGATGTCGTCGACGTATTCACCGGAATCCAGGTCCACCACCTTGGCGGTGACCTTGTCCCGGAACTGCTGACCGATGTCCTCACCCGGTTGCAGCAGCTCGGCGACCGCGAGGATGTTGCTCTTGCGGTCCAGCTCGGCATTGGTCATCTGCATCGGACGCAGCACGACCGCTGCGGTGGAAACCACCACCGAGCAGACGATGCACAGCCCGAGCGCGACGCCGAGGGTTTTCTTGATGGAGTTGTTGCTGGCCATGTCAGACGGTCTCCTCGTTCGCGATGCCGGCAGTCTCGCGCTTGACGCGGCGCTTGATGTTGGCCTGCACGACGAAGTGGTCGATCAGCGGAGCGAACAGGTTGGCGAACAGGATCGCCAGCATGATGCCCTCCGGGAAGGCCGGGTTGGCGACACGGATCAGCACGGTCATCACGCCGATCAGTGCACCGAATACCAGCTTGCCCTTGTTGGTCATGGACGCGGAGACCGGATCGGTGGCCATGAAGACCATGCCGAAGGCGAAGCCGCCGATGACCATGTGCCAGTACCACGGCATCTCGAACATGGCATTGGTGTCGCTGCCGATGGCATTGAACAGTGCCGAGGTCGCGATCATGCCCAGCAGGACGCCCAGCATGATTCGCCACGAGGCGATACGCGTCCACAGCAGCACTGCGGCACCGAGGAAGATCGCCAGTGTGGAGACCTCACCCACCGAGCCCGGAATGAAGCCGAGGAAGGCGTCGGTCCAGCTCATCTGCTGCATCAGGGCACCCATGCCGTCCTGCGCGGCAGTGGAGAGCGCGGTCGCACCGGTGAAGCCGTCTGCCGGCACCCATACCGCGTCGCCGGAAATGCTGGCCGGGTAGGCGAAGTACAGGAAGGCACGGCCGGAGAGTGCCGGGTTGAGGAAGTTCTTGCCGGTACCGCCGAAGACTTCCTTGCCGATCACCACACCGAAGGTGATACCGAGCGCGACCTGCCACAGCGGAATGGTCGCCGGCAGTGTCAGGGCGAACAGCACCGAGGTGACGAAGAAGCCTTCGTTGACCTCGTGGCCGCGACGCATCGCGAACAGCACTTCCCAGAACCCGCCGACCGCGAAGGTCACCAGATAGATGGGCAGGAAGTAGGTGGCCCCCAGGATGAAGTTGGCCCACACGCTGCCGGCATCGTGGCTACCCGCCAGCAGCATGACGATGGCTTCACGCCAGCCGCCCAGTGCGCTGTAACCGCCAGCGATGGCCTCGTTGGCCTGCAGACCGGCGTTGTACATGCCGAAGAACATGGCCGGGAAGGTACACATCCAGACCGTGATCATGATGCGCTTCAGGTCGATGCCATCACGCACGTGGGTGGTGCTGCGCGTGACGCTCGCCGGCGCATAGAAAATGGTGTCCACGGCTTCGTAGAGCGCGTAGAACTTCTCGTACTTGCCACCTTTGTGGAAGTGCGGCTCCAGGTTATCCAGAGTCTGTCGAATGCCCATCATCAGACCTCTTTCTCGATCGTGGTGAGGTTGTCACGCAGGATGGGACCGTACTCGTACTTGCCCGGGCACACGTAGGTGCACAGCGCGAGGTCCTCTTCATCAAGCTCCAGGCAGCCAAGCTGCATGCCGGTCTCGATATCACCCACGATCAGCGAACGCAGCAGCTGCGTCGGCAGAATGTCCAGCGGCATGACCGCCTCGTACGCGCCCACCGGCACCATGGCACGCTCGGAGCCGTTGGTGGAGGTGTTCGGGCGGTAGTCGGTCAGACCGGTCAGCTTCGACAGGTAGATACCCAGCACCGAGTGACGCTTGGCGCCCATCGACAGCCAGCCCATGAAGGCACGCTTGTTGCCTTCCTCGAGCAGGCTCACCTGATTGTGGTAGCGGCTGACGAAACGCAGCGCCCCTTCACAGGTCAGGCCGGAGAACACCGAACCGGAGATGACACGCGTATCTTCCGGCTGCTCGACTTCGCCCTTGAGCAGCTCTTCGGTGCTGGCGCCCAGACGGGTGCGCAGCAGACGCGGCTTGGTGGCACGCGGGCCACCGACGGCGATGACGCGCGTGGTGTCCAGGCGACCTTCCGCCAGCAGCGTACCGATGGCGACCACATCCTGATAACCGACATGCCAGACCTGACGCTGCAGGCTGACCGGTGCGAGGTGATGGATGTGCGTGCCCGGCAGACCCGCCGGGTGCGGGCCCTTGAAGGACTCGCTGACCACACCGGAGACGTCGCCACCCGGGATATCAGCACCCGGTGCCTGGCACAGGAACACCTTGCCTTCGGTCAGACGCGTCAGTGCGACGAGCCCCTGACGGAAAGCGGCTTCCTGGCCCTTGAGCACCACGGCCGGATCCGCAGACAGCGGGTGGGTATCGATGGCGGTGACGAAGATGGCTGCCGGCTTGGCATCCAGCGCCGGCACGCGCGAGAACGGGCGGGTACGCAGCGCCGTCCACAAGCCGGACTCGACCAGCTGGTCGACCACGACCTGACGTTCGAGACCTGCAATGGCGGCATCGCCATGTGCAGTGAATTCCACAGCTTCGCCCTGCGCGTCGATCTCGATGACCACGGACAGAAGCTTGCGCTTCTCGCCACGATTGATCTCGACCACAGTACCGGCAGCAGGCGCGGTGTAACGGACGCCCGGGGTCTTCTTGTCAGTGAACAGGAGTTGCCCCTGCTTCACCTTGTCCCCTTCACGGACTTCCATCGTCGGCTTCATGCCGACGTAGTCAACACCCAGGATCGCTACGCGACGAACGGGCTGCGCATCCTCGATACGCTGCTCCGGCGCCCCGGCGATGGGGAGATCCAGGCCACGTTTGACTTCGATCATAGACTCGCCCAATTGTCGGATCTGATGTTGTTCAGGAAAGATCACCCATCGTAGATACGCCTCGAGGCCGATAATTGACCAGGCAACCTCGCGATTTTCGCGTATCAGGCAATGTGAATGCTTTTCTTATCAGACGGTTGGAGGTGTAGCCCAGAGATTGGACCGGCCCAAAAAAATCCGGCTCATTATAAAGATGCGAGGCCGGAAAGACCATACGACACTAAAGTGGTGCACACGCCGAAAACGCCAACGCCCCCGCCATCATTGAGGGCGGGGGCGTTGTAACAGCAGGTATTTATTTCAATTTTTCGCAAGTCACGCCACAGACGCGGCGCATTGACTCAGCGCGTCGGGAAGTAGCTGAAACGCACGTTGGACATGTGCTGCAGAATACGCACCACCTGACAGCTGTAACCGAACTCGTTGTCGTACCACACGTACACGACGGCCTGCTTGTCGGTGACGATGGTCGCCTGGCCATCGACGATGCCGGAATGACGGTTGCCGACGAAGTCCGAGGACACCACTTCACAGGAATCGACGTAGTCGATCTGCTTCTGCAGCGAGGAATGCAGCGAGGCGGTGCGCAGGAAGTCGTTCATGCGCTCGGCGTCGCTTGCGGTGTTCAGGGTCAGATTGAGGATCGCCATCGAGACATTGGGCGTCGGCACGCGGATCGCGTTGCCGGTCAGCTTGCCGGAAAGCTCCGGCAGCGCCTTGGCGACGGCCTTGGCGGCACCGGTCTCGGTCAACACCATGTTGAGGGCCGCGGCACGGCCACGACGATCACCACTGTGGAAGTTGTCGATCAGGTTCTGGTCATTGGTGTAGGAGTGCACCGTCTCGACGTGACCCTGACTGACACCGTACTCGTCGTGCAGCACCTTCAGCACCGGCACGATGGCGTTGGTGGTACAGGAGGCCGCGGAGATGATGCGGTCATCATCGCTGATGTCGGTGTGGTTGACGCCGTAGACGATGTTCTTGAGATCGCCCTTGCCCGGCGCCGTCAGCAGCACCTTGGCCACGCCCTTGCACTCCAGGTGCTGACCCAGGCCCGCTTCGTCACGCCACTTGCCGGTGTTGTCGACCACGATGGCGTTGTCGATGCCGTGCGCGGTGTAATCGATCTCGGTGGGCGAATTGGCGTAGATGATCTTGATGTAGTTGCCGTTGACGATCAGCGCCGAGTTTTCCTCATCGACGGTGATGCTGCCCTCGAAGGGACCGTGCACCGAGTCGCGACGCAGCAGGCTGGCCCGCTTCTCCAGGTCATCCTTGCTGCCACGCACCACGATGGCGCGCAGACGCAGCAGGTTACCGCCGCCAGCCTTCTCGATCATGATGCGCGCCAACAGGCGGCCGATACGCCCGAAGCCATACAGGACGACGTCCTTCGGGTCGCCGCCCATGCCGCCTTCGACGTAGCCACCGACGATGTCGGCCAGCTCACGCTTGAGGAAGGCGGTGATGTCCGTCTCGTCAGAGCGCTTGAAGGCGACGGCCAGCTTGCCGATGTCGACGTGGGCCGGGCCCAGGTTGAGCTCGATCATCGCGCGCACCAGCGGGAAGGTGTCTTCCACTGACAGCTCGACGCCTTCGGCCTTGCGCACCCAACGGTGGTTCTTGAGGATGCGCACCATCGAGCGATTGATCAGCGAACGCCCGTAGATGGAGGGCACAACGTTGAAGCGGCGGTAGAGATCTCCCAACAGCGGGATCATCTGCTCCGCGAGGGCTTCATTGTCCTGCCACTGCTTGAAACAGGCTTCGAGATTCTCTTGGCTCACGGGTGCATCCTCTCACGTGCGGGCAAATAATGATGGTCGTCACCGAGCGTTTGGCGACGCCGGACAAGGCCAGCTGAGTATGCGTAACGCGGCTATGCACCACAATGAAAGGATGGTCGCACGCAGGGTAGTAGTGCTACAGAATCAACGATTTGACTACAAAAGCGTTTCCCTCATCCCGCGCTCGGCCATCTGTGTCCACGGTGCTGAAAAGCGCATCACTTGCCCCCATATAGCGACTGACTTGCTATGATCAAGCGCGACTCCTTTCATGGCGGCGACTGACGTTGCAGCCCCTTGCGCTGCGACAGCTTGCGTTGAAGCGCGCCTGCCTTGTTGCTCTCCGGAGTATTCCGCGCGCTTTTGAATGTGCCGTACACCCGAGAGGCTGCCTTGCGCCCATGAGTCGCTCAGCGTCATCTGCATGCGTGGGCCGCTCACCGCGAGCGACTGACCCAGCACCTTATTCACTCGGGCCCTGCCCGTGACGTCATCCCGTGCCGTGAACGCCGCAAGGCGTTGCGCCCAAGCCCAGGACACAAGACACCAGAGCCCATGTTCGAGACTCCGCTGACGCCCCCGTTGCCGCGCTCGCGCCGCGAAACCACCTTCTGGATGCTCAATGACCCCAGCGCCGCGGCGCTGGCGCTGGCGCGACTGGCCGATGCCGATGAAGCGCCGCTGATGGTCATCACGCCGGACACCGCCAGCGCCCAGCGCCTGGAAGCCGACCTGCGCTTCTATACGCGCCACCCCGAGCGCCTGCTGCCCTTCCCCGATTGGGAAACGCTGCCCTACGACAGCTTCTCGCCGCACCAGGACATCGTCTCGGAGCGTCTGCGCACCCTGCGCACCCTGCAGACCAGCCGCCGCGCCATCGTGCCGGTACCGGTCAACACCCTGATGCAGCGCCTCGCGCCGGTGGATTACATCGCAGGCCAGGTCTTCAGTCTCGCCAAGGGCGACATCCTCAATCGCGAAGACTTCCGCTCACGCCTGTCGCGAGCCGGTTACCGCGCGGTGGAGACGGTCTACGAGCCGGGCGAATACGCCCTGCGCGGCGCATTGATCGACCTGTTCCCCATGGGCAGCGAACAACCGCTGCGCATCGACCTGTTCGATGACGAGATCGACACCCTGCGTGCCTTCGACCCTGACACCCAGCGCAGTGGCGACAAGGTCGAGGCGATCGAGATTCTGCCCGCGCATGAATACCCGCTGACGCGTGGCGCCATCGCCTGCTTCCGCGAGGGCTTCGAGACACTGTTCGATGTCGACCCGCGCCAGTGCATTCTCTACAACGACGCCATCAAGGGCATTCCCTCGCCGGGGCTCGAGCAGTACCTGCCGCTGTTCTTCGACGAGACCGCGACGCTGTTCGATCACATGGGCGACGAGCTGCGCATCGCCATGCTGCCCGGCGTGCGCGAAGCGGCCGAGAGCCACTGGGACGCCATCACCACCCGCTACGCCAATCTGGGCGTCGACCCGACACGCCCGCTGCTGCCACCACACCGCGCCTTCGTGCCGGTCAATGAGCTGCTGGGCCTGATCAAACAGCATGAGCGCATCGAGCTGGTACGTGAACCCAATGCCCACGCCATCGAGTTCGGCCACCAGACCCTGCCGAGCCTGGCCATCGATGCGCGCAGCGCCGACCCGACCCAGGCCCTGGCCAGCTTCCTCAAGCAGCGCCTGAACGGCGAGCATGCCCAGCGCGTGCTGTTCGTCGCCGAGACCCAGGGCCGCCGCGAAGTCGTCGAGGAGCAGCTCACCCCGCTGCTGCGCGGCTTCGGGCTGCGCAGCCTGGATGACTTCGCAAGCTTCGAGCACTTCGTGGATAGCCCAGCCGCCGTCGGCCTGACCGTCGGTGGCCTGACGCATGGCACCTGGGTGGCCAGCGCGCAGGCAGAAGATGCGCTGTCCAGCGATGACACCGACAGCCACAAGGGGCTGGTGGTCATCACCGAGACCGAGCTCTACGGCGAAGTGGTACGTCAGAGCCGCCGCCAGGCGCGCGCCACCGATGACAACGAGCTGGCCGTGCGTCACCTCTCGGAGCTGCGTGAAGGTGCGCCGGTGGTACACCACACCCACGGCGTTGGCCGCTATCTGGGGCTGGAGACCATCAACGCCGGGGGTCAGGAGGCCGAGTTCCTCGCGCTCGAATACGCCGATGGCGCCAAGCTCTACGTGCCGGTGGACAGCCTGCACCTGATCTCGCGCTATTCCGGGGCCAGTGACGAGCTGGCACCGCTGCACAAGCTGGGCTCCGAGCAATGGGAGAAGGCCAAGCGCAAGGCGGCCGAGAAGATCCGCGATACCGCCGCCGAGCTGCTGGATGTCTATGCACGCCGCGAGGCGCGTGTCGGCCATGCCTGTGACTTCCCCGCCGAGGACTACGCACGCTTCGCGGCCAGTTTCCCCTTCGAGGAAACGCCGGACCAGGCGCAGACCATCGGCGCGGTGATCCAGGACATGTGCGCGCCCCAGCCGATGGACCGCGTGGTATGTGGCGATGTCGGCTTCGGCAAGACGGAAGTCGCGATGCGCGCCGCCTTCCTCGCCGTCAACTCCGGCCGTCAGGTGGTGGTGCTGGTGCCCACCACCCTGCTCGCCCAGCAGCACTACGACAACTTCCGCGATCGCTTCGCCGACACCGCGGTGGAGATCGCCCTGCTGTCGCGTTTCACCAGCGGCAAGGGCCAGGAAGCCTCGCTCGAGCGCATCAGAAACGGCCAGGCCGATATCGTGATCGGCACTCACAAGCTGCTCTCCAAATCGCTGGAGCTGCCCAACATGGGGCTGTTGATCATCGATGAGGAGCACCGCTTCGGCGTCTCCCAGAAGGAGCGCCTCAAGAGCCTGCGCGCCGAGGTCGACATCCTGACCCTGACCGCCACGCCGATTCCGCGCACGCTGAACATGGCGATGAGCGGCATCCGCGACCTGTCCATCATCGCCACGCCGCCGGCGCGCCGCCTGTCGGTGAAGACCTTCGTCCAGCAGCGCAACGACGGCGTGGTCAAGGAAGCCATCCTGCGCGAGCTGCTGCGCGGCGGGCAGGTCTACGTGCTGCACAATGAGGTCAAGACCATCGAGGAGAGCGCCGCGCGCATCGCGGAGCTGGTGCCGGAAGCCAATGTCGGCGTCGCCCACGGCCAGCTGCCGGAGCGCAGCCTGGAGCGGCGCATGTCGGACTTCTATCACAAGCGCTTCAACGTGCTGGTGTGCTCGACCATCATCGAGACCGGCATCGATATCCCGAGCGCCAACACCATCATCATCGAGCGCGCCGACAAGTTCGGCCTGGCCCAGCTGCACCAGCTGCGTGGCCGCGTCGGGCGCTCGCATCACCAGGCCTACGCCTACCTGCTGACCCCGCACCCCAAGGCGATGACCCGCGATGCGGTCAAGCGCCTGGAGGCGATCAGCGAATCCCAGGACCTCGGTGCCGGCTTCACGCTGGCCTCCCATGACATGGAGATCCGCGGTGCGGGTGAGCTGTTGGGTGACGAGCAGTCCGGCCAGATGGAAACCATCGGCTACTCGCTGTACATGGAGATGCTGGATCGCGCCGTGAAGGCCATCAAGGCGGGCAAGACGCCCAATATCGAGTCGCCGCTGGATGAAGGCGTCGAGGTCAGCCTGAATCTGCCGGCACTGATTCCGGCCGATTATCTGCATGACGTCCAGCAGCGCCTGATGATGTACAAGCGCATCAGCAACGCCGAGAACGCAAGCGACCTGCGCGAACTGCAGGTCGAGATGATCGACCGCTTCGGCCTGCTGCCGGAACCGGTCAAGACGCTGTTCCGCCAGACCCAGCTGCGCCAGCGCGCCCAGGCATTGGGCATCATCAAGCTGGAGGCCGGCGCCGGACGTGGTCGCATCATCTTCGGCGCCCAGACGCCGGTCGACCCGCTGACGCTGGTCAACCTGATCCAGCGCCAATCGGATGTCTACAAGCTGGAAGGCGCCGACACGCTGCGCTTCGCCACCGACATGGATGACGCCGAGAAGCGCTTCAGCTTCTGCGAGACCCTGCTGGACCTGCTCAACGCCAAGACCAAGGCGGCCTGACGCGCCCTGCGCTGCCAGGCGCCTGGGCTCGAACTTGGGCATGAACTTGAGCGTGAGCGTGAGCGTGAGCGTGAGCGTGAGCGTGAGCGGAAAATGAAAACGGCCTGCATCGCGGATGCAGGCCGTTTTTTTCGTGCGGGCATACCCTCTACACCCTCTACACGCCCTCCCTACACCACCGCCTACCTACAACCACCGCCTCCCCCACTCTCCTCCTGAGGTCAGGCAGCTCAGGCATGGCGCGCCAACAGCGTCGCCAGCAAGCGCTGCACCCTGGGCATGCCGGCCTCGATCACGGATTCCGTGCCCGCGCGGGTCGGCTCCTCTTCACCGACGCCTGCGGCATGGCTGATCACCAGACACAGGCTGGCGTATTCCATCTCGAGCTCACGGGCCAGCACGGCCTCGGGCATGCCCGTCATGCCGACCAGCGTATTGCCATCACGCGCCATCAGGCGGATCTCGGCGGCGGTCTCCAGCCGCGGCCCCTGCACCACGCCCAGCACCCCGCCGGCCGTGAGGGGCAGCCCCGCCTCGGCGGCGGCCGCATGCAGCTCCTCACGCCAGCCCCGATGATACGGCCAGGCGAACGACACATGCTGGAACAGCTTGAAACGCCCATCGAAGAATGAGCCCTCGCGGCCGGTGGTGTAATCGATCAGCTGGTCCGGCACCACCAGCGTGCCCGGGGCCAGCGTCGGGTCGATGCCGGACACGCAGTTGACCCCCACCACATGGGTCGCGCCCGCCTGTTTGAGCGCCCACAGATTGGCGCGATAGTTGATGCGATGCGGCGGCACCTTGTGCGGTTGACCATGACGGGCCAGAAACAGCAGCGACTGCCCATTCAGTCGCCCTTCCACGACGCCACAGGAGGCCGCCCCCAGGGGCGTTTCCTGCCCGCCGCGCCTGAGCACTTCCATGCCTGCCCAACTGCCGAACCCCGTCCCACCGATCACCGCCAGCATCGCCCGCCTCCTTGCCACCCATGTGCAGGAATCTCTCGGGACCGGACACTCCGATCCTCAGCGAACGCTACTCCGAGCCAACCGGCGACGACAAGCACAATCGTCACGCTCTGCGCCAGGAGAAAAGAAAAGACCCCGAAAACGACACCACCCGCCGCGGTTGCCCGGGCAGGTGGTGAAGGAATGCCAGCGTTGACGATGGCTATCGCACGCGATGGCGACTGCCATCCGGCGGCTCATGTCACAGACACTTGGGTTAAAGCCCTTGGGTTACAGCCCCTTGGGCGCGTAGATGCCCGGCGCGTTACGCCAGTAGCCCTTGTAGTCCATGCCGAAGCCGAACAGGAAGCGGTCTTCGACGTCGAGACCACAGAAATCGGCCTTGAAGCCCGGGTAGGCCTTGCGGTCATGCTTCTTGTCGACCAGCACACAGCTGGACACGCTGCGTGCACCGGCTTCACGGCAGTACTCGAGGATCGCGGCCAGGGTGCCACCCTCATCGAGGATGTCATCGACGATCACCACGTCGCGACCGGCCATCGGCAGCTCCGGGTTGACGCGCCAGAACAGCTCGCCGCCGCGCATCGCGCCACGGTAGCGAGTGGCGTGCAGATAATCGACTTCCAGCGGGAAGTCGAGGCGAGTCAACAGCTGGCCGGCGGTGATCAGGCCGCCGTTCATCACGCAATAGAAGATCGGCATGCGATCGCCGAGGCGTTCCGTCAGCTCAACGGCCATGCGGTCGAGTGCCACTTCAAGGTCAGCTTGCGGGATCAGGCAATCGGCGTTGTCCATCACCTCACGCATTTCGTCATGCAGGGCGGTGAGGGTCTCAGGCGTCGGAGTCAGCATCGGGAGTTTCCTGGGTGTCACTGGCCTCATCTCCACGCCGGACGGGCGCAGAGGAGGATGTAGCAGCGGCGGTTGAATCAGAACGGCGGCGGGACCCGCGCGTCTGCGTGTCTGATGACGCCGCGGCATTCTCAGCCTCGGCGTCGTGTTCATGGTGGCGTCCTTCGAAGGACAGTACATCGGCAAAGTGCAGACGCTGCCCCGGCAGCGCCACCTGGGCATCATGCTCACGGATGATGTCGTGCACCTTGAGCAGGACATCCTGCTTGATCGCGTGGTACTTCACCCAGTCGGTGGTGCGCGTGAAGACATAGACGAAGAAGTTCAGCGAATGCTCACCGTAGGTGGTGAAGTTGACGATCTGGGTGCGCGTCTGGTCGATCTCGTCATGGCCTTCCAGCATCTCGCGTACCGCGGCAACGATGGGGCCGACCTGGGCGGCATCCTCATAGCGCAGCCCCACGGTCTCGAAGATGCGGCGATTGTACATGCGCGACGGATTCTCCACCGAGATGCTGGTGAAGATGGCGTTCGGCACGTAGAGGGGCCGCATGTCGAAGGTGCGGATGCGCGTCAGGCGCCAACCGATATCCTCGACGGTGCCCTCGATCTCGCGGTCCGGTGAGCGGATCCAGTCGCCGACCTTGAAGGGCCGGTCGAGATGGATCATCAGGGCACCGAAGAAGTTGGCCAGCAGATCCCGCGCCGCAAAGCCGACCGCGATACCGCCGACACCCCCGAAGGCCAGCACCCCG
This sequence comes from Cobetia sp. MC34, assembly GCF_018340035.1. NCBI lineage: Bacteria > Pseudomonadati > Pseudomonadota > Gammaproteobacteria > Oceanospirillales > Halomonadaceae > Cobetia > Cobetia sp. MC34. The sequence goes on from NZ_JADPPY010000001.1 coordinate 76,388, forward strand.
GACAGCGAGACGCCGAGGTTCTGCAGGATGGCCAGCCCCACCAGCACGACCACGACCGCCCGCAGCAGCTTGCTGATCGCCGAGGCCGTGGTGGCATCCATCGCGTTGACGTTGGTGCCGGGCGGCGGCATGGTGCGCAGCGCCTCGAAGCGCTTGACCATGCGGATCAACGCCCAGGCCAGCGCCAGCAGGGTCACGATCTGGCGCGCCGTGCCCAGGTACTTCTCGGCCCCGCCGAGGCTGAACTGGCCGGCGATGATGCCGAGCGCCAGCAACACCCCCATGCTGTAGAGCCAGAATGACAAGGGATGACGCAGACCATGCACCAGGGCGTCATCCCACAGGTTGCGGCTCTTCTCGGCATGCGCCGCCAGGCGGGTGAGCACCACTCGCTCGATGAGGTGCAGCAACAGCACCGCCAACAGCAACAGAGCGAGATTGATGCCCCACAGCGGCAGACCAAAGGTCTGCTCGACCCATTGGCGCAGCGGCTCGACCCATTGATTGATCATCTCTTCGGCAGGCGCTGCCAGCTTGTCGGCAGCAGCCTCGGTGGCGGATTGCTCAGCCATGGGAATTCCTTGCCAGTCTTCGACTCGAAAAAGGCACCGCGTGCCTGATTATTGCGCGCTACCGGACTCAGAGGCCGACCGTGCGTCAGACGCGTCAGCGGCGCCTAGCGTGCCCGAGGGCATGGCAGCCTGCTGTGATGCCTGACTGGCCGCCATCGATTCGAGCCGCGCGTGGGTGCGCCGCCAGCGTGCCAGCCCCACCAGGCCATCAAGCGTCGGGCGAGCTCGCGCATAGCGCAGCCGCGCCTGGCGCTTGCCACGGTGGCGCTGCTCATCGTCATCGAGGCTGTCGAGCACTTCGCGCGCGGCGGCCGGGTCATTGCAGACCAGCGCCATGTCGCAGCCGGCGTCCAGCGCCAGGCGCGCACGCTCTGCCGGGCCACCTTCCGCGACGGCCGCCGCCATGCCGAGATCATCGGAGAAGATGGCGCCCTTGAAGCCGAACTCTTCGCGCAGCAGGCCCAACCAGCTGGGCGAGAAGCCCGCGGGACGTGCATCGAAATCCGGATAGATCACATGCGCCGGCATCACGCCGCCCAGACGCTCGGCGAGAGCCGCGAAGGGCTTGAGGTCATGCTCGCGCAGCTCGCGGAACGGCCGCGGATCGACCACGCGCTCCAGATGGGTATCTGCCGAGATGCCACCATGCCCCGGGTAATGCTTGCCGACGGCCGACATGCCCGCCTCCTGCAGCCCGTCGATGAAGGCGCCGCCCACCGCGATGACGTCTTCCGGCGTGGCGCCGAAGCTGCGATCGCCAATGATGGTCGAGCCCGCCACATCGATATCCAGTACCGGCGCAAAGGTGATATCACAGCCGATGGCTGCCATCTCCATGCCCAGCAGCCAGCCGGCATCGCGTGCCAGACCCAGGCCTGCGGCCTGGGCGTCTTCGCCGCAGCCATCACAGTCACGGCCGAGACAGCACTGTGCCAGGCTGCGCATCGATGGCAGGCGTGTCACGCCCTCGCGCAGACGCTGGACGCGCCCGCCCTCCTGATCGATGGCGATCAGCAGGTGCGGATTGACGCTGCGAATCTCGCGGCTCAGCTCCTGTACCTGCTCGGGAGAGGCGCAATTGCGCGCAAACAGGATGACGCCCCCGACGGCAGGGCGTGCCAGCAGTTCACGTTCGTCGCGGGCGAGGGTCAGCCCCGCAACATCGACCATTACGGAGCCCAGTGGCTGTGTCATGTCATCCTTCCTGTCCATGGCCTGCGGCAGTGATGTCCCGTGAAGAGAGGAATCACGACCGCCAGGACTTCATGTCTTTTACGGGGCTCGGCAGCCTGGAAGAAACGTGATGAATCAGGCTGCCAGCGCGAGGAAAGGCGCAATTCTAGCCGACTGAACCCCTATCGAACAGTCGCGGCCAGCTGCGCCCCGGCAAGGGGCTGTCACCCAGGTTCCGGTGACAGCTCATGGAGGGTATCAGACTCGGGCACCAACGCCTTCAGGCATGCAGCAGCACCGGGGTGCCGGGCACAGCCTCGGCAAAGAGTCGCAGCAGGTCGTCATCACGCAAGCGAATGCAGCCGTGGGACGCCGCTACCCCCATGGGCTCCGTGCTGGGCGTGCCATGAAAATAGATGTAGCGGCGCAGGCTATCGACCCGCTCGCCGCGGGCATTGCGACCACGATTGACGCCGGGCTCGCGGCCGCTGAGCCACAGAATGCGCGTCAGGATCCAGTCACGCTCAGGATGCTCTAAGGCAAGCTCGGGCGTGAACACCTCGCCCGTGAAGCGCCGGCCGCGATAGACGGCGCCACGCGGATTGCCCGCCCCGATGGCGGCACGAATCACATGCCAGCCGGTTGGCGTGCAACCGCTGCCGTCGAGCTCGCCGATACCGTTGAGGCCGCTGGAGATCGCGCAGGCATGCACCAGCGCGTCAGGGTCAGCCGCGGGGGGCGGCGCATCACGACTGCCACTCGGCGCGTCATTGCGTATCTCAAGGCTCTGGCGCGAGAGATCCACCGCTACCCAGCAGGCCATCAGCTGGCCGCCTGGGTGACCGCCTCACCATCTCCGAGCGTGGCCGGCAACGGCGCTGCCATCGCCGCGACCACCACCGGCCGCATGTGCTGGATCAGCTCGCGCACCGTGGTGTGATGGCCGTACTCGGCCTCCTCGATATCGCGCAGCGCATCCAGGCCCGAGAAGGTGAATATCACGCTGCCGAGCATGAAGTGCAGACGCCAGAAGCGCTCGTTGTCCGGCAGATCAGGCGTCGCCAGCTTCAGAAGCTCGGCGAAGCGGCTGAAGACCGTGCCGTAATGCTCGCGGATATAGCGCCGCATGTGGCCCTGACCCTGGGTATAGGCAAGCCCGAGCAGGCGCATGAAGGTACGCAGGCTATTGCGCTCGGCCGGCACCTCCAGCACGGTACGCGCCATCACCTCCAGCAGGACCTCCAGCGGCACCTGGCGCCCGGCGCATTGCTGCTCGACGCTGTCGAGTGCCGCGTGGAAACGCTCACTGAACGGGTCGAGATAGCGTGCGAAGACCGCCTGGATCAGCGATTTCTTGGAGCCGAAGTGGTAGTTCACCGCCGCCAGATTGACCTTGGCCTTGCTGGTGATGTTACGCAGTGAGGTCTCGGCGAAGCCGCGCTCGGCGAACAGCACCTCGGCAGTATCGAGGATGCGGGTAACGGTATCGGTCTGGGCCATGGGCGGAACCCTTGTCAGGTAGAAAAGGACTGGAGTCGTAGGTCACGGCGCAAGCCCCGCGCGGCGACTCTCTCATGAGGTGGTGCAGGTTCACCGCAAGGCGCGTTCGATCATGACACCCGTGAGCACTACCATCGGCGAACATTCGTTTGAAACGCTTTGATTCTAGCGCGCCATGCCATGACTGACAATTCTCTCGCGTTTCAAACGCCAGAGGTTTAGCCAAGCCTGATATTCCCTCAGCGCTGACCATCCCGATTCAAGGGCTCGTCATGCTCGGTGACTGACCACCCCGCCAGAGCCAGGCCGGGTTCATCTCCAGACATTCATCTCCAGACATTCATCTCCAGACATTCACCTCCAGGCATTCACTTCCAGACATTCCCTTCAAGAAAGAATGCCTCGGATATCGGCACGAAAAGTCGCCAGGCAGCGATAAGCCGGCGACTACCTGCCCTTTGAGGCCACCACGCAAGCCACGATGCCTTGCATGACCGCCATGACTGGATACAATGACAGTTGTATGGATGCACACCCCGTGCCGTCAGCTCAAGATGCCGCCCAGGCCAAAGGCAATGCCATGACCCAGCCGCTTACTCCGCGCCAGCAGGATGTCTTCGACTTCATCATCAAGACCATCAAGTCCTCTGGCTACCCGCCGACGCGGGCCGAAATCGCCCAGGCGCTGGGCTTCCGCTCGCCGAATGCCGCCGAGGAGCATCTGCGCGCCCTCAAGCGCAAGGGCGCCATCGAGATGGTGCCAGGCACCTCACGCGGCATTCGCGTGCCGTCGCTGGCTGACGTCGACGACAGCGCCAACGATGGCCTGCCGGTGATCGGGGAAGTGGCCGCCGGCAGCCCGATTCTTGCCAGCGAGCATATCGACCGTCATTGTCCGCTGCCGAGCGACTACTTCTCGCCGGCTGCCGACTACCTGCTGCGTGTGCGCGGCGTGTCGATGAAGGATGTGGGGATTCTGGAAGGCGACCTGCTGGCCGTGCACCGCACCACCAGCGTGCGTGACGGGCAGATCGTGGTGGCACGTCTGGGGGATGAGGTCACCGTCAAGCGCTTCCGCCGTGACGGGCACTACGTGTGGCTGGAAGCCGAGAACGAGGATTTCTCGCCGATCAAGGTCGACCTGCGCACGGACAGCCTGGAGATAGAGGGTCTCGGGGTGGGCGTCATCCGCGATGGTGGCCTGCACTGAGGCCTTGACCAGCAGCGCTTTTCTCGCAGAGTTCTGAGCAGCAGAAAAGCCGCACGCATTGCACAAAAAAAACCCGCCTCGAGGCGGGTTTTTTTGTGCGCGAAGCACGAGCGATGAATCAGTGCACGATGCCTTCTGACTGCTCGTCCTCGTCTTCTTCGCCATCCCAGAGGCGAGTCCGGGTGATGGCGTGGTCGATCATCTCACGCGCGACCTCGAAACGATTGTCACGCAGCAGATCAGCAGCCTCGTCCGAAATGCGAATGCTGAGCAGCGGCTCACCTTCGCTTTCCGCGGCGCGCAGAATCACTTCACCATCTTCCATTTGCACAATTTCAAGTACGGCGGGATCGGACACGTCATTCCTCCTGCACGGCATCTCGCGAGATACCGGCGTCGTTGTAATCGTCAGCGCGACGGCTGGCAAGCCCGGCACCGCGTTGCCATCAGCGACGCAGAAAAAAGTACGACCACAGCCAGAGCCATGGTCGTACCGGAGAATGCAGGGCTTGCCACAATGCGATCAGTCTAGCACCCGTGAAGGCGAAACGTCACCCGATTGCCATGCGCCAGTCATCACCAGCGTGCAGCACCAGATCAACGCCTTGACCTACCACTCGACACTCGACTCGCGCAGCTGCGGCAGCAGCGCCTTGAATGCCGTGATGGCGGCGCTGAGACGCTCGGCCAGCGAGGCGCTCGAGGCTGCCGCGATGATCAGACCATCACCACGCGAACGCGATTCCTCGCGGCGAGCGACGCCGCCCTCTTCATGCAGGCGGGTCACATCCGCGACCAGCTCAGACAACCAGCTGTCGGGGCGCTCCAGCAGGCTGCGCAGCTGCTCGACCTCGGCGATGGGCGTCGGCGGCGACGCCAGGCGCTCGCGCCAGCTACCCTGCGGCCAGCGCGCCGTCACGGCACATTCTTCCAGCAATGACGCCAGCGCCAGCTCCAGCAGGGCGAGCGCGCCCTCTTCACCGGCCATGCGACGCGCCACGGCATGCTCATCGTCGCCAGAGGCTGCTGACTGGGCCAGCAGCAACTCAGCCTGATACAGCAGCTGATTGGTACGGGCACGCTGGCTCATCAGCTCTTGGCTCCCTTGCGCTTGTCCTCGACGACCCAGCGGCCGTTGTCGTAGGTCGCCTTCCAACCGGTCGCCTTGCCTTCCTCATCGGTCATGACGTACTGAGCCTTGACCTTGCGCGAGAAGCGAATCTGCGCCGGACGTCCGTCCGGGTCCTGATCCGGGGCCTCGAGAATGAAGTGATACTTCTCCGGCAGCTCGTCGGCGTGCGCCTTGAGCTCCTTGACCAGCGGCGGACGCGTCTCGCGATTCTTGGGGAACTGACTGGCCGCCAGGAACAGGCCACTGGCGCCATCGCGCAGCACGTAGTGGTCCTCGACCTTGACGCAGGCAAGTTCCGGCATCGGAATCGGGTCCATCTTCGGCGGCGCCACCTCACCGGACTTGAGCAGCTTGCGGGTATTCTTGCAATTCTCGTTGGTGCAGCCGAAGTACTTGCCGAAACGCCCGGTCTTGAGCTGCATGTCGGAGCCGCACTTGTCGCACTCGATCACCGGGCCATCGTAGCCCTTGATGCGGAACTGACCTTCCTCGACCTCATGACCGACACAGTCCGGGCTATTGCCGCAGACGTGCAGCTTGCGCTGCTCATCGATCAGGTAGCTGTCCATCGCGGTGGCGCAGATCGGGCAGCGACGCTTGGCGCGCAGCGCATCCGTCTCGGCATCTTCACCGGCATCGGCCGCCACGGCTTCATCGCCCGGCAGCAGATCGATGGTAGTCTTGCAGCGCTCCTTGGGCGGCAGGTTGTAGCCGGAACAGCCCAGGAAGACCCCGGTCGAGGCGGTACGAATCTGCATCTCACGCCCACAGGTCGGGCAGGCGATGTCCGTCGGCACCGGCTGGTTGGGACGCATGCCCTCTTCGGACTGGGCGTGGTCCAGCTCGGCCTTGAACTCGGCGTAGAAGGTGTCCAGCAGCTCGCGCCAGTTGCGCCCGCCGTTGGCCACCTCATCGAGATAGTCTTCCATGCGCGCCGTGAAGCCGAAGTCCATCAGGTCCTTGAAGGACTCGCTGAGGCGATCGGTGACGATATCGCCCAGCTTCTCGGCATAGAAGCGACGGTTTTCCAGCGCCACGTAGCCACGGTCCTGGATGGTGGAGATGATGGCGGCATAGGTGGACGGACGACCGATACCGCGCTTCTCCAGCTCCTTGACCAGGCTGGCCTCGGTGTAACGCGCCGTGGGCTTGGTGAAGTGCTGCAGCGGCTGCAGCTCGACCAGGTCCAGCTTCTCACCGATGGCGAGGTCCGGCAGCGACTGGTCCTCTTCCTTCTTGCCCATCGGCTTCATGACACGCGTGTAACCGTCGAACTTGAGCACACGGCCCTTGGCGCGCAGCTCGTAGCCATCCACTTCGATGGTCAGCGTGGAGGACAGGTATTCGGCCGGCAGCATCTGACAGGCCACGAACTGACGCCAGATCAGCTCATACAGGCGCTCGGCGTCACGCTCCATGCCGGCGAGATCGGTGGCGCGGCGCGACACTTCGGAAGGACGAATCGCTTCGTGCGCTTCCTGGGCGCCTTCCTTGCTGGAGTAGACGTTGGCCGCTTCCGGCAGGTAGTTGCTGCCGTATTCTTCGCTGATGAAGTCGCGCGCCGTGGCCACCGCGTCCGCCGACAGATTGGTCGAGTCGGTACGCATGTAGGTGATGTAACCCGCCTCGTAGAGACGCTGGGCCATCATCATGGTCTTCTTGACCGAGAAGCCGAGACGACCACTGGCCGCCTGCTGCAGGGTCGAGGTGATGAACGGCGCGTTCGGCTTGGAGCGCGTCGGCTTGTCTTCACGATTGGTGATCGCGAGCTTGGCCGTGCGCAGCGCCGCGATGCGGTCCATCGTCTCCTTCTCGCTGGTCGGACGGAAGGCCTTGCCATCCTGACGCGCCAGCTCGAAACGGATCGCTTCACCACTGGCGGCGGCCAGCTCAGCGTGGACATCCCAGAACTCTTCGGGGATGAAGGCGCGGATCTCGCGCTCACGCTCGACGATCAGACGCACGGCAACCGACTGCACACGCCCGGCGGACAGACCACGAGCGACCTTGGCCCACAGCAGCGGCGAGACCATGAAGCCGACGACGCGATCCAGATAGCGGCGTGCCTGCTGGGCATGCACGCGATCCATCTTCAGCTCGCCCGGCTCATCGAAGGCCGCCGTGATCGCCTTCTTGGTGATCTCGTTGAACACCACGCGCTTGTAACGCGAATCGTCGCCACCGATGGTCTCGCGCAGGTGCCAGGCAATCGCCTCACCTTCGCGGTCCAGATCCGTCGCGAGATAGATGGTGTCGGCTTTCTCGGCCAGACGCGTCAGCTCGGAAACGACCTTTTCCTTGCCGGGCAGGATCTCGTAATGCGCCTCCCAGCCATTCTCCGGGTCGACCCCCATGCGGCGGATCAACTGGGTCTTGGCCTTCTGCGCCTTGTGAGCCGCCTTGACCTCGGGCGACATCTTGCGAGTCTCCGCCGCCTGACGGGCACGTTCCTTGGGGTCGGTGGCCTGCTTGCCGCTACCGCTGGTCGGCAGGTCGCGGATGTGCCCGACACTCGACTTCACCACGAAGTCGTTGCCGAGATACTTGTTGATGGTCTTGGCCTTGGCGGGCGACTCGACGATCACCAGTGACTTGCCCATGGTTGCTCGCATCTCCTGGCCGGCGCTGATTGCGCCGGCGAATGACTCGTCGCGCTGGGTTTTGTCCCAGCCGAAAAATGCGCCTACCCTACCCCAGCATTTCAGCGCTGACCAGCAATGTTGAGACTGACGCCTCGACAAGGCGGCTCGACAGGTCGCCTCTGCGACAACCTCGAGACCTGCCATGCCACCCGCCATGTCAGCGTGCGGCTTGCGCCGAATGACATCGACAGCCATCAGGCATGTGGTCGTGGCAATCCGGCATCCGAGCCGGGTTTGAGCATAGGTCATCAGCGCATGGCAGCGGTCAACGGGCCCGATACATGGGGCCGGTGCACGGTCTGCGCTGGGCCGATGCGCGGAAATTTCGCCCAGCAGGGTATTGCCACTATATAGGTAGCACTGGAATGGCTGTCAGTGAAAGCCAGCCGGCGGACATTGGCGTGACGGGGCGGTCACCACGACGCTGCCGCAGAGAGCATGCGACGCCTGGCCGTCAGGCGTCGAAATGACGGGCCGCGCCCGCATGGCGCAGCGCGGCATACCCTAGCGCCCCAGCCCATGTCCGCGTACCCGCGACAACGTATTCGCAACAATCGCTCGGCATACTTCACGTCACCCCTTGCAGTCCCGATCGTGATCACGAGAATGGACAACGACAGCCGACGATACTCGACAGGCTCCCTTTCAGCCTTCAATGTAGTAAAATGACAACAACCTGGTTTGCGTTTTCAGCCAGTCCATCACGCCAGTGTTCAAGGAGTATGCTTTCATGCCGCACGCGTTCAACGGCCCGATCCGCCGCACCAAGATTGTCGCCACTCTCGGCCCTGCCAGTGACAAGCCGGGTGTGCTCGACGCGATGATTCGTGCCGGAGTCGATGTGGTACGCCTCAACTTCTCCCACGGTAGCCCCGAAGATCACCGCATGCGCGCCGAGGCCGTACGTCAGGCCGCCGCCGCCCAGGGCCGCAGCGTCGCCGTGCTGGGCGACCTGCAGGGTCCGAAGATCCGCATCGCGCGCTTCAAGGATACCGCCGTCAAGCTGAGCGAAGGCCAGCCGTTCATCCTCGATATCGGCCTGGGCCGTGATGAAGGTACCGTCGAGCGTGTCGGCTGTGACTACCAGGAACTGGCCGATGACGTGGTCGCGGGCGACGTGCTGCTGCTCGACGATGGCCGTGTGGTGCTTGAGGTCAATGAGCTCAAGGGCAACGAGATCCACACCACCGTCAAGGTCGGCGGCAAGCTGTCCAACAACAAGGGCATCAACAAGCAAGGCGGCGGCCTGTCTGCCGAAGCCCTGACCGACAAGGACAAGGCTGACCTGAAGACCGCCATCGATATCGGCGTCGACTATCTGGCCGTGTCCTTCCCGCGCAGCGGCGCCGACATGCAGCTGGCACGTGAACTGCTGGGCGAGGAAGGTCGTGACATCGGCCTGATCGCCAAGGTCGAGCGCGCCGAAGCCGTGGCCGACGACGCCGTGCTGGATGGCATCATCCTCGCCAGTGAAGGCGTGATGGTGGCGCGTGGCGATCTGGGCGTCGAGATTGGCGATGCTCAGCTGATCGGCGTGCAGAAGCGCATGATCCGCCGCGCGCGCAGCCTCAATCGCGTGGTCATCACGGCCACCCAGATGATGGAATCCATGATCAGCGCGCCGCTGCCGACCCGCGCCGAAGTCTTCGACGTCGCCAATGCCGTGCTCGACGGCACCGACGCCGTGATGCTGTCGGCCGAGACCGCCGCCGGCGACTTCCCGGTCGAGACCATCGAGACCATGGATCGCGTCTGCCTGGGCGCCGAACGTGAGCGTGCCGCGCAGGAATCCCAGCACCGCATCCACGAAGGCTTCAGCAAGACCGACGAGACCATCGCGCTGTCCGCGATGTATGCCGCCAACCACCTGACCGGTGTCGTGGCCATCGTGTGCATGACGGAATCCGGCTATACCCCGCTGATCGCCTCGCGCATCCGCTCCGGTCTGCCCATCGTCGGCCTGGCGCAGGACCAGAAGACCCAGCGTCGCATGGCCCTCTACCGCGGCGTGGTGTCACTGCCCTTCGATTCCAGCGAATTGCCGGCGGCGGAAATCAATCGTCGCGCCATCGCGGAGCTGGAAGCCCGCGGCATCGCGACTCGCGGTGACCTGGTGATCCTGACCCGTGGCGACCAGATGAACGCACATGGCGGCACCAACACCATGAAGATCGTCACTGTCGGCAGCACCATCGACTGATCGGCCTCGCTGGCCTCCCGCCCCGGGCCTTTCAGGGAGGGAGGCCAGCGACATTGCCCCATCCTCAGGAGGTCAGGGAATGAGCGAACAACGACCCAAGCGCCAGGCACGGCGCACCCTGCCAGCACGCAAGCGCATTGCGCTGGTGGCGCACGATGGCAAGAAGGATGAAATGCTGGCGTGGGCCAATCGCTGGCGCGATGAGCTGTCCCGCCACCAGCTGCTGGGCACGGGCACCACAGCCCGCCGCATCAGCAAGGAGCTGGGCCTCGAGGTCGAGGGCCTGCTGAGCGGCCCGCTGGGCGGTGATCAGCAGATCGGCGCGCGCATCGCCGAAGGCAATCTGGACCTGCTGGTCTTCCTGTGGGACCCGTTCGCGCCGATGCCGCACGACCCTGACGTCAAGGCGCTGCTGCGCCTGGCGGCATTGTGGAACGTGCCGGTCGCCAGCAATGCGGCCAGCGCGGACTTCCTCTTCCACTCGAAGTTGATCTCCGAGGAAGTCGAAGTGGCCGTGCCGGACGCCAATGACTGGGTCAGCACCCGCGCCTGAATGACGCTGGATGTCGCCCCATGAAAACGCCGCCTGCTCGCAAGAGAGGCGGCGTTTTCATGGCCAGATGTTGTAATCAAACTACCTTTTGCGCAGACGGGCAGTATTGCCTGCGCGGCCTCTGACGAAATTTCTGCCTTCCTACCACCACCCCTGCTCTTCCTCTCTCTGGGGACGCTGCGGTTCATGCCGTAACAGCAGCCCACAGCAGCAGACCGCAACAACAGCTCACGACATCCGCTCAACAGGTCAGCTCAAGAAGTCAGCTCAAGCTGACTGGCGATCACCGCACCACGCGCCGCCATGCAGTAAAGCCCGATGTGATGACTGTCTGCCTGGGGATGCGTCGCCGTATCGGGGAGCCCCAGCTGCGCGACCACCTCGGCCGGCAGGTCGTAGGTGGCACAGCCGGGCTCCAGCACCACGATGTCACGCACCTTGCCCAGCAGGCCGTGATTGCGCGCCGATAGCAACGTCAATACCAGGTCCATCACGCAGATATCGGTACAGATGCCTACCACGACCAAGGTTTCCAGTCCTTCGTCGCTCACCCACTCCTGCAGCGCATTGACCTGGGTATGGGGATCAATCGCGCCGACATAACCATTGATGCAGTCCTTGCGCACCAAGGTGGCCTGCGGCTCCTCCTCTAGCCAGGCAAGTTCCGCCACCAGCTCATCCTCGCCGCTGCCCTGCTCACAATGGGCGGGATAAGGCGGCTCCGGCTTGCCCGGCGCATGAGAATCAATGAAGGCCAGCAAGGGGCGATTGCGCTCACTGAAGGTTCGCGCCAGCGTATCGCTGAGGGCGACCATCCTGCTGACCTGGGCATTGGGCGCCTGAGGCGCCAGCGCACCGCCTGCGACCTGACAGAAGCCGTTGATCTCATCGACGATGATCAGCCCGGCCGTCGGCAGCGAGACCGGCACCACGGCCGGCCGCACCGGCAGGCGGGCATCAAGCTCGCCGGGGGCCTTCCACTCGGCGGGAGCGGCAGGAATGCGTTGCACCACACTGGACGCCGCGACATCGGATGAAGTCGCGGCGTCCTGCGTCTCTGGTGTAGAGGATGCGGAGGATGTAGATGAGCGCTGGTCGGAAGACACCATGCAAAAGGCCTCTGATGACGAATGGCCTTCAGCATAACGGAACTCAGGGCCGAGCGGCGACCCTCACCCGGCGGGCTCGCTGGCACCGGACAGCACGGCGTTGCCCTGCCCTTCATCCACCGTGGCATCACAGGAAAAGCACTGGCCGCGCACCCGCGCGTGATCACGCCTCAGTACCGCGAATTGCGCCACACGGCCGGGATCATCCTCGATGCGCTGGGCGAGGCACACAAGCCCCGGGCGGCGCGCCAGCGATGGCGGCGCGATGGCCAGCGTATCGCTGCGACTCTCTGCCATGTCCAGCGCATCCGCCATGTGCAGACACTCCACCCGCTCGACCTCCGGCAGGTTCTGCTGCAACCAGACATCGCACTCTTCGAACAGGGCCTCGCGTGCCACGATACGCCTCACCGCCGACGGCGAAGCCCCGGGCGGCCCGAGCAGACTGAGACTGATGGCACGGAAGACGCGCCGCTCGACGCAGATGCCCGTCCAGAATGCCAGCGCCTGATGCGTGGTGCGCACCGGACGCTGATGCCCACGCGACCAGGGCACCACGGCGGTATCGATCTCGCCTTCCGCCAGCGCCCTGATGACCTCATCGATGCCTGCGTAAGCCTTGAGCTGGGCGTCGTTGGCATAGAGCTTGAGCGCGCACTCGCGCGAGTAACCCCCAAGGTGCCCGGGATAGCCCACGCGCAAACCATCGGGAGCCGGGATCACGCCCTGCGGCGAGATATCGCCGTGGACTTCGCTAGCTGTCACCTTCATACCAGCCCCTCATGCCAATGTCTGAACAAACCTCATCCTGACAACAGCATAGCCGCAAACATGGGCGGTGTTAGGCAAAACCCACCTCGGTGACCTCAGGCAAAGCCGCCATTGGCACCGATGACCTGGCCACTCACCCAGCCGGCATCTTCGCTGGCAAGCCAGGCCACGACGGCTGCGACATCCTGCGGGTCCGCAATGCGCCCCAGCGCCGCCATGCCCTTGAGGCGCTCGATGGTCACTTCACTCTTGCCGTGACGAAACAGGCCGGTGTCCGTCGGGCCCGGTGCCACGGCATTGACCGTGATGCCTCGCTCGCCGACTTCCTTGGCCAGCACCCGCGTCAGCTGGTCCACCGCGGCCTTGGAAGCCGCATAGGGCCCGTAGGTCGCGAACATCTGCCGCGTCACCGAGGTGGACATGTTGATCACGCGTCCGCCATCACGCAGATGCCGCGCCGCCTCACGCATCAGATTGAAGGAGCCGGTCAGATTGGCCTGCATCAGGTTGGCGAAGTCGTCATCCGTGAAATCGGCGATGGGTTTGTAGATGCTCATGCCGGCATTGTTGACCAGGATATCCACCCCGCCGTACACGCGCCGGGCTTCGGTGAACAATTGTGCCGCGTCGCTGCTGACACCGACATCGGCCTGAACGGCGATCGCCTTGCCGCCCCGCGACTCGATATCCGTCACGACCTGCAAGGCGCCATCACTGTCGCTGCGATAGTTGACGATGACGTGAGCGCCGTCCGCCGCCAGGCGCTGCGCGATCCCGGCGCCGATCCCGCGTGAAGCTCCACTGACTACCGCCACCTTGCCGCTCAACCGCTGTGCATTCTCCGACATAGCTGTCTCCTCTTTCGTCATGGGCGATCGATCTCAAGGGCCGTCCCTCTCGAGGTCCATCGATCTCAAGGACCATCAATAATGAGCGCCTTGCGAGTGTCAGTCAGACATCATCATTGCAGCAAGCGAATGCCGCTGACACCCCTACAACGCGGAGTTTCGCATAAACGAAAAACCGCCACCCCGGGCATGCCGGTGGTGGCGGTTCTTTACAGCGGCGGCCTGCCTCAGGCTTCGCCGTTGGCCTGACGCTCGAAGGTATCGGCGCGCAGGATCTCGATCCAGTAGCCATCGGGGTCCTTCACGAAGGCCAGACCCTTCATCTTGCCATCGTCGGGGCGCTTGACGAACTCGACGCCCAGCGACTCGAAACGCTCGGCAGCCGCATAGACATCCGGCACGCTGACCCCGATATGGCCGAAGCCCTGCGGTTGGGCGTTGCCGTCATGGTAGGCGAAGTCCGGGTCATTCTCGGTGCCCCAGTTATGGGTCAGCTCCAGCATCGCCTCACGCCCGAAGGTGTAGGTGGTGCGCTTCAGGTCATCACCGGGCACTTCACTGGCCTGGTCGTCATCCAGGTAGGCGAGGAAATAGAGGCTGAACTGCATTTCCGGGAAGTCGAGCTTGCGCACCAGACGCATGCCCAGCACGCGGGTGTAGAAATCCAGGCTGCGCTCGGGGTCCTTGATGCGCAGCATGGTCTGGTTGAAGACGTAGCCACGGGTGGCCGGGTCGATCTGCTCACTCAGGCCGGGAACCTGCTCGAAATGTGTTGCCATGTTGGTCCTTCCACAGGAAAGGACGGCAGAGCCTCGAAGATGCCCGGCCGCCCCTGGTGATCGTATAGCTGTCAGATGGTGACGGCGGTCAGATTTTGCAACCTCGCCGCCGCTGGCATCACGCGATCTCGATCAGCACTTCCCCCGGCGTGACACGATCGCCACGCGTCACATGAATGGCCTTGACGGTACCGTCGACACGCGCGGCGATCTCGGTCTCCATCTTCATCGCCTCACTGATCAGCACCGACTGGCCCGCGGTGACGCTGTCACCGACCGCGACCAGCACCTCGACGATGTTGCCCGGCATCGCGGTGGTGACATGGCCCGGCGCCGAGGCGCTGGCACGTCCGCCGCTCTGGCCGCCCGCCACGTAATCGTCCTTGGCCTCGAACACCACCTCTTCCGGCATGCCGTCCAGGGTCAGATAGACGTGACGCTTGCTGCCCTTGGCGCCGCCGACGCCGGTGATCTGCACCGCGTAGGACTCGCCGTGCACGTCGATGACGAATTCGGTCGGCACGCCAGAGGTCACCGGACGTTCCGCCTCGCCCTGGGGGATGATTTCCGGTGTGAGCGTGCCGGCGCGGCGCTCGTTGAGGAAGTCACGTCCCAGCTCCGGGAACATGGCGAAGGTCAGCACGTCCTCGGGGGACTCGGCCAGCTCGCCCAGCTCCTCGGTGAGGCGCGTCATCTCCGGCGCGAGCAGGTCAGCCGGGCGCCCGACTTCCACCGGCGCGTTGCCGATGGCACGCGAGCGCACCTCTTCGTTGACCGGTGCCGGCGCCTGGCCATAGCCGCCCTGCAGATAGCGCTTCACCTCGTTGGTGATGCTCTTGTAGCGCTCGCCGGTCAGCACGTTGAGCACCGCCTGGGTGCCGACGATCTGCGAGGTCGGGGTGACCAGCGGCGGATAGCCGAGATCGGCACGCACACGCGGGATCTCATCGAACACCTCGCGGATGCGCTCCAGGGCATTCTGCTCCTTCAGCTGGCTGGCCAGGTTGGACATCATGCCACCGGGAATCTGGCTGATCTGGACCGAGACATCCTCGCGGGTGAATTCGCTCTCGAAGGATGAGTACTTGCTGCGCACCTCGTGGAAGTAATCGCCGATCTCGCGCAGCGACTCCAGCTCAAGGCCGGTATCCCACTGGGTGCCGCGCAGCGAGGCCACGAAGGATTCGGTGGCCGGATGGCTGGTGCCGCCGGCGAAGGCCGAGATGCAGGTATCAATGTGGCGACAGCCCGCCTCGACGGCCTTGATCTGGCATTGCGGCGCCAGGCCTGCCGTGGCGTGGCTGTGCAGATGGACCGGCACCTCGACCGCCTCGACCAGCGCGCTGACCAGGTCGTAGGTGGCGTACGGCGTCAGCAGGCCGGCCATGTCCTTGATGGCGATGGAATCGGCTCCCATCTCGACCAGTTTGCGCGCCTGCTCGACGTACATCTCCAGCGTATGCACCGGACTCACGGTGTAGCAGATGGTGCCCTGGGCGTGCTTGCCGGCCTTCTTGACCGCGCGCATGGCGGTTTCCATGTTGCGCAGGTCATTCAGGGCATCGAAGACACGGAAGATATCGATGCCACCTGCCGCGGCGCGCTCGACGAAGGCCTCCACCACGTCATCGGCATAGTGACGATAGCCGAGCAGGTTCTGGCCGCGCAGCAGCATCTGCAGCGGGGTATTGGGCATGGCTTCCTTGAGCGCCTTCAGACGCGCCCAGGGGTCTTCCTTCAAAAAGCGCACGCAGGCATCGAAGGTCGCGCCGCCCCACACTTCGAGACTGTAGAAACCGGCCTGATCGAGGCGCGCGGCGATCGGCAGCATGTCCTCGGTGCGCATGCGGGTCGCGATCAATGACTGGTGGCCATCGCGCAGCACGACTTCGGTGACCTTGACGCGCTCGGCGTGATCGACGGCGGGGGTGTTGGGGGTTGCAGCTGTCATGTCTGGGGTCCTTCTAATTGTTGGCTACGTGAACCGGGGGAAGCTCAGGGTAGATTCACGACATCAGGGGCATCAGGTGCGCATCAGAGACCGGCGTGAGCCGCGATGGCCGCCGCGATCGCCAGCGCTGTCTGTTCCGGCAGGCGCTTGACCGAGTACTGGGTCAATTCCGGGTGGGCGGCCACGAAGCCGGTATCGAAGTGCGCGTTGCGGAAATCAGGGTGCTTGAGGATTTCCTGATAGTAAGGCGCCGTGGTCTTGACGCCCTGCAGACGCATGTCATTGAGGGCACGTGAGCCACGATTGATGACCTCTTCCCAGGTCAGCCCCCACACGATGAGCTTCAGACACATGGAATCGAAATACGGCGGAATGGTGTAGCCGGTATAGATCGCGGTATCGGTACGCACGCCAGGCCCGCCCGGCGCGTAGTAGCGCGTGATGCGCCCGAAGCTTGGCAGGAAGTCGTTCTTGGGGTCCTCGGCGTTGATGCGGAACTGGATCGCATAGCCGTGATGGCGAATGTCTTCCTGACGGAAGGCCAGCTTGTGGCCCCAGGCGATGCGGATCTGCTCGCGCACGATGTCCACGCCGGTGATGGCCTCGCTGATGGTGTGTTCCACCTGCACGCGAGTGTTCATCTCCATGAAGTAGATCTCGTTGCCCTTGACCAGAAACTCCACGGTACCGGCGTTGCGATAGCCGACGGCGCGGGCGGCACGTACCGCCATCTCGCCGACGTAGGAGCGCTGCTCCGGTGTCAGCTGCGGACTGGGGGCGATCTCGATCAGCTTCTGGTTGCGACGCTGGATGGAGCAGTCACGCTCGAACAGATGAATCACGTTGTCGTGATTGTCGGCCAGGATCTGCACCTCGATATGCAGCGGGTCGACCACGCAACGCTCGAGGAACACATCGGCACTGCCGAAGGCCTTGGTGGCTTCCGAGATCACGCGCCCCCAGGCCTGCTCGAGCTGATGAGCATCATCACAACGCCGGATACCGCGCCCCCCACCGCCTGAGGTAGCCTTGAGCATGACAGGGTAGCCGACCTGCTCGGCGACACTCAGCGCCTCCTCGACATCGGCCAGATTGCCGGCCGAGCCCGGCGTCACCGGCACGCCGGCCGCCTTCATGGCATCGCGGGCCTGGGTCTTGTCACCCATGCGGGCGATGACACTGCTGGCCGGCCCCACGAAGGCGATACCCGCCGCTTCACAGATGGCCGCGAATTCGGCGTTCTCCGACAGGAATCCGTAGCCCGGATGGATGGCGTCACAGCCGGTCTCGCGCGCGAGATCGACCAGGCGGCGGGCATCCAGATAGCCGGCCAGCGGGTCTTCGCCGATGAAATGCGCTTCATCGGCGCGTTTGACGTGCAAGGAGAAACGATCAGGTTCGGTGTAGACAGCGACTGAGCGGATGTCCATCTCGGCACAGGCGCGTACAATGCGCACTGCGATTTCCCCTCGGTTGGCAATCAGCAACTTGCGAAACATGGTGACTCTCCCGGACGTGACGCGTGATCTTGTTGTGGTGCTCTGGTCGTGCGCTTGTCATTGACCGCCAGACGCGACAACGGCGCTGACAGACACGAGGTAGCATGCGTTCCACGCTACCCAGCGAGAGACCAATAGAAAAGTTGATATTTTTTTGCCAATCTATAAGTAAAACCTTATGACTGGGTGTGTCATGTCGCGTCCAAACTTGTTGAATCGCTTAACTTTCAGACAGTTACAGGTGTTCCAAGCGGTTCATCGCCAACAGTCCTACTCCCGTGCGGCCGAGCAACTTGGCCTGACGCAACCCGCCGTCAGTGCCCAGATTCGCCAATTGGAGCAGGCACTCGAGCAATCGCTGTTCAAATATGCCGGCAAGACGCTGCATATCCTGCCGGCGGCTGACGCCCTGGCGAACTCGGTGCAGTCGATCTTCGGCGAGGTCTCGAGCCTGCAGATGGAGCTGTCGGAGATCGCTGGCACCATCCGCGGCGAGCTCAATCTGGCGGCCGTGTCCACCGCTCAGTACGTGGTGCCGCATATTCTGGCGCGCTTCCGGGCGCGGTATCCGGAAGTCTCGGTGCGTCTGCGCGTCTGCAATCGCGGTCAGGCGCTCGAGCGCCTCGCCGAGCGGCGCGATGATCTGGTGATCATGGGCATGGTGCCGGATGACGCCAACCTCGCCTTCATGCCGATTCTCGACAACGAGCTGATCCCCGTCGTCTGGCCCGGTCATCCGCTGCTGGAGGTCAAGGGCATCACCCTGGAAGACCTCGCGCAGTACTACATGCTGATGCGTGAACCCGGTTCCGGCACACGCACCGCCTTCGAGGAGTTCGCCGCACGCGAGCGCGTCTCGCTGCGCCATACGCTGGAGTTGGGCTCCAATGAGGCCATCAAGCAAGGCGTGATGGCGCACCTGGGCGTGGCGATCCTGCCGCGACTGTCGGTTCAGCTCGAGCTGGCCTCAGGCCTGCTGGCCTCGCCCTCACTGCCGGGCTTCCCGCTCAGACGCAGCTGGTGCACCGTCTACCCCAAGGACCGCTACCCCACGCCGGTCACCGAGCTGTTCCTGCGCTTCGTGCGCGAGCTGCTGCCGGAGCTCAATGCTCACTTCAGCGCGCCGATGGAGCCCATCCCCGGGCACAGCGTGGCCTGCCTGCCGCTGGCGACCGAGCAATGAACATAGCGTCCTGATGACGCAAGCCACATGAAAAAACCGCCATGGAGACAAGCTCCATGGCGGTTTTTTCGTTCAGGCAACTGACGGCATGTCAGCAGTGCGGCTTACTTCACTTCCACACCGTGCGCCTGCTTGTCGGCGTGATAGGAAGAGCGCACCAGCGGGCCAGAGGCGACATGCGAGAAGCCCATCTCGCGCGCCTTCTGGCCGAGCCAATCGAAGGTATCCGGGTGCACCCAGCGGTCGATGGGCAGGTGATTGCGCGACGGCTGCATGTACTGACCCAGGGTCAGCATGTCGACACCGTGGTTGCGCAGGTCCTGCATGACCTCGAGCACCTGCTCGTCAGTCTCACCGACACCCAGCATCAGGCCGGACTTGGTCTTCACTTCCGGACGACGCTCCTTGTAGCCCTTGAGCAGGTCAAGTGACCACTGGTAGTCGGCGCCCGGACGCACGCGACGGTAAAGGCTCGGCACGGTTTCCAGGTTGTGGTTGAAGACGTCCGGCGGCGTCTGCTCGAGCACGTCCAGCGCGACCTGCATGCGGCCACGGAAGTCCGGCACCAGCACTTCGATCTCGGTGCCGTCGCACTTCTCGCGAATCTCGCGGATGCACTCGGCGATGTGGTTGGAGCCACCGTCGCGCAGGTCATCACGGTCGACGGAGGTCACGACGACGTAATTCAGGCGCATCTCGGCGATGGCCTCGGCCAGCTCGCGCGGCTCGTCGGCGTTCAGCGCGCTGGGGCGACCGTGCGCCACGTCGCAGAACGGGCAACGACGGGTGCAGATGTCACCCATGATCATGAAGGTCGCGGTGCCGCCGCTGAAGCACTCGCCCAGGTTCGGGCAGGAGGCTTCTTCACAGACCGTGTGCAGGCCGTGCTTGCGCAGCGTCTGCTTGATGCGCGTGACTTCCGGCGAGGCCGGCATGCGCACACGCAGCCAGTCCGGCTTCTTGGGCAAGGTCTCGGTGGGAATCACCTTGACCGGAATGCGGGCAACCTTCTCGGCGCCGCGCAGCTTCACGCCACGCTCCTTGCGGGCAGGAGCAGCGGAGGGAGCGGGCTTCGTGGTAGCGATGGTCTCGGTCATCAGTTCTGTCCTGCTGTTCGAGAAATGTCAGCCAGTGCCGCGGGCAGGCCGCTCACCGGAGTCAGGGTCACATCGCCCAGGCTTGCGCCCAGACAACGCACCAGGCGGTCACGCTCGCTGGCAAGATCCACCGGTGCGCGAACGAGATCGCGCAGCTGGGTCATCGCCATGCCGGCATAGCCGCAGGGATTGATGCGCCCGAAGGGCGCGAGGTCCATGTCCAGATTGATCGCCACGCCATGGAAACTGCAACCACGCCGGATGCGCAGTCCCAGCGAGGCGATCTTGGCCTCTTCCATCGAACGACGCGGGTCATCGCCACGCTGCGCCGACTTCTTCACATAGACGCCAGGCGCGTCCGGACGCGGATAGGCCTCGATGCCATGCTCGGCCATCGCCGCCACCACCGTCTCTTCCAGCGCCGTCACCAGCTGGCGAACGCCGATGCCGCCCCGCTTGACGTTGAGCAGCGGGTAGAGCACCAGCTGGCCGGGCCCATGATAGGTCACCTGGCCGCCACGGTCGGTCTGCACCACCGGAATGTCGCCCGGCATCAACAGATGCTCCGGCTTGCCTGCCTGGCCCTGGGTAAAGACCGGCGGGTGCTCCACCACCCACAGCTCGTCCGGCGCATCGGCCGCACGCGTATCGGTGAAGTGGCGCATGGCCGACCACACCTCATCATAGGCCTTGAGGCCGAGGTGGTAGACGTGAATCGTGTTCATGCATGCGCTCCTGTCATCAAGGCGCAAGACAAGGAAATCCAGCGTTTCATGCCTGGATCACAGCACCATATGGATGCGACCGGTGGCCTTGAGGTCACGGTGCAGCGCATCCAGCTGATCGGTACCGGTGGCACGGATCACCACACGGATGCTGCGGTAGTTGCCGTTCTTGCTGTCCTGCCAGGTGATGGCCGTCGCATCGAAGCCCGGCGCATGCACTTCCAGGATATTGCAGACCACTTCGACGAGATCTTCTGCGGCGGTTCCGACGATCTTGAGGGAGAAATCACACGGGAATTCAATCTTCGGGGGCGTCTGCCCACCAGCTGCTGGCGTCTTGGCCATGGGGATAGCCCTTCAGGTAACTCTATTTCCGACCATTCTACTCAACAAAGGGCGATCCGTCAGCCGGATCGCCCTTTGTTGAGTACACGACCGCGATATTCAGGGGCGCGCGCCTGGCACCGCCAGCACGCGCGCCCCACTGCCATCACTGAATCATGTCATCGGCCGCGTCACTTCACACAGCCAGACGACTGACTCAGTTGAACAGACCGTGGAAGAACAGCATCAGGGCATCCCACAGACGCTTGAACAGGCCGCCCTGCTCCACCGGCTCCAGTGCGACCAGCGGTTCTTCGGCCAGCACCTTGTCGTCCAGCTTGATCTGCAGGGTACCGTACTGCTCGCCGGCCTGAACCGGAGCCTTGATGGTGTCCTTGAGATCAAGACGCGCGGTCAGCTTGTCAGCCTGACCACTCGGCACGGTCAGGAAGACGTCCTGAGCCATGCCCAGACGCACCTGGTCCTTCTCACCACCCCAGACACGCGCCTGGTTGAGCACCGCGCCCTTGTCATAGAGCTTCTTGCTCTCGAAGTAGCGGAAGCCGTAGGTCAACAGCTTCTGGGATTCCTGCGCACGCGCCTCTTCGGACTTGGTGCCCATCACGACACTGATCAGGCGGGTATCTTCCTTCTTGGCGGATGCCACCAGGCAGTAGCCGGCTTCTTCGGTGTGGCCGGTCTTGAGGCCATCGACATCCTTGTCACGCCACAGCAGCTTGTTGCGGTTCGGCTGCTTGATGCCATTCCAGGTGAAGTACTTCTGGGAATAGATCTCGTAGTGATCCGGGTAGTCCTTGATGATGCGACGCGCCAGAATCGCCAGGTCGTGCGCCGTGGAGTAATGCTCCGCGTGCGGCAGGCCAGTGGCGTTCATGTAGTGGGTGTTCTTCATGCCCAGACGCTTGGCGTGCTGGTTCATCAGGTCGGCGAAGGAACCTTCGCTGCCGCCGATACGCTCGGCCAGCGCGACGCTGGCGTCGTTGCCGGACTGGATGATGACACCGTGCAGCAGGTCATCGACGGTGACGCTGGTGCCTTCGCGGATGAACATGCGCGAGCCACCCGTCTTCCAGGCATTGACGCTGATGCGGACCTTCTCGTCCGGGCTCAGCTTGCCGTCGTCCATCTCGCTCTCGACCAGGTAGGCCGTCATCATCTTGGTCAGGCTGGCCGGCGGCAGGCGCTTGTCGGCATTGTGCTCGACCAGGATGCGCCCGGAATTGGCGTCCATCAGGATCCAGGAAGAAGCCGCAAGCTGCGGCGCCGCCGGAATCAGGGTATCCGTCTCGATGGCATGGGCCGGGGTGGCGGCAACGCCTGCGAACAGCGCAATGCCGCTGGCCGCCATCAGCGCGGAGAATCGACGCCGAAGAGGAAGAAGTCGGGCTTTCAGGGACATGTTGGAATCTCTTTGACACTCATGCATAAGCCGAGGCTTGCGCCTCGGCCAGGTTGCGCCTCTTCACGAAGCGCATGATGGATGAAAACGGGCCTGCGGCCCTTATCGCTCTGCCGTGACGCTGAAGGCCCCGGCATAGCCAGCATCGGCCAGCGCCGACTTGAGCGATTCAATACGGACATTGTCTTCCAGCGGGCCGACCTGAACCTTGTAGAGGTCGCCGCTGCCCAGCACACGAGTCGGTCGTCCCAGACGGGAGCTGACACTGGCACGAATGCTGTCGGCCTTGCTCAGATCACTGACCGCCGCGACCTGCAGGAAGGTGGCTTCCCCGTTCGCCACGGAGGACGTGCTGCTCGGCGCAGCAGAGGCTACCACGGGCTTGGCGGCAACGCTCGCGCCGGAAGCGCTCGAGGCCACGGAACCACCGGTTGCCTGCATCGCGTCAAGGCCGGCAATGCCCTGCTCGCGGCGTACCGCCTGGCTGCGCGCCAGCAGACGCTCGGACTCTGCCGTGCCCTGGGTCGGGCTCGGGCCCGGCTTCCAGGTCGTGGCGTCGAGGGTCTCGACACGCACGTGCCCGGTGCCATGGCCCAGCATATCCAGGCGCCACGCAGCGCTGTAGGACAGGTCGATCAGGCGGTCTTCATGGAAGGGGCCGCGGTCGTTGACCTTGACGATGACCTGCTTGCCATTGTCCAGATTGGTGACACGCGCATAGGTCGGCAATGGCAGCGACTTGTGGGCCGCCGTCATGGTGTACATGTCATAGATCTCGCCACTGGCGGTGGCGTAGCCATGAAACTTCTTGCCATACCAGGAAGCAGTGCCCTCGGCCACGTAACCGCGCGGATCATCCATCACGTGATAGGTCTTGCCCCATACCTCGTACTCGCTGCGATTGCCGCTGCGGGTATAGGGTTCGACACGTGGCACCTCATCGGGCACCGCCGAGACATCCGGCGCATCATCGGGATAGGCATCGCTGTCCATCTCGTAGCGGCTGTTCTTGCCCGCCTTCTTGCCGGTGCTCGCCGAGGCACCATCACTGACCTGGGTGCCACCCCCACTGCTGGCACAGCCGGCCAGCAGGGCAAGCGCGAGGGTCAGCGGTAGCGCACGTGACCAGCTCATCCCGCACCTCCGTCCTCGAGACGACGCTTGATCGCCCGGGAGAGCTCATCCACGGCCATCGCATACATGTGGCTGTGGTTGTAGCGCGTGATGACGTAGAAGTTGTCGTAGCCGACGGCGTAGCGATAGCCCTGTTTCAGGTCCAGCGCCAACGGAATCACCTGGGTATTGCCGGCCACGTCGTCTGCCACCTGGACACCGGCCGCCTCGAGCGCGGAAACGCTCATATACGGCTTTTTGGTCTTGTTGAAGGTGACGGAGGACGGCGGCGTCCCGGGGCCATCCGCGGCGCTGACCACCGGCGCACCGGCCTTCCAGCCATGACGCGCGAAGTAGTTGCCGACGCTGCCGATGGCATCGACCGGGTTGTGCCACAGATCACGCACGCCATCGCCATCGAAATCGACCGCATAGGCCTGATAGCTGGTCGGGATGAACTGCGGATAGCCCATCGCGCCGGCGTAGGAACCCTTGATGGAGAGCGGGTCAATGCCCTGCTCAATCGTCAGCTGCAGGAAGGCCGCCAGCTCGCCACGGAAGAACTTGCCGCGACGCGGGTGATCGAAGGCCAGCGTGGACAGTGAATCGATCACGCGGTGAGTGCCGGTGTGCTTGCCGAAGAAGGTCTCGACACCGATGATGGCGGCGATGACTTCCGGCGGCACGCCATACTCGGCCTGGGCGCGATCGAAGGTTTCACGATGCTCGGCGATGAACTTCACACCAGCTTCGATGCGTGATTGCTTCATGAAGATGGCGCGGTACTGGTCCCAGCGCAGATGACCTTCCGCCGGACGCGACATGGCATCCAGCACTTTCTGGCTGTAATCGGCCTGATTCATCAGCTCGGTCACGCGATCGCGATCCAGCCCCTTGGCCACCAGCTCGTCGACCAGCTTGGCCGTTTCCGGGTGAGTCGCCGGGGCGAAGCCATCAGGCGCCGCCTTGGCCACGCCTGACATTCCCAGCAGCGGTGCCACCATCACCAGGGCTGCGCCCCAGTGCTTCAGACGTCGCCCACGCGCATTGATCACCGTCATCGACTCTCTCCTTGCCTGTCTGCGAGCTTGGGCTCGCGAATGTCCTTGCCACTCGGCAACTGGCCGCCACGTCATCGCGACAATAGGCGCCGGTGGGTATGAATGCTCATGAGAATACCGAAGCCTGCCAGCAAGGTCACGCTGGAGGTCCCACCATAACTGACCAGCGGCAACGGGACGCCAACGACCGGCAAGATACCCGATACCATGCCGATGTTGACGAAGACGTAGACGAAGAACGTCAGGATGATCGCGCCCCCCGTCAGCCGTGCAAAACTGTCCTGGCCATTGTTGGACATCACCAGCCCGCGCAGCACGATCAGCACGTAGAGCCCCAGGAAGAAGCTCATGCCGATCAGGCCAAATTCCTCCCCGATGACCGCGACGATGAAGTCGGTATGGCGCTCCGGCAGAAACTCGAGCTGGGACTGGGTCCCCAGGGTATAGCCCTTGCCGAAGATGCCGCCCGAGCCGATGGCCGTCTTGGACTGGATGATGTTCCAGCCCGCGCCGAGCGGGTCAGACTCCGGATTGAGGAATATCAGCACACGGCGGCGTTGATAGTCGTGCATCACCATCCACAGAAGCGGCAATGCCGAGGCGATCAAGGCGCCGAAGAAGGCGATCAGCTTCCAGGAAAGCCCCGCCAGCAGGATCACGAACACGCCCGCCGCAGCGACCAGCAACGAGGTACCGAGGTCCGGCTGGCGCGCGATCAGCAGCACCGGCGCGACGATGATCACGGCGCAGATGGCCAGATCTCGCCAGCGAGGGGGCAGCGGGCGCTGACCGAGCCAGCAGGCCACCATCATCGGCATCGCCAGCTTCATCAGCTCAGAGGGCTGGAAGCGCACCACCCCGGGGATGACCAGCCAGCGCTGGGCGCCCATGCCGACATCCCCCAACACCTCCACCGCCACCAGCATCAGGAAGCCGGCGCCATAGGCGACCGGCGCCCAGCGGTAAAGGGTCGCGGGTGACAGCTGGGCGAGCCCGATCATGATCACCAGTGCCAGCGCCTGGCGTGAGGCCTGGCGCAGCGTGAAGTCGATATCCTGGCCACTGGCGCTGTAGAGCACGATCAGCCCGCAGCCGAGCACGGCCAGCAGCAACAGCAACAGCCAGGGGTCGAGGTGGATACGCTCCCACAGGCTGGTGCGGCGGCGATGACTGAGGTCCCCGCCTACACCACGCATCGAGCGCTGATAATCAGTCGGCATCGTTCTCTCCTTGCTCACCCTCGCCCGCCGGTGCCTCCGGCGGCGCCAGAGCGGCAGCCAGCGTGAGCGCCGCCTCACGCGCCTCGGGGTCAATGCGCGGCAACAGCCAGTAATCGGTCACGGCGCGCGCCATCGGGCCCGCCACGGAGCTGCCGCCCTGGCCGTTCTCGATCACCACGGAGACGGCTATCTCCGGGTGCTCGACCGGCGCAAAGGCGGCGAACAGGGCGTGGTCACGCAGACGCTCCGCGAGCTCCTTGCCGTTGTATTTCTGGTCCTGCCCGAGGGTGAAGACCTGCGCGGTACCGGACTTGCCGGCCATGCGGTACTTGAGGCCGGGCCCGACATACTTGCGCGCCGTGCCTTCTCGCCCGCTGACCACGTCCTCGAGGGCGGCGATGACATCGTCCCACCACGCCGGATTGTCCAGCACCACATCCGGCTTCTCCTCGCTACGGGGCAGCAACACCGTCTCGTCGCCGATGCGTTTGGCCAGGTGAGGCGTCACGTGCCTGCCGCGATTGGCCAGCACGGCCTCCGCCGAGGCGAGCTGCAACGGCGTGGCAAGCCAGTAGCCCTGACCGATACCGATGGAGATGGTCTCGCCGGGGTACCAGGGCTTGTCGTAGCGATTGCGCTTCCATTCCTTGGACGGCATCAGGCCGGGCAGCGCGCCCTGCACGTCCAGCGCCGTCTGCTCACCGAAGCCGAACTTGTGCATGTACTCGCTGATGCGGTCGATCCCCAGGCGGTAGGCGACGTTGTAGAAGAAGGTGTCATTGGACACCGCGATGCCACGCCGCATGTTGACGCGCCCATGCCCCCAGCGCAGCCAGTTGCGATACTTGTGGCTGTCATTGGGCAGCTGGAAATAGCCGGGGTCGTAGAAGGTGGTGCTGGTGGTGATGGCACCGTTCTCCAGCCCCGCCAGCGACATGAAGGGCTTCACGGTCGAGGCCGGCGGGTACTGGCCGCGAATGGCACGATTGAACAGCGGCAGGTCGATATCATTCTGCAGCGCGCGATAGCTCTTGACGCTGATGCCGGTGACGAACTCATTGGAGTTGAAGCCCGGCACGGAGGCCATCGCCAGGATGTCGCCCGTCTCGGGCTCGATGGCCACGATGGCGCCACGTCGCCCCTTGAGCAGCCGATAGGCGAGATCCTGCAGGCCGCGGTCGATGGTCAGCGTCAGGTCCTTGCCCGGCACCGGGTCGATCCGCGACAGCTCACGCAGCACACGACCCCGCGCATTGGTTTCCACCTTGCGCAGGCCCGCCTGACCGTGCAGCTCCTCTTCATAGAAGCGCTCGATGCCGGTCTTGCCGATGAAGTGGGTGCCCGAATAGTTGCCCTTGTCGAGGGTCTTGAGCTCGGCCTGATTGATGCGCCCCACGTATCCCAGGGTATGCGACAGCGGCTTGGCGTCCGGGTAGTAGCGCAGCAGCTGCGCCTCGACCTCGACGCCGGGCAGACGATAGCGATTGACGGCCAGACGCGCGATCTGCTCCTGACTCAATTCACTCATCAACAGGGCGGGCTGGTAGGGGCGTTGACGCTGACGCGAGCGTTCCTTGAAGTCTTCGACTTCATCGGGCGGCAGATCGAGAATCTCGACCAGGCGCTCAAGCGTCGTCTCGAGATCACCGGCGCGTTCGCGCACGATGGTGAGATTGTAGTTGGGACGGTTTTCGGCGAGCAGCTGACCATTGCGGTCATAGATCAAGCCGCGCGTAGGCGGCAAGGGCTCGACACGCACACGGTTCTTGTCCGAGCGCGTCGTATAGATGTCGTGTTCCACGACCTGCAGGAAGAGCAGCCGCGCCAGCAGACATCCGGCCAGCACCAGCACAAGGCCGGCAGCCACGATGCTGCGAAGGCGAAAGATCCGCACTTCTTGTTGAGGATTCTTTATCGTCGCCCGGCGTTGGCGCATGGCGGGTCTCGCAACCAGTGTCGTGTCGCAAGCGGCAGGCGCTTACCGGTGATAGGGGTGCCCGACCAGCAATGTCCAGGCGCGGTAAAGCTGTTCCGCCAGCACGATGCGCACCAAGGGGTGCGGCAGCGTCAGTGCCGAGAGCGACCAGCGCTGATCGGCACGTGCCAGCAGGCGTGGGTCGAGCCCATCCGGACCACCGATGAGGATGGCCACGTCTCGCCCTCCCAGCCGCCAATCATCGGCATGCTGGGCAAGCTGCTCGGTACTCCAGGCCTTACCTAGGACATCAAGGGCGACAACATGTTCATTTCCCTTGAGTTTTTCAAGCATCCGGTCGCCTTCACTGGCCATGGCACGGGCGATGTCCGCATTCTTGCCGCGATTGCCGGGCGCCAGCTCGATGAACTCAAGCGAAAAATCCCGCGGCATGCGCTTGAGATATTCCCGGCTACCCTTCTCCACCCAGTCCGGCATCTTCTGCCCGACCGCCAAAACTCGGATCTTCATGTCCTGTCCCGTGCTGTGTCAGAACGACGGGCAAGCCCGCAGTCCTTCCATCGGATACTCCCTGCCCGCGACATCGCGACCGGCAAGGACGTAACGCGCGGTTGGCATGTCCCGACGAGCAACCCGTCGGGTCAGGCTGGCAGGATCAGTGGCTCTGCTCGTACTCTTCACGCGTTTCGCGGGGCAGATCGCTCCACAGGCGCTCGAGGTCGTACAGGGCACGGGTTTCGGCCAGCATGACGTGGACGACGACATCGCCCAGATCCAGCAGCACCCAGTCGGAGCCGTTGTCGCCTTCACAGCCCAGCGGCTTGACGCCGGCTTCTTTCACGGTGACCTGCACGTTGTTGGCCAGCGCGGAGATATGCCGGCTGGACGTACCGGTCGCGATCACCATCACATCGGTGACGCTGGTCAGCTTGGAGACATTGATCTCGCTGATTTCCTGGGCCTTGAGTTCTTCAAGGGCGTCGACAACCAGGTTTTTAAGAGCTTCGGTCTGCATGATTCCTCGGGAGTTTGTTCGGCAGGGGGCGCATTCTACCCGTTGGCGATGCGCGCGCCTATGGGCATCGTCATTTACTCGCCAAAGGGGCGCCACGCACGGCGATGCGGGATCGCGGCAGTGACGCCCCTCTCATGATGCCACGCTCGCACGCGACAAGACGTTCAGAGCCACAACGCTCAGCTCGATGATGGGCTCAGGCTGATGATGAGCTCAGCTCGATGACGGACAATAGAGGCCATGCGCCTCGATATGACGGATCACCGCTTCCGGCAGCAGATAGCGCACGCTGTCACCCAGCGCGAGGCGCTCGCGCACGAAGGTGGCACTGATGGCCATGCGCGTCGGCAGCGACAAGCGCAACAGGTGGCCACCCGGGCGCGCCATCAAGGCCGCCACCGAGTCGACCTCGCGCCCCTGGATCAACGCTTCGAGCGCCCGGGGCAGCGGTGCATCATGGTCCGGCCGCTCGATCACCACCACGTGGGCATCATCGAACAGACGGTCGGCGGCATGCCATTCCCCGAGCTTGAGGAAGGCGTCATGGCCGATGGCCATCACCAGCCGCGCCTGCGGGCCGTATTCGGCGCGCAGACTGGCCAGGGTGTCGGCACTGTAGGACGGCCCATCGCGCAGCAGCTCACGCCCATCGGCCTTGAGGCCCGGCTCTGCGTCTATCGCGGCTTCCAGCATCGCCAGACGCTGGTCACTGCTGACGCCGGGCGCGGCGCGATGCGGCGGCTGATGCGAAGGCACCAGCAGCACATGGTCCAGCCCCAGCGCTTCGCGCAGCTCGATGGCACTGCGCAGATGGCCGTGATGGATGGGATCGAAGGTACCGCCGAGCATGGCGACACGCGGTACCGGGCCGAGACAGCCCTCAAAGCCCGGCTCCGCTGCCGTGTCAGTCCTTGAGCGTGAGTCATGTGCCGACTCGGTGCCGTGATGCACGGCCTCACGCTCCTGCGCGAGACCATCGGCATTCAAGGGGCGCTGGGTATCCTCCAGCGCCTCGGGCGACAGGGCCTGCTCGTTCGTCAAGGTCTGCTCGGACGCAACCTGACCCTTGGCGGGTGAGACCTGGTCCTTCACTGGCGAATCTGCCCATCACCGAACACGATGTACTTGCGGGTCGTCAGGCCCTCAAGCCCGACCGGGCCACGCGCATGCAGCTTGTCGGTGGAGATGCCGATCTCGGCGCCCAGGCCATATTCGAAGCCATCGGCGAAGCGGGTGGAGGCGTTGACCATCACCGAGCTGGAATCGACTTCCGCCATGAAGCGACGCGCCAGCGCATAGTTCTCGGTGATGATGGCCTCGGTGTGCCCGGAGCTGTGACGCTCGATATGCGCCATCGCCTCATCGACGCCATCCACGACGCGAATCGCCAGAATCGGCGCCAGGTATTCGGTATCCCAGTCTTCCGCACTGGCGGCCACGGCCTGCGGCAGCACTGCGCAGGTGCGCTCGCAACCGCGAATCTCGACCTCATGTGCCGCCAGACGTTCGGCGATACGCGGCAGGACCTCGGCGGCAACCGGTGCATCGACCAGCAGGGTCTCCATGGTGTTGCAGGTGCCGTAGCGGTGGGTCTTGGCGTTCTCGGCGATCCGGACCGCCATCGCCAGGTCAGCCGTGGCATCGATATAGACGTGGCAGATGCCATCGAGGTGCTTGATGACCGGCACGCGCGCATCACGCGAGATACGCGAGATGAGGCTCTTGCCACCGCGCGGAATGATGACGTCGACGAGCTCGGGCATCGCGATCAGCTCACCGACCGCGGCGCGGTCCGTGGTGGCGACGACCTGCACTGCCGTGGCCGGCAGTTCGGAGAGCACCAACGCCTCGCTGATGATCTCGCTCAGCGCACGGTTGCTGGACGCGGCCTCGGAGCCACCGCGCAGGATGCAGGCATTGCCGGACTTCAGACACAGGCTGGCCGCCTCGATGGTCACGTTGGGGCGTGACTCGAAGATGATGCCGATCACGCCCAGCGGCACGCGCATGTGGCCGACCTGAATGCCGCTCGGACGCGAGCGCAGCCCATCGACCTCGCCGACCGGGTCCGGCAGCGCCGCGACCTGCTCGAGCCCTTCGATCATGCCGTCGATACGCGCCGGTTTCAGCGCGAGACGATCGACCATCGCCTCCGAGAGCCCATTGGCGCGTGCACGCGCCAGGTCCTCGGCGTTGGCCTCTGCCAGTGTCTCGCGACGCTCATCGATCAGACGCGCCATGGTCTGCAGAGCACGATTCTTGATGCCGCTGTCGACGCGACGCATCACGACGCTTGCCGCGCGCGCTGCGTGCCCCAGACGATTCATGTACGCCACGACGTCCGTGGTGTCGTGCTTGCCCTGCTCATTCATGTGCCTAATCTCGCTGGTTGTCAGTGTCCACGTGCTCATTTCATCATCGGCCGGGCCCCGCGAGGGCATTCCCCAGAGAAGCCTCGACATGAAGCCCTGACGTACAGCCCGACGTGAAGGCCTGATGTGAAGGCCTCAGAGGCGTAGACACTTTTGTCACTCGCCGTTTGGGGTATGCTGCCATTATTGCAGACGACGTTGCATGATCGGAGCACCGTCGCATCTTGCAAACGTGCAGGCAATGCCCACGTCACAGACCGTTCGGCCAGGGAATTCGGCCGATTTCGCGCCATCCACGGCAAAGGTGCCAATATAAGTCACCATGGAGATCAAGTTCAAAGTCCGTATCAGTCAGTTCGTCTGTCTGCTCGGCTCTGTATTGCTGCTGCTGGAAGCGGCACGACAGATCAGTATCGGCCTGACGCTCACTGCCCTGTTGCTGGCGGTGGGCGGCACGATGTTGCTGGTGGTCTCTCTCGCCCACGAGCTGTTCACCCTGCGCTGGTTCCGCACGCTGGTGATGCTCAGCGTCGCGCTGATCATGAGTGCGCTGGTACTGCTGGCCCCGCAACAGCACCTGATGTGGCTGTGGGGCTTTGCCGTCCTGCTGCTCTATCCGCGCCCGCGCTGGCTGGCACCGGCCTGCGCACTGATCGGGCTGGTCACCACCTGGCTGGCGCTCGCTCAGCTGGGCAGCGACTGGCTGAGTCTGGGCATCGGCATCACCGCGACCCTGATGGCGCTCGGTGCCATCGGTGGGCGACGCCAGCAGCAGGTCTGGATGCAGCTGGAGCGGCGTGGTCGGCGTGATTCCAACCGCGCGATCTGGTCACAATACCAGCTGATGCGCGACCTGCCGCGGGAAATTGCCCGTGCCGATCGCGAGGACATCCATATCGAATTGATCCTGCTGGCACCGGTCAATACCGGTCGTCTGGCCAATCGTCGCCTGATGAACACCCTCGACAGTGCCGCGCTGCCGCATGAGACCCGCTACCAGCTCGATGACGGAGCACTGGCCGTACTGCTGGTCACCCGCGGCGAGCGCATGGCCAGTCTGCGCCGTCGCCAGTTGATCGAGCATCTCGCGATGCCGATCCGCGCCCGCGTGCAGCCTCTCAACGACAGCGACCCCAATGCGCTGGACCTCAAGCGCCTCAGCGCCCACCTGAGCGATGAACCGCAGCCGATCACCCTGCTGCCGCCCCTGCCTCGCAAGCCTGCCGATGCTGAGGCTTTTTCAGACAACGCCTCGACAGACAACGCCCCGTCAGACGATGCCCTGTCAGACCATGGGCGAGACACCCTCAAACCGGCCAGCGCGGCAGACAAGGTCGCCGTGGCACCGTCGCGGGGGAATGATCACTGATGTCTCCTCTGCACAGCCTGGCTCATCGCGAGCGGCGCGAACTCGCCAATCGCAAGACTCTGATCATGCTGCTGGCCGCCGCGGTGATCGCCACCTACGCCCTGTGGCGCTACCTGGTGGGCGATTTCGAGCATATCCTGACGCCGGTGCTGGCCACCTTGCTGATGGCGATTGCCGCCGGCCTCAATCACCTCGATGATGAGCAGCCGCTGCCTTCCTATCTGACGCTGATCGCCAGCTATCTGATGCTGGCACTCGAGGCGCCGGGCACCTACCCGGGCATGTCGCTGTGGCTGGGACTGCCCAGCGTGCTGACACTGCTGCTGTTGCCCCTGGCACCGGCGATGCTGCTCAATCTGGTGCTGGCACCGCTGTGGCTATGGCTATTGGGCCAGCAGGAAGACAACTTCGGCGAGATACTGCGCTACCTATGTCTGCTGCTGGTGGCCAGCCAACCGTTCGTCATCAACAGCCTGCAGGCAGGTGTCATGAGCCTGACCGCCAGCGAGGAAACCGAGTGCAATGCCTTCAATGCCCGCACCGGTCAGCAACGACTGATCAGTGAGGCGGCGCGTGCGCGGGCACTGGACCAACCGTTCAGCATTCTGGTCGTCTATCTGCCGCAACTGGACATGCTCGGCGAGCAGTTCGGCGAAGACAGGCGCGTCGAATGCCTGGCGATGGCCTGCGACGTGATGCAGGAGGTCTCGCGCCAGGGCGACCTGCTGTGTCGCAGCGACAAGTCGTCCTTCTGGCTGATGCTGCCCAATACCGGCGAGGCGGGAGCGCTGATCATGCGCGAGCGCCTGACCGCGGCGCTGGCAGCGGCCACACAGCCGGAAACCGGCTCCATCATTGCCCGCGCGCGCCTGGTGACGTACAAGGCCGATGACACCACCCAGAAACTCGAGCAACGCCTGCTGGCCAGCCAGCTTGCCCTGATGGATCTCAATGAATGAGCGACACCCTTGCGTCACTGCTGCATTGGCTGAACCCCAGTGTGATGATCGACACCCTGATGACCACGCTGAGCGATCACCCGGCAGCCCTTGTCGCCGTCATCGGCCTGGTCTCACTGCTTGAATCTCTCGCCATCATCGGCCTGCTGGTGCCGGGCGTGGTCATTCTCACCGCCGGCGCCTCCCTGGCCGGCCATCTCGAACTCTCGCTGCCGATACTGCTGGCCGCCGGGGCGCTGGGCGCCATCATCGGCGATGGCGTGAGCTTCTGGCTGGGCATCCGCTATCGTGATCAACTGCCCGGCCGCTGGCCCTTCTCGCGCCATCCCGAGTGGATCGAGCACGGTCAGCAGTTCTTTCATCGCCACGGCAGCTGGTCGATCGCCTTCGGACGCTTCGTCGGCCCGGTGCGCCCGATCATCCCGCTGGTCGCCGGCATGCTCGACATGCCGCCGGCGCGCTTCTTCCTGGTCAATGGCCTCTCGGCGCTGGCCTGGGCACCGGCCTACCTGCTGCCGGGCTATCTGCTGGGCCAGACCTGGCAGTCACTGTTCACCCTGCCGGAAGGGGCCGATGGCCTGCTGGTCGGCCTGGCCAGCGGCCTGATCGCCTGTGCCTTCGCCTTCTCCTTCCTGCGCCGCCAGCTGGGCCGCGAGGGCCGCCTCTATCATTGGCTGGCTCGTCGCATGCGTCGCAGCCCTTCCGGGCGGCGTCTGTGGTGGCAGCTGCGCCATCCCGACCCCGAGGGCGAGTTTCCGCTCGCCTCGATGGCGCTGCTGATCTTCGCGGTGATCAGCGTGCCCGCCATGAGCCTGGCGGTGCTGGCCCATCCCGAGCCGTGGTGGATCGACCGCGTGGCCGCCTCGCTGGCCGCAAGCCTCACCTCACTGATGCCCGAGGACTGGCTGCGCGAGGCAAGCCTCGTGCTGTCTCGCCTCGCCGATGGCACCGGCCTGGCGGCACTCGTGGCTCCATGGCTGGTGTGGCTGCTGCTCAAGGGTCGCCACGCGGTGTGGTTGCATCTGACGGCCGCCTGGCTGGGCATCGCCAGCGCCAATACCGTGCTCAAGCACCTGATCCAGCGCCCGCGTCCGGATACCCCCGCCTTCCTGGAAGGGTCGATGTCGTTTCCCAGCGCCCATGCCGCCGGCAGCGTGGCGGTGTTCGGGCTGGCCGCCGCCTTCATCGCCGAGCGCCAGCCCTCCTCGCGACGTCGCTGGATCTACTGGGCAGCCATCGCCGCCTGTACGCTCGTCGGCCTGTCACGCATCACGCTTGGCGTCCATTACCTCAGCGATGTGCTGGGCGGTGCCTGCCTGGGCCTGCTGGTCTGTGCGCTGGTGCGCATCAGCTATCCCGCTTTCGTACGTCAGCCCTCTGCCCCCCTCGACTCGCCAGCTCCGCTGCTGTGGTTGAGCATGGCGAGCCTGCTGCTGTTGGCGGCACGCTTCGTCTGGCTGCCGCTCTAGCCTGTCGCGATCAGACTGCTACCGCTCAGGCCGTCGCGATAACGTTGCCGTGATAGCGCTGTAAACCGATGAGCCGCCTGAGATGGCGGCTTTTTCACTACCCCCTGATGACGAGGAACCTCATGCCCGGCCCTGCTGCCCCTCCCTCCAACCAGCCCCAGGCGCTGATGTCGATTCATCTCGGCATCGCGCTGCTCGGCGGTACGGCGCTGTTCTCGAAAGGCGTGCCTCTCTCGGCGCTCGATATCACCACCTGGCGCAGCCTGCTGGCGGGGCTGTTCCTGCTGTGGCTGGCGCGCCTGAAATGGCATGTTTCGCTGCGCCTGAGCGGGCGCGACTGGGCCTTGCTGGGCATCGCCGCCGCGCTGATGGCCGCGCACTGGGTGAGCTACTTTCACTCGATGCAGGTGTCTTCCGTGGCCACCGGCATGCTGGCGCTGTTCACCTATCCCATCTTCATCGTGCTGCTGGAGCCCTGGGTGGAAGGCACGCGCCTGAAAGCGAAGGACCTGGCGGCAGCGGGACTGGTCTGTATCGGCGTCTGGCTGCTCGTCCCCGGCGGCGACAGCAGTGCGCAGGGCGACAGCCTGGCGGGAGTGTTATGGGGCGTGTTCTCGGGCCTGTTGTTCGCGGCGCGCAATCTGCTGGTGCGCTACCGTCTCAGCCACCTCAATCCGGTGCTGTCGATGAGCCTGCAGGCGCTGGGTGTCGTGGTGCTGACGCTGCCATTCGTCTCCGGCGAGATCATGGATGCCAGCCCCTCGACGGGGATCGCCATGCTGGTGCTGGCCATCGTCTTCACGGCAGCGCCGCATGCACTGATGACCTTCGCCCTCGGCGGCCTCAAGGCCAAGACCGTCGGCATGATCGGCTGCCTGCAACCCGTCTACGGCGTGCTGCTGGCATGGTTGATTCTCGGCGAGGCGCCCACCTGGCTGACGCTGGTCGGCGGCAGCTTCATCGTGGCGGCGGCAGCACTTGAGACACTGCGTCGTAGCTGAATCGAAGTCACAGCTGAACCGAAGTCGCAGTTGAATCAGCGCCGCAGCTAAACCAAAGCCGCGCCCCTGAATACATCAAGGCCCGCCAATGGCGGGCCTTGATGTATTTACAAGCTGCAATGCCTGGCTCAGTCATGCCGACATCAACCGGTCGCGAGCCAGATTCCCACGCCGATCATCAGCGTGCCGGCCACGCGGTTCATCAGGCGCACACGCGAGCCACGCCCCAGCCAGCGCGCCAGGCTGCTGCCACCGCCGGCGTAGAGCAACAGGCAGGTGAATTCCAGCGTCAGGATGATGCCGACCAGCGCGATCAGCTGCGGCGCCAGCGGCAGGCTGGCATCCAGGAATGGCGGCAACAGCGCGATGAAGAACGCCCAGCCCTTGGGGTTGGCAATCGCCGTCACGAACCCCTGAACCGCCAGTTCACGGCGCGAGGCGCGCGGTGCCGCCGCATCCTCCCCTGCTACCCCCAGGGCCAGGCGGCCACGTGAGCGCCACATCTGGATCCCCAACCAGGCCAGGTAGGCGCCCCCCGCCAGCTTGAAGGCCGAGAACACCATCGGATAGCGCAGCATGATGGTCGCGACGCCGATCACCGCCGACACCGCCACCAGCCCGACGCCCAGCAGTTCGCCCACCATCATCCACAGGGTGCGCTTGACGCCCTGGGTCATGCCCAGAGTCATCGCCAGCGTCATGCACATGCCCGGCGTCAGCGAGACCAGAAAGAACGTCGGCACGAACACCGACAACAATGACCAATTCAGCATTCCCTGCTCTCCTTGCACAGTCTGATGCAGTGCCAGAGGGATGCCTCTGACAAGCTCTCACCCGAGCGGATCGACTGACCGCCCTTCAATCGCCGCTGACATGCCCCTCGCCCCAGCGCGGCATCAGCGCATGCGAGACTCCCAGCTGGTTGAGAATGCGCGCGACGATGAAATCGATCATGTCATCGAGGGTCTGCGGGCGATGATAGAAGCCGGGCGCGGCGGGCAGGATGACGGCGCCCATGCGCGTCAGACTCAGCATGTGTTCGAGATGGATGGCCGAGAACGGCGTCTCGCGCGGCACCAGAATCAGCGTGCGGCGCTCCTTGAGAGCCACATCGGCGGCGCGCTCGATCAGGTTGTTGCTGGCCCCGGTCGCGATCGCGGACAGCGAACCGGTGGAACACGGGCACACCACCATGGCGCTCGGCGCGCCGGAGCCGGAGGCCACCGGGGCCATCCAGTCCTCGCGTCCGAAGCAGCGAATCTGGCCGGGTCTGGCGGCGTAGCGCTGCGTGAGCACCTCGGTGAGACGCGCCGGGCGCGCCGGCAGCTCCTCGTCGGTCTCGGTGGCGATCACCATGTGCGCCGCCTTGGAGACCATCACCATCACTTCATGACCGGCCGCGACCAGACACTCGATCAGGCGCAGGCCGTACTGCGCGCCGGAGGCCCCGGTCAGCGCGACGGTGACCGCCGACTTGAACTCGCCCTCTGGGGCTGTCGCTTGCGTCTTCATGCTTCACCTTCACGTGCTGCCAGCGCCGACAGAAGGCGCTCGTGGATACCGCCGAAGCCGCCGTTGGACATCACCACCACCCAGTCGCCGGCGCGGGATTGATTGGCGATCTTCGCGATCAGGGTGTCGAGGTCCTGCTCGACCTCCGCCTCCACGCCGAGCGCGCGGCACTCGCTGACCGTCTCCTCCAATGACCAGCCAAGGCTGGGGCCCGCGAACCAGCTGACGCGGTCGGCCGCGGTCACTGAAGCCGGCAGACGCGCCTTCATGGTACCGAGCTTCATGGTATTGGAGCGCGGTTCGATCACCGCCCACAGGCGACCGCCCTGCCCTTCGGCCGCCACGCCCGGCGCCAGGCCTTCAAGCGTGGTGGCGATGGCGGTCGGGTGGTGCGCGAAGTCATCGATGACCTTGACGCCTGCCACCTCACCTCGCAGCTCCTGGCGACGCCTGGGTGGCGCGAAACGCGCGAGCGCCTCCAGTGCCACCGCGAGACTCACGCCGCATTCGACGGCCGCGGCCACGGCGGCGCAGGCATTGGCCACGTTGTGGCGTCCGCGCATCGCCCACTGGCACTCGACGAAGCGGTCCGCCTCGCCTGAATCATCAAACGGCGGTGCCAGCGCAAAGTGGCTGCCATCGGCACTGATCAGGCGATAGCGCCAGTCGCCACCGGCATTCTCGATGCCGCTCTCATCGCCGAAGCGCGTCACCGGCGTCCAGCAGCCTTGATCCAGCACGCGCTCCAGCGCCTCGGCACCGGCGACGGCGTCCGCCGCGACCACCAGCTTGCCGCCAGCCGGCACGGTGCGCACCAGGTGGTGGAACTGACGTTCGATGGCGGCGAGATCCGGGAAGATGTCGGCGTGATCGAACTCAAGATTGTTGAGCACGGCGATGCGCGGACGGTAATGCACGAACTTGGAACGCTTGTCGAAGAAGGCCGTGTCGTATTCATCGGCCTCGACCACGAAGGGCGCCTGGGGGTCGCCGATACGCGCGGAATCACCCAGCTGCGGCGGCACGCCACCGATCAGATAGCCCGGCGCGAGGCCCGCGCATTCGAGAATCCAGGCAGTCATGGTCGCGGTGGTGGTCTTGCCGTGGGTGCCGGCGATGGCGATCACCGGACGGCCGGTCAGCACCTCGTCACACAGCCATTGCGGGCCGGAGGTATAGGCCAGCCCACGCTCGAGCAGCGCCTCGACTTCGGGGTTGCCGCGCGAGACGGCATTGCCGACCACCGTAAGGTCAGGCGCGGGGACGAGATTGTCGGCCGCATAGCCTTCCATCAGGGTGATACCGGCCTCGGCCAGCTGTGTGCTCATGGGCGGATAGACGTTGGCATCGCTCCCCGTGACGCGATGACCGCGTGCGCGCGCCAGCAGCGCCAGAGAGCCCATGAAGGTACCGCAAATACCGATGACGTGAAGGTGCATCTGTTTCTCCAATCCGGAAGCCCGAGCAGCCTAGCATGCCCGCCAGGCGGCGAGTAGCGCGCGGCCTGTCAGGGATGGACGACACCCCCAGTGGCATTCGGGCGTCGTGCAGGGGTCATGTCTTTCGGATATGATGCGGCGGGTAAGCGCCAGCCCGTTCAAGACCATGACAAGGAAGCAGAGACGAGAAGCCCATGCCCCAGCACAATGCCTTCTACGCCCAGTCCGGTGGCGTTACCGCCGTCATCAACGCCAGTGCCTGTGGCGTCATCGAAGCCGCTCGTGAAAACGGCGACCAGATCGGCAAGCTGTATGCCGGTCACAACGGCATCATCGGTGCCCTGACCGAAGACCTGATCGACGTCAGCCAGGAAAGCGACGAGAACATCGCCGCGCTGCGCCACACGCCGGGCGGTGCCTTCGGCTCCTGCCGCTACAAGCTCAAGAGCATCGAGGACCACCGTACCCAGTACGAGCGTCTGATCGAGGTGTTCAAGGCCCACGACATCCGTTACTTCTTCTACAACGGTGGCGGCGACAGCGCCGATACCTGCCTGAAGGTCTCCCAGCTGGCCGAGACCATGGGCTACCCGATCCAGGCCATCCACGTGCCGAAGACCGTGGACAACGACCTGCCGATCACCGACAACTCGCCGGGCTTCGGCAGCGTGGCCAAGTACATCGCCACCTCCACCCGTGAAGCCGGTCTCGACATCGCCTCCATGTGCGCCACCTCCACCAAGGTGTTCATCCTGGAAGTCATGGGTCGTCACGCGGGCTGGATCGCCGCTGCCGGCGCCCTGGCCGGTGAAGATGCCACCCAGCCGCCGCACATCGTCGTCTTCCCGGAAGTCGCCTTCCACCGCAAGGAATTCATGGCGCGCGTCGATGCCTGCGTCAAGGAACACGGCTACTGCGTGGTCGTGGTCTCCGAAGGTGCGCGTTACGAAGATGGCACCTTCCTGGCCGATGCCGGCAACACCGATGCCTTCGGCCACCGTCAGCTGGGCGGCGTCGCGCCGACACTGGCCGGCATGGTCAAGCAGGACCTGGGCTACAAGTACCACTGGGCGGTGGCCGACTACCTGCAGCGCGCAGCGCGTCACATCGCCTCCAGGACCGACGTCGAGCAGGCCTACGCCACTGGCCGTGCCGCCGTCGAGATGGCGCTGGCCGGCAAGAATGCCGTGATGCCGGCGATCCGTCGCCTCGGCGATGGCGCTGACTACGCCTGGGACATCATCGAGGCGCCGCTGGAGCAGATCGCCAACCACGAGAAGTTCATGCCGCTGGAGTTCATCACCGAAGATGGCTTCTACATCACCGATGCCTGCCGCGAATATCTGTCGCCGCTGATCCAGGGTGAGGACTTCCCGCCGTTCGTCAATGGTCTGCCGGCGGTCGCCAGGCTCACGCTGACCAAGGTCGAGAAGAAGCTGACACCGTTCACGATCTGATCGCCTCGCGTTGATGCGCCTGAGCGGTTCGTCGCTGACACAGCCAGTTGCTGACAGTACCGATAGCTGACTGTCCCGGTCGTTGACAGAGCCGGTCATGACAGTGAAGCGAGTGTCAAAAAAGCCCCGCACAGACAACTGTGCGGGGCTTTTTGATGGCTGTCAGTTGTCATGCAGGGGGAAACACCTCCTCCAACCGGTACACCGCATGCGCCTGCTGCTGACGCTGGCTGACCTCGACCATACGCGCCGCTACCTGAGCGCCACGGATCGGTCGATAGCGCTGCAAGCCCGGCAAGCGGGTGAGCGCTGGCAACAGATAGCGCGCCAGCGACTCGCCCAGGCGGAACTCGCTGCGCTCCCCCACCAGCAATGACGGCTGGAAGATACTGATACGCGCAAAAGGCAGCGCCTTGGTGGCCATTTCCAGCTCGCCCTTCATCCTGAGATAGCCATTGCGGCTCACATGATTGGCACCGCTGGAGGAGACCAGCAGGTAGTGCGTCACTCCCTGGGCGGCCGCCAGCCGGGCGGCACTCAGTTGATGATCGATATCGACACGCCGCTGGGCCTCGAGCGAGCCTGCCTGCTTGAGCGTGGTGCCCAGGCACGAGAACAGCAGGTCCGCCTGGAAACAGTGGGTCCAGTCTTCCAGGCGCGCGAAGTCGACCACATGGTTCTCGACCTTGTCAGAGTCGCCAAGCGCCGGCCGGCGCGTCAGCGTGACGACTCGGGCGATGGCCTCGCAGGCGATGAGTTCAGCCACCACCTCGCGCCCCACCACGCCGGTCGCCCCGATCACGATCGCGGTCTGCCCCATACACCTCTTCCTCCCACCATGGCCTTGAGCCCCATCAGGCTCTGCGCTCACTTGAGCAGCCAGGACAGCACCAGCAGCAACAGCAGGATGCCGGCGACGCCCTGCCAGAAATTGGCCGGCTCACGTATCGCCTCCGAGGGCGTCAGCGCCTTGCCGGGGTCCTGCTGCGGCAGGCGCAGCGCGTAGAGCAGCTCAGACAGGCGGCGATAGCGCAGGGTGCGCTGCGGGTCCAGGGCGCGCCTGAGGGCATCGTCCAGGATCTGTGGCACCTGGGGATTGCGCATGCGGGCTGGCTGATATTCCAGCAGTTCGAGGTCGGTGTGGGTGCGCAGCTGCTCCATCGACTGGGCGTAGGGCTGCATGCCGGTCAGCAGCCAGTAGATCACCGAGGCCAGGCCGTATTGATCGCTGCGTCGACTGACATCGGCACCAAGGGCATATTCCGGCGCGCTGTGTTCGGTGAGGCCGACCTGACGCGCCAGCGGACCGGCGCTCTCATGGCCATCCCCTTCACGCAGATGGCAGGCACCGAAATCGACCAGCACCACCTTGCCATGACGGTCGATCATCACGTTGTCGGGGTGAATCAGCTGGTGCAGCACCTCACGACGATTGAGGGCATGCACGGCCTTGCCAAGTTGGCGCGCGATATCGAGACGCTGCTCGAGATTGGCCTGCGGGTGCATGCGCGCCCATTCGGTCAGTGTCTGCGCCTCCAGATGCTCGAGCAGATAGTAGAGATGATCACGCGGGCGTGACGGCTCCACCACCTTGACCACGAAGGGCGAGCTGACGCGGTCCACCACCCACTGCTGGAGCAGGAAGTGCTCGAGATAGGCATTCTTGAGCGACAGCTCCGGGCTGGGCGCCTTCATCACCATCACGCGCCGGCTCTTGAGGTCACGCACCTTGTAGACGCGTACCCGCGCACTGCGCGACATGACCTCCATCACTTCCAGGCCATCGATGCGGTCGCCCGGCTCCAGCTCACGCGGCACCGGCAGGTCGCCATAGACGCGCCCCGGCGTATCGTCAGAGGCAGTCGCCAGGCGATCGATGCGCACCAGCTGGAAGCAGAACTGGTCGGCCGTGTAGCCGCGCTCATCGGCGCGGTCCGCCGCGGCATGCGCCAGGCGCTCACTGGCGGCATCGAGATCCGAGACGTCATCGCGAATCAGTGACACGAAATCGGAAGGCAGCAGGGTGCCGCGCACCGCCTGGGTGGTGAACAGGAAGATATCGCCCTGCTTGAGCGGCAGCTCGATGTAGTCGATGTCGAGGCTGACATCCATGCCCAGCGCCCGCGACGGATAACGATAGCCGCCGAGATCGGTGACATGATCGCGCGAGATCTGCTCGAACTCGCCGCCACGCAGCCGGAAGACCACCGTGTCGCCGGCATGGAACAGATGCGCCGACTGGCCCCGGAAGACGACGGCGGAAATCGAGGTCACGTAACTGCCGCCCCGCACGAAGCGGCTCTGGCTGTAACACCAGCTGTTCAGCGCCCGCAGCACGCGGGTCGCGGAATAC
This sequence comes from Cobetia sp. MC34, assembly GCF_018340035.1. Lineage (NCBI taxonomy): Bacteria > Pseudomonadati > Pseudomonadota > Gammaproteobacteria > Oceanospirillales > Halomonadaceae > Cobetia > Cobetia sp. MC34. Next base: position 119,352 of record NZ_JADPPY010000001.1, read on the forward strand.
TTGACGCTCCAGTTGTCGGGCGTGGCGAAGTAATCGGCCAGAAAGCCACGCACGGCAAGGTCGCCGGCCTGCTTGGCAATCGCATTCTTGCTGGTGGTGTCGGCGATCAGCGCACAGCCGCCCTTGGCCGCCAGCGGGCCGCGCTCCAGCGGTATCTCCAGCGACATCGAGCTGCGATGACGCTTGCGGTCGGGAGCCACGAAGGCCTGACCGTAACTGAGTGAAAGCTCTGCATCCGCCAAGGCGGTCTCCTTGCGTCTCGATCCTGCCGTTACGTTTCATGCATGCGGTGGTGACGCTGCGCCAGCCCGACGCTGAAACACGCAATCGCCGTTGCGCCGCGCTGGACGGCCCCAAGTGTTACCCGAGTCAGCCTGCAGTGCCACCACTCGTTGGTGCAACGCAAGGCGATCGAGCGTGGCATAATGGCAAAACGGTCTGCCAGTTCGTATAATTCAGCGGAATTTTGACCCGCAGGCCTTCAACCCGCAAACCCAAGGACTCGACAATGAGTTTCGACAAGATCCCCGCTGGCAAGGAATTGCCGAACGACGTCTACGTAGCGATCGAGATTCCGGCCAATCACGCGCCGATCAAGTACGAGATCGACAAGGACATCGATGCGCTCATGGTGGATCGTTTCATGGCCACCCCGATGTTCTACCCGGCCAACTACGGCTACATCCCGAACACCCTGGCCGACGATGGCGATGCCCTCGACGCGCTGGTCGTGACCCCGTATCCGGTCGCACCGGGCAGCGTCATCCGTGCGCGTCCGGTCGGCGTGCTCAACATGAGCGACGAAGCCGGTGAAGACGCCAAGCTGGTCTGCGTCCCGCACCAGAAGCTGACCTCCCTGTACGACGACGTCCAGGAAGTCACTGATCTGCCGGAACTGCTGCGTCAGCAGATCGCGCACTTCTTCGAGAACTACAAGGATCTCGAGAAAGGCAAGTGGGTCAAGATCGATTCCTGGGACGGTGCTGATGCCGCCCGTGCCGCGATCGAGAAGGCAGCCGCTGCCTATCAGAAAGACTGAGTCCTTCTGATGTGATGCGCGATTCAGGCATCACGATGCAAAAAAGCCCCCGTCATTGACGGGGGCTTTTTCGTTTCCGGCTCACGCCCGACACCGGTGAGGAGAACCCTCAGGCGGCATCGGGCGTCACGGGATCAGCCCTTCTCGAGCAGGCTGCGCAGGTCACTGATCGCGGAGTTGGCACGCGCGACGTAGTTGGCCATCACCAGCGAATGGTTGGCGAAGAAGCCGAAGCCGGAGCCATTGAGGATGATCGGGCTGCCGATATCGGTCTGGGTCGCTTCCAGCTCACGGATGATCTGGTCGATGGAGGTCAGCGCGTTCTTGTCTTCCAGCACGCCCTGGAAGTCATGACGCACTGCCTTGAGCAGATGGATCAGCGCCCAGGAGGTGCCGCGTGCCTGATAGAAGACGTCGTCGATCTCGAGCCACGGCGTCTTGATCTCTTCTTCCGTCTGGGTGCTCTTGGCCGAGGTGGCACTCTTGTCACCGGCCAGGCTCAGGTTGAGCTGCGACTTGCCGACACTCGCCGACAGACGCTGGGACAGGGAACCGAGGCGATTCTCGACATCCGACAGCCATGCCACCAGGTTGTCGGCACGCGCGTAGAACTGGCCGTTGTTCTGGGTGTCATCGCTCAGACGCTTGAGGTAGTCGCCCAGCTCACGGTTGGCGTCGGCATATTCGTGCTCGGCTTCCGGCAGCATCCAGGCATTGGCATCGATGAACAGCAGGGATTCGGCCTTGCCCAGCGCCTTGTCATCGCTGGACTGGGACTGCGAGCGGCTGAATTCCTTGCGCAGTTCACGCGTCATGTCACGTACCTGCACCAGCACGCCATATTCCCAGTTGGGCATGTTGTCGAGCATCAGCCCCGGCGGCGCCACATCATTCTTGAGATAGCCACCCGGCTTGTGCAGCAGGGTATCGTTGAGTTTCATCAGGGTGGCGACGGTCGCGGTGCCTGTCGGCAGGGTCTCGAAAGCCGGTGCCGGCTCTTCGCCCTCGACCTTGGCCACCGGCGCGGCCAGACCATGCACGCGAGCCAGTTCGGTGCGCGTGGCCTGATCGATGTTGAACTCGTCCGGTTCACTGCTCCAGTAGATACCAAGGCCAACGCAGACCAGCAGGTAAATGACGAACAGCCCGATCAGTGGTTTCCAGATCCAGCCATACTGAGGCGTTTCCAGCACATCGCGATTGGCGCCGCGCTTGCTGCCTTTACCGAATAGGGCCATGCGTTCTTCCTTGTATGAAGCCTTGTAGAAAAAGCCGTGTGAGAGACGAGTCAGACCTGCCTGAACGGATGTGAGCCGCGCCGATGCATCCAGCGCCGGTACTCATGACGTACGTCCTATCCTATCATGCGCCCCTGCACGTGCCAGTCGCACTCGGTGAAGTGCCGGTTCTGTGGCAAGGTGCGATGCGCTCCGGATTGCGGGCCTGGTCGTGGACCGAGCCACGGGCCTGGTCGTGGACCGAGCCGCGGACTGAGCCGAGCCGAGTGCCAGACTGCCACCCGCGCAGGCGGCTTCACCACTCGAGCCCGATACGTCCTCACACGCCCTCACACGAGCGGATGTCTGCTACATGGTGGCACATTCATCCGCGTGCAAGTCGTGCGCGGCGATGATGGGCTTGCTCTCGATCCAGCGCTCGCCGCCGAGCAGGATGATGGCGGCGCGACACTGCGGTGCCTTGAGGCCTGCAGGATGTTCTTTCGGCACTGTATAAGGATGCTTTCGTGCTTCGTTCGTTCTTGAAAGTCAGCATGGCGCTGCCAACGGGCCGCGCACGCCCCTCCGCGTTCTCACGCCTGCTGGGCCCTGCATTGCTGGCAACCCTGCTGGCAATCGCGCTGGTGGTCGCGCAGGCGATGACGGCGCTGCCCGCCAATGCCGGCCTGTTCAGCTCAGACTCAGGCTCAAGTTCAGGCTCAAGTTCAAACGCCGGCAGCGGCTCCAGCAGTGCGGCGTCCAGCCTGTTCGGCGGCGGCAATCAGGGCGATTTCCTGCCGGTCAGTGAAGCCTTCAAGCCGCGCAGCTGGCGCGAGGACGACACCCTGTATGTCGGCTTCACTAGCGCCGAAGGCTATTACCTCTATCGGCATCAGTTCAGCTTCGCGACCAACAGCGACCAGGTCGTGCTGGGCGACGCCGACCTGCCGCCGGGAGAGCTGAAGAACGACCCCTACATGGGCGAGGTGCATGTCTTCCACGATGCGCTGGTCATTCGCATCCCGCTGATGAGCGCCTCCTCTGGCAAGGCAGTGCATGACGACACACCGGCCAGCGGCCCGATCCCGCTCTCCATCACCTTCCAGGGCTGCGCCGATGCCGGGCTCTGCTATCCGCCGGAGACCGTCACGCTACAGGCCGGTGAGCAGAGTGCCCCTGCCCCCTTCGCGCAGCTGATGCCGTCCGCCAGCCAGCCGAGCGATACGACGGCGTCGACGGAACGTCGCACTACAACAGCCCCGATCAGCGGCACCGATGCCGGCTTCAGCGCACTGTTCGCGGATGCCAGCCTGCTGACGGCTCTGGGGCTGTTCTTCCTCGCCGGTCTCGGGCTGACCTTCACGCCCTGCGTGCTGCCGATGATTCCGATCCTGAGTTCGGTCATCGTCGGCCAGCGCCCCAGCCGCCCGCGCGCCTTGCTGCTCTCCACGAGCTACGCCCTGGGCATGGCCCTGACCTACGCCGCGGCCGGCACCTTGATGGGCCTGTTCGGCGCGGGGCTCAACCTGCAGGCGCATCTGCAGGCACCGGCCGTACTGATTCCCTTCGCTGCCTTGTTCGTGCTGTTCGCGCTGGCCATGTTCGGTGCCTTCAATATGCGACTGCCCAGCGGCATGCACTCACGGCTCGACGCGCTGCAAGGGCGCCTGATGAACGCCGGCCCCGGCGGCCTGGCGCTGGCAGGCGCGTTATCGGTACTCGTGGTATCGCCCTGCGTCTCGGCACCTCTGGCCGGGGCACTGGTCTATCTTTCCGCCAGTGGCGATGCCATGACCGGCGGGCTGGCACTCTTCGCGCTGGGACTCGGCATGGGCGTGCCGTTGATTCTGGTCGGCACCTTCGGCGCCAGCCTGCTGCCCAGGGCCGGCGGCTGGATGGAGGGCATCAAGCAGGCCTTCGGTATCCTGCTGCTGGGGGTGGCGCTGTGGCTGGTAGAGCGCTTGCTGCCGGCCTCACTGGCAGTGCTGGGCTGGGCCATTCTGGCCATCGGCACCGGCGTGGCGCTGGGGGCGCTCAGCACACAGACCCGAGGCTGGGCGCGTGCCCGTCAGGCACTGGGACTGGTCGCGCTGGGCTGGGGCATGATCAGCCTGCTGGGCGTGGCAGGCGGCGCAAGCGACCCGCTGCGCCCGCTGGCGCCCTTCACTGGCGGCACATCATCCGGGCAGGCTACCGAGACGTCACTGGACTTCACCACCGTCAGCGACATGAGCGAGCTCGAGCGAGAACTGGCACTGGCCGCCAGCCGCGGCCAGCCGGTCTTCGTCGACTACTACGCCGACTGGTGCATCTCCTGCAAGGTGATGGAGCGCGAGGTCTTCCCCAACGTCGCCAGCCAGTTGCGCCAGTTCCACCTGATTCGCGCCGACGTCACCAGTACCGGGGCCGCGACCCAGGCACTGCTCAAGCAATTCGGCCTGTTCGGCCCTCCTAGCCTGCTGTTCTTCGCCGATGAACGCGAGCTCACGGCGGCGCGCATTCAGGGGGAAGTCGACGCCAGTCAGCTCGGCCAGCACCTGACAGCGGTGCTGGATCAGCTGCGTGGCACGTCAAAGCGCGCCAACTGAAAGGTGTGCCTGCCACACGCCCGGCGCGGGGCAGTTGCTGCCGAGACGCACGCGAGGACGAAGAATGCGGCAAAATCTTCGGTTCAGTGCCAAACTGGACAGCGTTCGAGAATTTCGGCAGAATCCGCGTCACTACGGCAACAGCCTACGCTCAATAGGTAAACGTCGTGGATAGTGACGGTATCTTTGCATTTTCTTCATGGGTTAACAGCTCAATGAGCCTGGTGCTCGAGCACGGCTGACACAAGGGACTTTCATGGCGCGCATCCTGGTACTCAACGGCCCCAATCTCAATCTTCTGGGGACCCGTGAACCCGAGGTGTATGGCACCACCACGCTGGAGGATATCCACCAGCGTCTGGTCCAGCGCGCCAGCGCGGCCGGCCATCAGCTGGACTGGCTGCAGTCCAACGCCGAGCATGTGCTGATCGAGCGTATCCACCTTGCCCGTGAAGATGGCACCGCCATCATCCTGATCAATCCGGCGGCCTTTACCCATACCAGCGTTGCGCTGCGCGATGCGCTACTCGGCGTCGCACTCCCGTTCATCGAGCTGCACCTTTCCAACACCCATGCCCGCGAGCCGTTCCGCCACCATTCGTATCTTTCCGATGTGGCACGCGGCGTGATCATGGGCTTTGGCGCTCGAAGCTATGACATGGCGCTTGACGCCGCCCTGGACGATCTCGCGCAGTAAGGGCACGTCCAGAGCGGTGTTCACGCACCGCCATCAGGCCTCATCACTGCCTGATACCAGGATTCACCGGCCATCGCCATGGTCGGGACAGCCGTCGGGGCTGTCGCCCGCAGCCGCCGCTATCACGGCTGCACACCCCCATTTCCAGCCACATTTACATCGGGATTAATTTCATGGATATCCGCAAGGTCAAGAAGCTGATCGAGCTGCTCGAAGAGTCCAACATCAGCGAAATCGAGATCCAGGAAGGCGAAGAGTCCGTTCGCATCAGCCGCCATCCGCAGGGCTTCGCCCAGCAGCCGATGATGCAGGCCCCGATGATGATGCAGCAGCAGCCGATGCAGCAGGCCGCTCCGGCAGCCGCTGGCGCCGCTGAAGCACCGGCCGCTCCGGCAGCACCGGCAGCACCGGCTGCGCCGCAGGGTCACACCATCAATTCCCCGATGGTCGGCTCCTTCTACCGTTCTCCGGCGCCGGGCTCCAAGGCCTTCATCGAAGTCGGCCAGAGCGTCAAGAAAGGTGATACCGTCTGCATCGTCGAAGCCATGAAGATGATGAACCAGATCGAAGCCGACAAGGATGGCGTCGTCGAAGCCATTCTGATCGAAGACGGCGAGCCGGTTGAATTCGACCAGCCCATGATCGTCATTTCCTGATCCCAACGGACACGTCACCATGCTCGACAAGGTACTGATTGCCAACCGCGGCGAGATCGCCCTTCGCATCCTTCGCGCCTGCAAGGAACTGGGCATCAAGACGGTAGCGGTGCACTCCAAGGCCGACCGCGACCTGATGCACGTCCGCCTGGCGGATGAAGCTGTGTGCATCGGCCCGGCCTCCTCTGCCAAATCCTATCTCCACATCCCGGCGCTGATCGCAGCCGCCGAGGTGACGGACGCCGACGCCATCCACCCGGGCTACGGCTTCCTGTCGGAAAATGCCAACTTCGCCGAACAGGTCGAACGTTCCGGCTTCGCCTTCATCGGCCCGCGCGCTGACACCATCCGCATGATGGGTGACAAGGTCGCGGCCATCGAGGCGATGAAGCTGGCCGGCGTTCCGACCGTGCCGGGTTCCGACGGCCCGGTGCCGGAAGACGAAGACGAGATGTACGCCATCGCCGAGCGCATCGGCTATCCGGTGATCATCAAGGCCGCCGCTGGCGGTGGTGGTCGCGGCATGCGCGTGGTGCACTCCAAGGCCAACCTGCTGTCCTCGGTGAGCATCACCCAGGGTGAAGCGGCCGCGGCCTTCGGCGACGGCACGGTGTACATGGAGAAATTCCTCCAGAACCCGCGTCACGTCGAAGTCCAGGTACTGGCCGATGGCCAGGGCAACGCCATCCATCTGTATGACCGCGACTGCTCCCTGCAGCGTCGTCACCAGAAGGTGCTGGAAGAAGCACCGGCGCCGCAGCTGGACGAAGAAGCGCGTGCCAAGGTACTCAAGTCGTGCACCGATGCCTGCATCGAGATCGGCTACCGTGGCGCCGGCACCTTCGAGTTCCTGTACGAGAACGGCGGCTTCTACTTCATCGAGATGAACACTCGTGTTCAGGTCGAGCACCCGGTGACCGAAATGGTCACTGGCATCGATATCGTCAAGGAACAGCTGCGCATCGCCTCCGGCCTGCCGCTGTCCGTGAAGCAGGAAGATATCGAGCTGCGCGGTCACGCCTTCGAGTGCCGCATCAATGCCGAGGATTCGCGCACCTTCATGCCGTCTCCGGGCAAGGTCGAGCTCTATCACGCGCCGGGCGGTCTGGGCGTGCGCATGGACTCGCACCTGTACTCCGGCTACACCGTTCCGCCGCACTACGACTCCCTGATCGGCAAGCTGATCACCTGGGGCGAGAGCCGCGAGATCGCACTGACGCGCATGCGCAATGCCCTCGACGAGCTGCTGGTGGAAGGTATCAAGACCAACACTGACCTGCAGAAGGATCTGGTGCGTGATGCCGGCTTCCAGGAAGGTGGCGTCAACATCCATTATCTGGAGAAGAAGCTGGGCCTGTAAGACGCCCCGCTTGAGATCGGTGACGCGTGTTGCCGATAGACGCACGACAGAAGGGTGGCCTCGGCTGCCCTTCTGTCGTCTGTGCCCTCCTCCCCTTTCTTTTCGCCCATCGACAGGAGTCACCATGTCCTGGCTGCAACTCAAGGCGCGTATCGCCCCCGACCACGCCGAGATTCTCGAGCATCTGCTGATGGAAGAAGGCGCCTGCGCCATCACGCTGCAGGATGCTGAAGACCAACCGCTGTTCGAACCGGACCTCGGCAGCACGCCGCTGTGGAGCGAGACAGTCCTCACTGGCCTGTGGGATGGCACCGAAGGCATCGAGGCCATGCGCGAGCGGGTCAAGGCCGGCTGGGCGGCGCTGATTCCCGATGAGCCCTGCCCGGAGATCGAGGTCGAGATCCTCGAGGACCGTGACTGGGCCCGTGAATGGATGGACGGTTTCGAGCCGCTCAAGATGGGCCAGCGCCTGTGGATCGTGCCCAGCTGGCACGATGCGCCGGAGCAGGACGCCGTCAACCTGATGCTCGACCCGGGCCTGGCCTTCGGCACCGGCACCCACCCGACCACCGCCCTGTGCCTGGAATGGCTCGATGGGCTGGCCGTCGATGGCAAGCTCGCCCAGCACAGCGTGCTCGACTTCGGTTGCGGCTCCGGCATTCTCGCCATCGCCGCGCTCAAGCTCGGCGCGGTGGATGCGCTGGGCACCGATATCGACCCGCAGGCGCTGCAGGCCTCGCGTGAGAACGCCCAGCGCAATGACATCAGCGACCAGCTGACCCTGTGCTACCCGGACCGCCTGCCGGACGCGGGCTATCAGATCGTGGTCGCCAACATCCTGGCCGGCCCGCTGGTCGAACTGGCTCCGCAGATCGCGGGCAGCGTCGCCCCGGGTGGCCTGTTGGCGCTCTCCGGCATTCTCGCGCCCCAGGCGGGAGAGGTGCTCGACGCCTATCGTGAGGCCGGCCTGATCATGGAAGAGCCCACCGAGCGCGATGGCTGGGTACGCCTCAATGGTCAGCGTCCACTGATGGGCTGAGCCACGCCATGAGCGCCGCAGCCGCGCAGGGAGAACGCATCCGCGATGCATTGTGGATGAAATAGCCCTTCAAACCCTGCGGCGCTCTAGGTATCATGACGCCCCCGCGAATCCCTGACACGACAGCGGCTCGCGCGCCTGACACCACTCGCATGACACGAGACCCATGACCGATACCCCGCTTCCCGCCGACCTGCCCCGCATCGGCGTACATCAGCTTCCCAATCGCGTGATTCTGGCCCCGATGGCCGGTGTCACCGATCGCCCGTTCCGACAGCAATGTCGTGAGCTGGGCGCCGGGCTGGTGGTATCGGAGATGGTGACCAGTGACAAGCGGCTGTGGAATACCGTCAAGTCACGTACGCGCATGAATCATGCCGGCGAACCCGGCCCGCGTGCCGTGCAGATCGCCGGCGGTGATGCCGCCATGCTGGCCGAGGCCGCGGCGCTCAACGCCGAGATGGGCGCCGAGATCATCGACATCAACATGGGCTGCCCGGCCAAGAAGGTCTGCAACAAGGCCGCCGGTTCTGCCCTGATGCGCGACGAGAAGCTCGTCGGCGAGATTCTCGATGCCGTGGTGCGCGCCGTGGACGTGCCAGTCACGCTCAAGATGCGCACCGGCTGGTGCGAAGAGACGCGCAACGCCATTGCCATCGCGCGCATGGCCGAAAGCGCCGGCATCCAGGCGCTGTCCGTGCATGGTCGCACTCGCCAGCAGAAATATACCGGCGAGGCCGAATACGACACCATCGCCGCCGTGAAGGCCGCGGTGTCGATTCCGGTCTTCGCCAATGGCGATATCGACAGCGGCGAGAAGGCGCGACATGTGCTTGACTATACGGGCGCCGACGCCGTGATGATCGGCCGTGCGGCCCAGGGCAATCCCTGGATCTTCCGCGAGATCAATCACTACCTGGCCACCGGCCAGGTAGCCTGTGGCCCCAGCGATGCGGAGCGCGCCCTCGTGATGCGCACCCACCTCGAGGCCCTGTACGAATTCTACGGTGACTACATGGGAACGCGCATCGCGCGCAAGCATGTGGGCTGGTATCTGGCGACGCGGGAGGATGGCAGTGAGCTCAAGCGCCACTTCAATCCCCTCGAGGAGCCGGAACAACAGCGCCAGTTCCTGACCCGCCTGTTCGGCGAGCCGGAAGGCATCGCCCGCACCGAGACGCAAGGAAGTCACGCAGCATGACCAGCAGGCACCCTCTTTCACCCGACGACGCAAGCCAGGCCACCCTGATGACGCCCGTGCGGCACCATCAGACCCTGCGCGAGGCCGTCGAGCACTCCATGGCGCGCTACTTCGCCCACCTGGATGGCGAGCAGGTCACCGACCTGCATGCCATGGTGATGGCCGAGGTCGAGGCGCCGCTGCTGGAGGCGGTGATGGCCCACGCGCAGGGCAACCAGACCCGCGCCGCCGACATGCTGGGCCTCAACCGAGGCACACTGCGCAAGAAGCTCAAGCAGTTTGATCTGATCTGACCCCGCCGGGGCACCTTTACAGGTGCCCCGGCGTCTTTTTGTTGATCCACGAGTGGAGCATCATGCAAGCCAAGCCCCAAGCCATCCGTCGCGCCCTCCTGAGTGTTTCCGACAAGACTGGAATCGTCGAATTCGCTCGTGCCCTGGACGCCCGCGGCGTCGCCCTGCTGTCCACTGGCGGTACCTTCCGCCTGCTCAAGGACAACGGCCTTGCCGTGACGGAAGTGTCCGAGCACACCGGTTTCCCGGAAATGATGGATGGCCGGGTCAAGACCCTGCACCCGAAGATCCACGGTGGCATTCTCGGCCGTCGCGGCCAGGATGATGCAGTGATGGCCGAGCACGGCATCGACCCCATCGACATGGTCATCGTCAATCTGTACCCGTTCGCCGCTACCGTGGCCAACCCGGATTGCTCGCTGGAAGACGCCATCGAGAACATCGATATCGGCGGCCCGACCATGGTGCGTTCCTGCGCCAAGAACCACGCCCACACCACCATCGTCGTCAACGCCTCGGATTATGATCGCGTGATCGCCGAGATGGATGCCAACGACAACGCCGTCAGCGATGGCGCGCGCTTCGATCTGGCCGTGGCCGCCTTTGAGCACACCGCCGCCTACGATGGCGCCATCGCCAACTGGCTGGGCCAGCGTGTCGAAGGCGGCAGCGAAGGCCTGCCGCGTCAGTACAACGTCAGCCTGAGCAAGAAGCAGGACATGCGTTACGGCGAGAACCCGCACCAGAAGGCGGCCTTCTACGTCGAGGACGGTGCCACCGAGGCCAGCGTCGCCACGGCCGTGCAGGTGCAGGGCAAGGCGTTGTCCTACAACAACGTCGCCGACACCGATGCCGCCTTCGAGTGCGTCAAGGCATTCGACGAGACCGCCTGTGTCATCGTCAAGCACGCCAACCCGTGTGGCGTCGCCATCGGCGAGTCTGCCCTGGCCGCCTACGAGCGTGCCTTCCAGACCGACCCGACCAGCGCCTTCGGCGGCATCATCGCCTTCAACGTGCCGCTGGACGCCGAGACCGCGCAGGCGATCGTCTCGCGTCAGTTTGTCGAGGTGATCATCGCCCCGGGCATCAGCGAAGAAGCGGCGGCCATCGTCGCCACCAAGGCCAATGTGCGCCTGCTCGACGTCGCGGATGCCTGGGCGGCCGAACGTACCGGCGGTCACGACTTCAAGCGTGTCACCGGCGGCCTGCTGGTCCAGGACCGCGACCAGGGCATGGTCGGCCGCGATGAGCTCAAGGTCGTCACCGAGCGTGCGCCGAGCGAGCAGGAACTCAACGACCTGACCTTCGCCTGGAAAGTGGCCAAGTTCGTCAAGTCCAACGCCATCGTCTACATCAAGGATGGCCAGACCATCGGTGTGGGCGCCGGCCAGATGAGCCGTGTGTACTCCGCCAAGATCGCCGGCATCAAGGCCGCCGATGAAGGTCTGGAAGTGCCGGGTTCCGTGATGGCCTCCGATGCCTTCTTCCCGTTCCGCGACGGTATCGACGCCGCTGCGGCGGCCGGCATCACTGCCGTCATCCAGCCGGGTGGCTCCATGCGCGATCAGGAAGTCATCGATGCGGCCAACGAAGCCGGCATCGCCATGGTCTTCACCGGCATGCGTCACTTCCGTCACTGATCAGAGATCGCCGGACATCGCTGCCCTGCAGAGGTGTCTAGAGTAGCGCTCACGCAGAAGCCCCCGCCAGCGACATGCTGGCGGGGGCTTTTTCATGCGCATCTGACAAGAAACGCGGTCATTCGACCGGCAGGTTGACCCAGCGCAGGAAGTTGTCGCGCGCGACATTGCGCGCTGCCGGTGGCGACAGCGCATCGAGGAAGGGCGTATAGCTGGCGAGGATATCGCCCACCGAGCCGAAGCGCCCGACCACATCACTGCCGAGCACGAAGCGCTGTGGGAAGCGCTCGACCAGCGCCACCCAACGCGAGCGCGGCTGCCCTTCATCATCCAGCAGGTAGGGTTCCAGCACCGACCAGGACAGGTCGATATTCAGGTTGGGATAGGTTTCCAGCATGCGCTCGATCTCGCCGTGCAGCCAGGTCATGCGCCCCAGACGACGATTGAGCTCAGCACTGGTCCCGGCGTGTGCCCAGATGAAGGTCGTGTCCGGATTGTCGCGCACCGCACTCTCGAATTCCTCGAGATACAGGCCCTCATGCCCTTCCCGCTTGCTGGTGATGTTGGAATGCACCATCACCGGCAGCCCCTTCTCCGCCGCCAGCGCATAGACCTTCATCAAGGCCGGATGATTGGCGCGCGGCGTCTCGCCTTCGGTCAGGCGCGTCAGGTCGTCATGGCGCGTGAAGACCTCCCCGATGCCCTTCCAGAAGCCGGGATAGATCGCCATCAACTGGCGAATCTCGTCGGCAGCGTTCAGATCGGTGGGGTTGAAGCCGGTGATGAACGGCGAGAAACGCGCCTGTACCGGCTCGGGCGCGCGAGTCAGCGCCTCGGCCAGGATGTAGTCGGTACCGGAATACCAGTAGACCGGCGCATCATCGCCCATGTAGTAACGTGGCTTCTTGGGTGCGTCCTGCTGCCACTTCTTGGCGACGCCGATGCCCGTGACCAGGGCGTGATCGACCTGCGCCTCGTCCATGGCATCCAGCAAGGCCCCCAGACCATCACCCTGCTGGAAGAAGTCCACGAAGTGCAGATGGGCGTCGCTGTAGTGATAATCGCGTGTCTCGTCGGCTGCCACGGCCTCGAGGCCAGCCAGGCTGCCGGCAAGCCCCAGCAGCAACGCCAACGCCCCCTGGACGAGAGGACGTTGGCGGGCGCGGGCAGGAAGAGAGGCACGGACGATGCGAGGGGCAAGCTTCAGCATGGGGAGCTCCGGGAAAAGGTCGCTCGATTCTGCGGCGCATCCCTGCCACGCGCAAGCAGCCTCAGCCCGCCAGTGCCGCCCCGCTCATGGCGTTTCGCGAATTCGCCTGCTGCTCAGCAGCCTGCTGGCGGCGCGCGGTGACACGGTTCCAGACCTTCTCGTGGAAGAAGAAGGCGACGGTGTTGACCGCCGGCTCGACGATGGCGACCAGGCCACCGACCACGATATCGCCGGTCAGCAGGTAGGTGACACCGAAGGCGATGGAGAAGTGCATGCTGGCAAAGGTCAATGTCTTGATCATGTTGGCTGCCCTCCGGGCGGTCTACTCAGCGAGACGCTGAGCCTCAGCGCGTCGCATGTCATGGGGTCAGGCAACTGCGTGCTGCCATGATGAAGCAATAATAACGATTCTCAACTGCATGTAGAAATCACTTTGCACTACCTGGCTGATAAGCGTCAACTATCACGCGATTGAGCCGGCCTGACGGTACACCCTGCCAGCGGCATCGAGCGCGCCAGCTGCGGTCATATCCGCTAGAATGCCCTGCCGGCCCCTCGCGCCACTCTCGGCCTGATGCCCGATGGCGCCGTCGTCACGATGGCTCGGCCAGCTACGCGCCCTTTTCCCTCTACCGCTGCTTCAAGGTTGCCATGACGCCGCCACTCGACCCCGATGCTCTCCAGACACTGCTCGAACGCCTGTCCGATGATGCCAGCCGCTGCTTCAACGAGGGCAAGGTCGCGGACTATATCCCGGCCCTGGCGCAGGTCGACCCTGACCAGTTCGGCATCGCCGTCTGCCATGTGGATGGCCGTGTCCAGTACGCCGGCAGCGCGCATACCCGCTTCTCGATCCAGTCGATCTCCAAGGTGCATGCGCTGGTACTGGCGATGCAGCGTCTTGAGAGCGACGAGATCTGGTCGCGTGTCGGCCGTGAGCCTTCCGGCCAGGCCTTCAACTCGATCATGCAGCTGGAGGTCGAGAACGGCATCCCGCGCAACCCCTTCATCAATGCCGGTGCCCTGCTGATCACCGACCTGCTGGTATCGCGCATCGTCTCGATCCAGAACACCCTGCGTGAGCAGCTCAGGCGTCTGTCCGGCAGCGACGATATTGGCTTCGATGAAAAGGTCGCGCGCTCGGAAATGGACCACAAGGCGCGCAATGCCTCGCTGGCCTACCTGATGCAGGCCTACGGCAATGTGCATTCCGATGTGGATGACCTGCTGGATACCTACTTCCACAGCTGCTCGGTGTCGATGAACTGCGTGGAACTGGCGCGCAGCTTCGCCTTCCTGGCCAATCGCGGCGTCAACCCGCTGGATGGCAAGGAAGTGGTCTCGCCGCTGGAGACACGCCAGCTCAATGCGTTGTTGCTGACCTGCGGGCTTTACGATGCGGCAGGCGACTTCGCCTGGCGAGTGGGCCTGCCGGGCAAGAGTGGCGTCGGCGGTGGCATCATCGCCATCCTGCCGGGACAGATGAGCATCTGCGTCTGGTCACCACGCCTGGACGGCTACGGCAACTCGATTGCCGGGCGGCATGCACTGGAAGGCCTGGTGGCGGGCATGGGGCTTTCGCCACTGGGGTGAGACCTGCGAGCCGAGAAGTGAGGCCTGAGATGGGAGGGTTGAGAAGTGGGCGTTGCGGCATGAGAGCCGAGTTCCGGCAATAAAAAAGGGCGAGTCGCGTCCGCCACGCCACTCGCCCTGTCTTCAATCCTTGAAGACTATCACCACAGGTCCCGCTCTTTGACTGTAGCGTAAATAAGCATATGCACAAGTAAGAGAATGCCGACAAAGCACAGCTGTCTTTGGCCCTGATCTGCGCCAAAAGACCACGATATACCGCTTTGGTCTGACACGTGCTGCGAGAGACGCTCCATCTCTACGACCAATGACTCATGCGCCTCTTGTCGCGACGCGCATGCCGTTCTCTCATCAGAAGCAAAAAGATCGCTCTCATCAGCAGCGAAAATTCCATAGACAAATTGCAGGCACACTCGGCGCAGACAGGTGGGATAAATGCATGGCATGAAAAAGCCCGCTCGGTTTCCCGGGCGGGCTTTTTGCCAGCTGATGGCGTGTCCGATCATTGCCTTGAGCGTTGGCCATCAATCAGCGATGCAACGTTCCAAGAGGCAAAGTTCCAGGAGGCAAAGCTCAAGGATGCAAGGATCAAGCAAAGATCGACAGCGCAGACCCGATGACGATGGATCAGCCAAGTGAAAGGCACAGATACTTGGTTTCCATGTATTCCTCGAGGCCATACTTGGAGCCTTCACGACCCAGCCCCGATGCCTTGGTGCCACCGAAGGGCGCCGCGGCGTTGGAGATCAGCCCGGTATTGATACCGACCATGCCGTAGTCCAGACCTTCCGAGACGCGCCAGACACGCTTGAGGTCGCTGCTGTAGAAGTAACTGGCCAGGCCGAATTCGGTGTCGTTGGCCATCTCGATCGCCTCTTCCTCGCTCTCGAAGGGGAAGATCGCCGCCAGCGGACCGAAGGTTTCCTCACGGGCGACCTTCATCTCCGGCGTCACCTGCGAGATCAGGGTCGGCGTGAAGAAGCTGCCCCCCAGCGGATGCGGATGGCCGCCCAGCAGCAGTTCGGCACCCTTGTCGAGGGCATCCTGCACGTGCTCGGTGACCTTCTCGACGGCGTCGCCATCGATCAACGGGCCGACCTTGACGCCCTCTTCCAGGCCATTGCCCACGGTCAGCTCGGCGTTCATGGCGGCGGCCAGCTTCTCGCTGAAGGCATTGACCACGCTGGACTGCACCAGGAAGCGATTGGTGCAGACGCAGGTCTGACCGGCATTGCGGAACTTGGCTGCCATCGCGCCTTCCACCGCCGCATCGAGATCGGCGTCTTCGAACACCAGGAAGGGCGCATTGCCGCCAAGCTCCAGCGAGATCTTCTGGATATGCTGCGCGGCATTTGCCATCAGGCCACGCCCGACTTCCGTGGAGCCGGTGAAGGTCACCTTGCGTACGATGCTGGAATCGGTCATCGCCTTGGCGATGTCCTTGGCCGAGCCCGGCACGACATTGAAGACGCCGCGCGGCACGCCAGCGCGTTCCGCCAGCACCGCCAGCGCCAGCGCCGAGAACGGCGTCTGGCTGGCCGGCTTGACCACGATCGGACAGCCCGCGGCCAGCGCGGCGCCCGCCTTGCGGGTAATCATCGAGGCCGGGAAGTTCCACGGCGTGATCGCCCCCACTACCCCGACCGGCTGCTTGAGCACCAGGATGCGCTGGTCACGCTTGGCGGCCGGGATGGTATCGCCATACACGCGCTGTCCTTCTTCGGCGAACCAGCGCAGGAAGCTGGCCGCGTACTGGATTTCACCGGCGGCTTCGGCGAGGGGCTTGCCCTGCTCCAGCGTCATGATCTGCGCCAGATCATCCTTGTGCTCCAGCATCAAGGCGTACCACTTCATCAGGATGTCAGCGCGCTCCAGCGCCGGCGTCTCCTTCCAGTCCGCGAAGGAGTGCTGCGCCGCCTCGATGGCGCGTTCGGTCTCGGCGTAACCCAGCCGAGGCACGCGGCCGATGATCTCGCCGGTGGCAGGATTGTCGACCTCGATCTGCTCGCCGGAATCCGCGGCTACCCAGCCACCGTCGATATAGGCAAATGGACGAAACAGACTGGTATCGTTGAGATGTTCCATGAAGACTCCCGAGGCGTGCTTGTGGGTCAAGGCAGTGATTCCCGGCTAACCGAGACTACTCAAGACTGACCTGATATAGCCTAGATGCGGGCGTGGCGCTAGATCCACAACCCTGCCAGTACTAGTACCACGATGGCCAGCCCGGCGAGCCACCAGCGCTTGCGCGTTGCCGGCCTGGCGGCGTCGGCCTTGGGCCCGGGCGCCTCGCCGGCCTCGCTCTCGGGCGGCATCGAGACGACTCGCCGCGCCTTCTGCTGCTTGATTCGCACATTGAAGACCTGCACTGCACGCCCGTCGCGAAGCTCGAAGTCCACCGCCAGTCCCGGCCCCGGCAAGCCACGCCCACGCCAGCCGACCAGATCGAAGGCGTGCTCACCGCCCTTCTCGTCCCGAATGGTGCCCTGCTGTTCTGCATCATCGAAATGGATGATTTCCCCGATCACATCATGTCTCCCGACTCTTCAGGCTTCTGCGCCTGACTTTCTCGATATCTGATCTTCTCGACATCTGACTTTCTCGACATCTGAGCTTCTCCACATCTGACTTTCTCGACACCTGAGCTTCTCAACGCCTGCCCCGGCTGACTAGTCATGCGCTTCGCGACTGTCCGACAGGGTGATGGACACCGAGTCAGAGAAGCGCAAGGCATGCGGCTTGTCGATCTCGACCTGCGCCGTCAGCACCTGTTCGTGCGCCATCACGATATCCAGCACCTCACGGGTCATGCGTTCGAGCAGCGCGAAGCGCCCTTCCTCGACATGACGGATCAACTGCTTGGTGATGGTGCGGTAATTGAGCGCTTCACTGATGTGATTGAACTGCACGGCGCGTGCCGCGCGATAGCGGATCACCACGTTGATCACGACATCCTGGCGGTTCTGGATCTCGTCTTCATTGATCCCGATATAGGTTCTCAGGCGCAGATTCTTGATGCGAATGGTGGCGAGATCGTGATCGAGATGTTCATCGTGCAAGGCATGCATCGGCATCGGCAGGGACTCCTGATCAAGGGAAACGCGCGAGATGACTCCCAGACAAGAACGCCGCCTCGAAAGGCGGCGTCTTCACTCTGCTGTCAGCTGATCAACGTCAGGAATTCCTGACGGGTCGGCTGATTGTCGCGGAAGGCGCCCAGCATCACGGACGTCTTCATGCTGGAATTCTGCTTTTCCACCCCACGCATCATCATGCACATGTGACGCGCTTCGACCACGACGGCCACACCACGTGCACCGGTGACCTGCTGAACGGCCTCGGCGATCTGCTTGGTGAGGTTTTCCTGGATCTGCATGCGACGCGAATACATGTCGACGATACGCGCGAACTTGGACAGACCGAGCACCTTGCCAGACGGCAGATAGGCGATGTGGCACTTGCCGATGAACGGCAGCAGGTGATGCTCGCACATCGAGTAAAGCTCGATGTCCTTGACCAGTACCATCTCGTCCGTATCGGAGGTGAAGACAGCGCCGTTGACGATCTCCTCCAACGACTGTTGATAGCCATGAGTCAGGTACTGCATGGCCTTGGCCGCGCGCTTGGGCGTATCCAGCAGGCCCTCACGCTCTGGATCCTCACCCAACGCGGTGATGATCTGGCGGTAGTGGTTGGCAATCTCTTCGGTCATCCGTTTGCCTATGGTATCGGTCAGGGGCGCGCACTAGCGCACGCATAGCAGGGGTAAAGCACAAAAGTCATACACAAGCGATCAGATGGCAAGAAATCGTATAACTTCGTGTTCAATGTCAGGGCCAGATTCTACCTCAGGCATGCCGTCAACGCAGGTCTGTTCACGCGATTGTCGTATCCATGCAACACATGCGCCCCCATCGGTAACCGATGGGGGCGCATGAAGGGGCGATGTCACTCACTTCGCCAAAGGGGCTCAGGCCTCGCGACGACCTTCAGGTCATGTCACGACTGCCAGCTCATGTCGCGACCGCTAGGCCAGCCAACGCGGCGCAGACAGCGCGACGCGCTGCTGTTCCAGGCTGCGAATGTGGTCGTCCCAGTAGCCCAGGCTCGCCACATGCGAGAAGGCCTGCGGGAAGGCGGGGTCCGACCAGCGCCGCACCACCCAGGCGCTGTGACGCACCATGCGCAGTGTGCGCAGGGTCTCGATCCACTTGAGCTCACTGCGATTGAACTCACAATGCTGCTCGTAGCCCTCCAGCACCTCGGACAGCTGCATGTGCAGCTCCGGGTCGCTCTGACCGGTCAACAGCATCCACAGGTCCTGCACCGCCGGGGCGCTCAGGCAGTCATCGAAGTCGACCAGCGCGAAGCTGTCATCACGCCCCAGCATGTTGCCGATGTGGCAGTCGCCGTGGGTACGGATCAGGGCGCTTTCCGGCCAGCTCTGCTCTGCGACCAACGGGCGCAATGCCTCGATGACGCGCTGGTAGCTGTCGCGCTGGCGCTCACTCAGCCAGTCGGAGGCCAGCACGCTGGCGCAGCTCTCTTCGAGAATCCGCAGCGGCGAGAGCGTCTCCCGCTCGCGGAACGCGCTCTTGCGCCCCACCGCGTGCACGCGACCGATCAGCTCACCCAGCTGATAGAGGTGCTCGGCAGATTCAAGCTCCGGCGCGCGCCCCACCACATGCGGGAAGAGAGCGAAGTCGAAGCCCTCGAATCGATGCAGCGTCTCGCCGACCTCGTTCGCCCACGCGGGCGCCCCCGGGACACCGGCCTCATCCAGCTCGGCCAGGAAGGCGTGCTCCTCGAGAATCTGGGCACGGCTCCAGCGCTCGGGGCGATAGAACTTGGCCACCCAGCGGCGTCGGTCATCATCGGCGAGATGGTAGACACGATTCTCGTAACTGTTCAGCGCGAACGGCTCGCCGGGCAACCAGAAGCCCAGCGATTCGACAGCGGCCACGACACGGTCCGGCGCGAGAGCATCGAAGGGATGAAAACGCGTGTCTCCGTGACCCTCTGGCGCGGATGTCGTCGACCAGGTGTTGCCATTGGAGCGCGCATCCAACTCGCGCGAGGTGCCGGAAGATTGCGAGTCATCGGGGGAAACAGGATCAATAGGCATGGCAATTCCTCGGGCATGGACCAGCAAACGGCTGCCGGACCTTGCATGCTATGAGATTAGACCCTCTGCACGCCAGTCTTCTCCCTGATTGACCCCGCCTGCCCGCTGAGTTCAACGCCCGTTTCGAGGCTCAGCCCCGGCGGCATGTGTCGGGCAGCTCTACTTCGTGTCGCGTTTGCGGGTCACAGCGCCCCGCGCAAGGCCAGGGGAGTCCGCGCCAGCACGCAGGCATCGACCTCACGGGCACCGGCTCGCAGGCAGGCCTGAGCAAGACTGTCGAGCGTCGCACCGCTGGTCATGACGTCATCGATCAGCAGCACGTGCTCGGGCAAGAGGCCGTCAATGTCATAACGCCCACGCTGGGCCTTCAGACGCCCGCGCCTATCCCGCAGGCGCTGATCCGGCGCCGCCCTGGCCACCGCGACTGACGCCTCGTGCGGCATGCGCCTGCCGCGCACCCGCGCCATATCCCGCGGATGGCCGGCGATGGCGGGGCTCAGCCCGCGACACAGCTCTGCCAGCGCATCATGGCCGCGCTGGCGACGACGATAGGCATCTGCCGGTACCAGCAGCACTGCACCGTGAGGATGTGTCTGGCGCCACTCGCGGCAGAAGTGCGCAAGCTCCAGCTGCATGAGTTGGCGCAACAGTCGCCCAGCGCGGCGCTGATGCTGGTCCTTGTAGCGCTGGAACAGCCCCGCCAGCAGCCCTTCATAACGCAGCGGCGCAAAGCAGCGCGCAAAGGCGGGTGGTGACGACAGGCACCGCGCACAGGCCTGCTGACTCAATGCCAATGAGGCGACAGGCTCAGCACAATGCGGACAGGCATGCTGATTGCGCGCGATTCTCGCCTCGCAGGCGTCGCACCACTCGCGGCGCGATGTCAGCTCTCGCTCATCAGGCGAGCGTGTCGGTAGAGAGGGAAATGAAGGGGGAGGTGAAACTGAAGCGCTCTGCCGTTCGGTCGCGCCGGGCATGGCTGTCGTCAGCTGACGCTGACAGAAGGCGCAGGGTCGCGACAGCTGCCAGTGGTCAACCAGCAGAGTTCTCATCGTTGACAGCGCCCGCGGAAACTCTATCATCTCAGTTAACCTGACCTTACTCGATGCGTTGACTGGCCACTTGCCAGCTCGGCTGCCGACTCCCGGACTCACCCACGGATGACCGGCTCAGCGCGCTCTCGCTCTGCCCGCCTGATGAAGGACCTCAAGCTCATGACCGTAGAAGCCTCCCGCGTGACCACACAAGCCACGAATATCCCTGCGCCTGCCGATGACAGCGTGGTACGCCATGACTGGAGCGTCGCGGAAATCGAGGCGCTGTTCGCCCTGCCCTTCAATGACCTGCTGTTCCGTGCCCAGCAGGTGCACCGCCAGCACTTCGATCCGAATGCGGTACAGGTCTCCACCCTGCTGTCGATCAAGACCGGCGCCTGCCCGGAAGACTGCAAGTACTGCCCGCAGTCCGGCCACTACAACACCGGTCTTGGCAAGGAAAAGCTGATGGAGATCGAGAAGGTGGTCGAGCAGGCACGTGCCGCCAAGGACGCCGGCGCCAGCCGCTTCTGCATGGGCGCGGCCTGGAAGAGCCCGCGTGAGCGCGACCTCGAAGTGGTCACCGAGATGGTGCGTCAGGTGAAGTCGTTGGGACTCGAGACCTGCATGACACTGGGCATGGTCGATACCGATCAGGCCAGAAAGCTCGCGGATGCCGGCCTCGACTACTACAACCACAATCTGGACACCTCACCGGAGTACTACGGCGAGATCATCACCACGCGCAGCTACAGCGAGCGCCTGGATACCCTGGCCAGCGTGCGCGAAGCCGGCATGAAGGTGTGCTCCGGCGGCATCCTCGGCATGGGCGAGACCACCACCGACCGCGCCGGCCTTCTGCGTCAGCTGGCCAATCTGGAGCCGCAGCCGGAATCGGTGCCGATCAACATGCTGGTCAAGGTGGCGGGCACGCCGCTGGAGAATGTCGATGACCTCGATCCCATCGAGTTCATCCGCGCCATCGCCGTAGCACGCATCATGATGCCGAAGAGCCACGTGCGCCTGTCCGCCGGCCGCGAGCAGATGGACGATTCCACCCAGGCACTGGCCTTCCTCGCCGGCGCCAACTCCATCTTCTATGGCGAGCGTCTGCTGACCACCGGCAACCCGCAGGCCAACCGTGACCGCGAGCTGTTCGAGCGCCTCGGCCTGCACCCGGAGACCCGCCAGGAAGTCGCCAGCGACGAAGTGCGCGAAGCCGCCCTGAAGGCCGCCATGGAAGAAAAGGCACGCGCCAATGTCGAGGGCAGCCTGTTCTATGACGCCACGCGCGAGGCGACGCCCGCCAGCAGCGAAGGCCAGGTGCGCGAACGCAAGCCCTGCGGCCTGGTGGTCTGATCGCTCGTGGCCACCGATACGCCCGCGCGCTCCAGCTCCCAGTCCAACGCCAGCTTCACGCATCTGGAGGACCTGCTCACTCAGCGTGAGCGGGTCGGCCGTTATCGCCGGCGCCTGACGCTGGATTCCCCCCAGGGCCCCCACGTCAGCCTCGCCGGGCAGGCTGCCGATGCAGGAATGCGCCCGCTGCTCAACTTAACCGCCAACGACTATCTGGGGCTGGCCAACCACCCGGCGCTAGTCGAGGCCGGCTGTCGCGCGGCGCGTGAATTCGGTGTCGGCAGCGGCAGCGCCCACCTGGTCAATGGCCACCAGAGCGCTCACCACCAGCTGGAGGCTCGCCTGGCCGAGTTGACCGGGCGGCCGCGCGCGTTGCTGTTCTCCACCGGTTTCATGGCCAATCTGGGCGTGATCGATGCGCTGGCGAGCGCCTCGCGCGAGGCCGGTCGCAGCCTCGAGATCTTCCATGATCGCCTCAATCACGCCAGCCTCCTCGACGGCGCGCGCCTGGCGTCCTCTGGCACCACTGCCGTTCGCTCGCGTCGCTTCCATCATCGCGATCTTGAGGACCTCGAGCGCCAGCTGACGCGCTCCCGGGCCGATGACAAGCTGGTGATCAGCGATGGCGTGTTCAGCATGGATGGCGACTGCGCCGATATCGCGGGCCTGAGCCAGGCCTGCGCCCGGCACGGCGCCTGGCTGATGATCGACGATGCCCACGGACTGGGCGTACTGGGCGAGCATGGCGAAGGCCTGGTCGGGCGCGATACCCCGCTGGCTGATGTGCCGGTATTGGTCGGTACCCTGGGCAAGGCGCTCGGCAGCAGCGGCGCCTTCGTCGCCGGCAACGAAGCGCTGATCGAGAGCCTGATCCAGCTGGCGCGCCCTTACATCTACACCACCGCCCAACCGCCGCATGTCGCCTCCGCTACCCTGGCGGCGCTGGAGATCGTCGCGCGCGAGCCGCAGCGCCGTGAGCAGTTGCAGGCCCGCGTGCAGCAGTTCCGTGAGGGTTGTACGCATCTGCTGGCGAGCAGTGGGCTCGCGCTCGGGCTGACGCCAGCCGACAGGGAAGCATCCTCTGCCGCGCTGACCCCGATCCAGCCGTTGACCCCGATTCAGCCGCTGATTCTGGGCAGCGAAGCGCGGGCCTTGGCCTGGAGCGCGGCACTGCGCGAGCGTGGCGTACTGGTCTCGGCCATCCGCCCGCCCACGGTGCCCGCCGGCAGCTCGCGCCTGCGCTTCACCTTCTCCGCCGAGCACACTGCCGAGGATATCGCGACACTGCTCGAGGCTCTCGAAGCGGTACTGGCAGCGGAAAAGGCCCAGTCCCGCTCGGCTTCCCCAACCATCAGCCCAGAAGGAGTCACGCCATGACGCTGACTCGTCTGGTGCTGTTCAGCGGCTGGGGCATCGATGCGCGCATCTGGCAGCCCTTGATCGCCTGCCTGCATGCACGCCTCGCTCACGTCACTGAGACAGATGAGCAGGCAGATGACGGGGCAGATAATGAGGCAGCTGACAAGGCAAAGAGTCGCCCGCTGGAGATCATCGCACCTGACTGGCCAGAAGAAGGCCCGCAGGCCGATTCACGGGCAGGCTCAGAACCGACTGCCTCGCACTCCTCACTGGGCGGCCCCGATACCCTGTGGCTGGGCTGGTCGCTGGGTGCCCTGCGGGCCGAGGCGCTGGCGAAGAAGCAGGCGCCGGCCGCCCTTGTCTCGCTGGCCATGGGGCCAAGCTTCATCGACCAGGCCGCAGCGGAGCAGATGATTCCCGCCCTGGCACCAGAGGTGCTGGAGGACTTCCGCGCAGCCTTCGCGCGCAACCCTGCCGCCAGCTGGCAACACTTTCTGCGCTGGCAGGCCAGTGGTGAGGCCTCTGCGCGTGACTGCCTCAGACAATTGCGCGAACTGATCGGTCGTCACCCCGTCAGTCGCGAAGCGGTGCTGGCGACAGGACTGGCGGAACTGGCCAGCCGCCAGATGTCGCTGGCACCTCAATCAGAGTTACCGCTCGAATTCTGGCTCGGCAAGCAGGACCCGCTACTGGCACCGGGCCTGAGTGCGGCGCTGCGCGCACAGGGCCAGGCGGTCGCGGAATTCGAGGGCGGCCACTGCCTGCCATTGAGCGCGACCGAGGCGCTTGCCGATGCCCTGCTCACGCGCATGGGCCTCGCCACCCACGTCACGCACATCAGCGAGGATGCCTGAGATGTCGATTGCCGTCAGCGTGCCGCCCGCAGAGCTTGCAACGCCCCCGCTCACGCCTGCCACGAGCCGTCAGCAGGTTGCCCGCGCCTTTGATCGCGGCGCTGCCGACTACCTCACGCTGGCGCAGGCGCAGCACGCCATGGCGGCCACCCTGTTCGCCTCGCTCCCTGAGCGGCTGCCGGCCGATGCCCGTGTGCTCGATCTCGGTTGTGGGCCCGGACATTGGACCCTCGAACTGGCGCAGCGCTACTCTGGGGCTTGCTGCATGGGGCTGGATCTCTCGCTTGAGATGCTGCGTGAAGCCGCACACCAGACGAGCGAGCTTGCGAGTGGCAGCCCTGAACGCCTGCACTGGCTACGCGCCGATGCCGAGCGCCTGCCACTGGCCGATGCGAGTCTGGACCTGGTGTTCTCGAGCCTCGCCGTGCAATGGTGCGACAGCCCTCGGCAATGGCTCGCGGAATTGTCACGCACCTTGAAACCCGGCGCTCGAGCGCACATCAACACCTTGGGGCCCGGCACCCTCAAGGAAGTACGCCATGCCTGGCAGCGCGCGGATGATTCCGTGCGTCACTTCCCCAGCGCCGCCCATCTTGCACGCCATGCAGAAGCCGCCGGATTGCGCTGCCACTGGCAGTTACGCCCGCGGATATTTCACTATCCCGATGTCGCCGCGGTCATGGCCTCGATCAAGGGCATCGGGGCACAGACCGCCACTGGCCGGCGTCTGACACGTGCCGAGGTGCAGCAGGCCAAGGCGCGGCATGAAACGTTGCGTACCGCGAAGGGATTGCCTGTAAGCTATCAAGTCATTGAACTTGTGCTCGAAAAACCGTTCAGAATTGCGTACGGATAACACTGATACTTTGCTTGAAGGCAATTACCTGCCTCGCTCGGATACAATGAAAACTGATATGAAAACCGCGGACAGCTCGTCACGGGACACTGCTTTGCCTGCGCGAGCCGAACATGGCATCGCCGCCTTCGTGACCGGTACCGATACCGAAATCGGCAAGACCTTCATCGCCAGCGCCCTGCTGGCACGTGCTCGCCTGCGCGGCCTGACCACGCTGGGCCTCAAGCCCGTGGCCTCTGACTGCTTCGAGAATCACGATGGTCTGGTCAACGCCGACGCCCTGTCATTGCAGGCGCAGTGCGAACCGGAAGCGGAGTATGAAAGCATCAATCCCTGGCGCTTCGCGCCGGCCATCGCGCCGCACATTGCCGCGCGTCAGGTGGGTGTCAGTCTCGAGGTGGCGAAGATCGCGGCGCATGTGCGGGGCCAGCAGACAAGCGCACCGCGCGACCTGCTGCTGGTGGAAGGCGCTGGCGGCTGGCGGGTACCGCTGAATGACGATGAGGATTTCTCGGACCTGGCCATCGAGCTGGGCTTGCCGGTGATTCTGGTCGTCGGGCTACGCCTGGGCTGCATCAATCATGCGCGCCTGACGCTTGAGGCCATCGAGCGCGATGGGCTGGAGATCGCCGGCTACGTCATCAACCATCTGGAAGCGGATATCGAGGTCAGCGAAGACAACATGGCAACCTTGTCACGCACGCTGCGAGCCCCCTGCCTGGGGGTCGTTCCGTGGATGTGCGATGAAGATCTCTCCAATACACGCCACGCCGCCGAGCGCGCCGCCAGCTATCTGCAACTGCCCTGCGGGCTGGAATCACGCAGCGTGCATGTCGTACAGGAGTGAGGCGCTGAAGGCGCAGCACAAGGCGGGGAATTTCAGGGGATAATCGACACAAGCGATTGACTTGAAAGGCGTCACAGGTAAAATGCAGCCCTGCTTCTCGCGGAAGTGGTGGAATTGGTAGACACGCCAGATTTAGGTTCTGGTGCCGCAAGGTGTGGGGGTTCGAGTCCCCCCTTCCGCACCATCAGCATACTCTGCTGATGCTCCCCAGCTGCCTCGCGCAGTCAGCAAGTCCTCCCGCTTTTGTCTGTCGTGCATGCGTCGTGTCATCTGATGCCTTCTGCTCCCATCATCATTGTCAGTGCCTTCCCGTCGGTTGCTGGACCCGCGTCTTTCCCGCTCTCTGCGTTACGCTGCTTTGCAAACAACCTGCTCTACGCTCTCCTGCTTTACGTTCCTCTGCCTTGCGCCCCCGGTCGATCTGCGGTGCGGCATTCGCGCGTCTGGACGAACCTCAGCGTCGTCTTAGGCTGTCCTGCAGATTGGCCAGGCTGACACGCGCCTGATCCAGCAACAGCTGGCGCTCTTCACGGTCATGATGTGCGGCATGCGCCGCGGCGAGTTGCAGGTTCACGTATTCGATTCCACTGGTGAAACGATAGAACTCGCGACGCGAGGCCACCTGGCGAAAGGCGTCGAGCAGCGAGGGATCAAGTGCCAGCCGCTCACCACGCGCAACGCCTGGCTCCGCCTCCACCAATGCCGATAGCAGTGGATGCACGGCCTGATTCCATTCCTCTCTGCGCGGCCGCCAGCGACCGAGCCAGAAGCCGATGAAACCGCCGATGCCAAGGCCGCCCAGCCCCCATAACCATTCCCACTGCATGCTGGTGCCTCATTGCGTCAGATCGAATCCCGAGGGTCATTGCCTCATCCTGGCGCAGTATACCCAACAATGAGCGCCCTCATGCTCAACGCCCGACATATTTAATAAAATACTAATAAACAAGACATTTGCGCTCATTGCGCACGGGCGCCCAGCACGATGATGGCGCTGCCCGCCAGGCAGACCAGTGTCCCCAGCAGGTCCCAGCGACTGGGCAACTGCTGCTCGATCAGCCACAGCCAGGCCACTGACGCGGCGATATAGACGCCGCCATAGACGGCAAAGGCGCGCCCGGCGTGACTGACGTCGACCAGTGAAAGCAGCCAGGCGAACAGCGCCAGACTGAGTATGCCGGGAATCAGCCAGCCGGGGCTGCGTTCCAGTTTCCACCAGGCCCAGAAACTGAAGCAGCCGGCGATCTCGGCGAGCGCCGCCAGCGGATATATCCAGAGAATCGACATCGATGAGTCTCGCGTGAGGTTGGCAGCCCTGGATGACAGCGCCATGAAAGTTGTCGGCATCAGACGACTCCCGCACCCCGTCAAAAGCCGCTAGGATTAATTAGCGGACAATCCATGGACAATCACGGCCGATGGATTCCCTGTCCGTCTCTCCGTATTGACCAAGCCAGGATTGGCGCCGTCTTGCTGCGCATGATATCGCGCAGTGACTCGATAACAAGGAACCCCACGATGACTCGGCAACGACTGATCATCAACCGCCTGGATGCTGACCGCCTCCAGCGCCTGATCGACGCTCAGCAACACGATGATGAGCTGTCCCTTCGCCTCGAAAGCCGCCTGATCCAGGCAGAGATCGTGCCCCCCGATGACTTCCCCGAAGACCGCGTCAGCATGCGCAGCCGCCTGCGCCTCAAGGGGTCGCGCTCCGGCGATAGCGAGCTGACACTGCACTACCCTACCCCGGAGGATGGTGAGTGCATGTCGCTGCGCAGCCACCTGCCGCAACCCGAAGAGCAAGAGACCTCACTGGCGCTGTGCATCATGTCGCCACTGGGCATCGCGCTGCTGGGAATGGCGGTCGGCGAGCAGATCACGCTGCCCCGGGAAGATGGCCAGAGTGACGTCATCCGTCTGGAAGCCATCCTGCATCAGCCGGAAGCCTGCGGTCAGTTCCATCTCTGAAGGGCCAGGGCCACTTGATCCACGCCTGAAAAGTGCCGGGTTCGACAGTCAGCCCTGTGCTGACACAGGCTGTCCGCGTGGCAATACGCTACGCTGACAGGAGCCAGCAGGGTTGCCGGACCCTGCTGGCTCACGCCATTGCTCCTTGACATAACACGCCATCGATCCCGCTGCGCACCTGCGCATGCGGGCATTTTCAATGTCTGTCTGGAGAATGCCTCATGGGTATATTATCGCACCCTCATATCAAGACAGCCGCTCACCGGCGCCTGCATGAAGCTCTCGAGCACTACGCGGCCAGTCATCAGCATCGTGAGAACATCCGCATGCATCTTGTCTGCGTGCCTGTCATCTTCACTGCCAGCTTGATCCTGCTGTGGAGACTGCTCGGGGGGCAGGGGCTATCGAGTGAACCGGGGCTGGGTGTGTGGATGTTGCCCGGTGGCGTGGTCACCCTGGCGGTCCTGGCCGTCTATGCGCGCTTCTCCCTCAGGGTACTTGGCGTGATGGCCGCCTGGGCCCTGGCAAGCCTGGCGCTGATGTTCGTGATGCTCGGGCTCAACTGGCCGGTGACACCGATGATGCTGGCAGCCTTCGTGGTCGCCTGGATCGGTCAGGTCGTCGGCCATCG
This sequence comes from Cobetia sp. MC34, assembly GCF_018340035.1. Classification (NCBI taxonomy): domain Bacteria; kingdom Pseudomonadati; phylum Pseudomonadota; class Gammaproteobacteria; order Oceanospirillales; family Halomonadaceae; genus Cobetia; species Cobetia sp. MC34. The sequence goes on from NZ_JADPPY010000001.1 coordinate 147,918, forward strand.
GATCGAGGGCCGCAAACCGGCCTTCCTCGATGACCTGCGTCAGCTGCTGATCGGCCCGCTGTTCGTGCTGGTCGAGCTGTTCCCCGCCATGCGTGACTGGCTGCTGAAGCAGGATGAGCCAAGCGAGCGGTCATGAGCGGGCCTGTAAGCATGCAAGCTTGCCGACACGGCCCGATGGACAGGAACTCAGACAACACACAAAAAAGCCCAGCGACCTGACACGGTCGCTGGGCTTTTCCTATGGCGCTACTGACGGTCACGGTATCTTGTGACTTGTGACTTGTGACTTGTGACTTGTGACTTGTGTCTTGTGGCTTGCGTCATTGCTCCGGCGCGAAATCCTCGAGGCTGAAGGCCATCAATGGCGCGGCACCAGCGCTGATCTGGGCTTCCAGGGCGACGGCGCGCGGCAGCACGCGTGCCACGAAGTACTCCCCGAGCGCCAGCTTGCGGCGATAGAAGCCCTCACCGCTGGCACCTGCTTGCGCCAGTCCACGCGCCGCAGCACGCGCCATGCGCAGCCACAGATAGCTGTAGACACACAGCCCTGCCAGATTGAGGTAGTCACAAGCCGCCGCGCCCAGCTCTTCCGGGTTGTCATCGGCGCGGGCCAGCAACTGCTCCGACACTCGTTCCAGGCGCGCAAGCTCCGTCTTGCAGGCCTCGGCGAACGGGCGGGTCTGGGCGTCGTCGGCCTGACGCTCAAGCTCGGCTCGCACCAGGGCGGCAAAGCTCGCCACATGGGCACCACGATTGCGGTAGAGCTTGCGCCCGACCAGATCCATCGCCTGAATGCCGTTGGTGCCTTCGTAGATCATCGCGATGCGTGCATCGCGCACGTACTGCTCGGCGCCCCACTCCACGCAGTAGCCATTGCCACCATAGAGCTGCTGCGCCATGACGGTGGCATCGAAGCCACGGTCGGTCAGCAGCGCCTTGGCGATCGGCGTCATAAATTGCACCAGCGCATCCGCGTCGGCCTTCACCGCGTCATCGGCGTGATATTTGACGCGGTCCAGCTGCTGGCCCACGAAGACGGCAAAGGCCCGCCCGGTCTCGTTCCAGACGCGCACCTCAAGCGCCATGCGGCGCACGTCAGGATGCACCAGAATCGGGTCGGCCGGCTTGTCGGGCGCCTTGGCGCCTGTCGGTGCCCGGCTCTGCAGACGCTCGGCGGCGAAGTCCATCGCGCTCTGATAGGCCACCTCGCCCAGCCCCAGCCCCTGCAGACCGATGGAGAGACGCTCGTAGTTCATCATGGTGAACATCGCCGCCAGCCCCTGATGCGGCTCGCCGATCAGCACGCCTTCGGCGCCGTCGAAGTTCATCACGCAGGTCGCGCTGCCCTTGATGCCCATCTTGTGTTCGATGGAGCCACAGCTGACCGCATTCGGTGTCGTCGGCTGGCCGTCGGCATCAAGCAAATGCTTGGAGACCAGAAACAGTGAGATGCCGCGCGTGCCCGGCGGCGCATCCGGCAGCTTGGCAAGCACCAGATGCACGATGTTGTCGACCATGTCGTGCTCGCCGCCGGTGATCCAGATCTTGGTGCCGGTGAGGCGATAGCGCGGCAGTCCCAACAGCGGGTCATCGCCTTCGATGGGTTCGGCACGGGTGCGAATCAGGCCGAGGTCCGTGCCGCAATGCGGCTCGGTCAGACACATGGTGCCCAGCCAGTCGCCGGCATACATGCGCGGCAGAAACACCTGCTTGACGGACTCCGGCGCGTGGCTATCCACCGCCAGGCAGGCACCGGCATTCAGTGCCGGATAGAGCGCGAAGCTGGTATTGGTGGCGTAGAGCATCTCTTCAAACGCCACGGTGAGCATCTTGGGCATGCCCTGGCCACCGTATTCAGGATTGCCGCCCAGTCCCATCCAGCCGCCTTCGGCGAGCACCCGATAGGCCTCCTTGAAGCCCTTGGGTGTCGTGACGTGGCCATTCTCGAAACGCGCGCCCTCGGCGTCACCACTCAGGTTGAGCGGCAGCAGCTCGGCCTGGGTCACGCGCGCACCTTCCTCGAGAATCGCCTCGGCCAGCTCGACATTCACCTCTTCGGTGGCTGCCATGCCCGCCCATTCCTGCTCGGCGGCGAACACCTCATCGAGAATGAAGCGTGCATCCTTGAGTGGCGCCTGATACTTGGCCATATCACTGTCCTCACTGACTCATGTGCTAAGGGCTTTCGCGAAAGACTTGCCTCTCACCCCGTGATGAACGACGGGCTTCGCTCAGCAGAATTCAAACGATTGCTTGAAACAATAGGCGCAATCAGATGCCACGTCATCTCGACCTTGGCCCAAGAGCCGCCCGGCCATGCGCCAGCACGATGATCAGGCCCGCGACAACCCGTCCAACAACGCAAGACGCCGCCCGGGGTTACCGAGGCGGCGTCTGGTCACTGCTCATGTCGCTGCTTTTAGCGCTTTCGCTACGGTCGCTCTAGACCGATACCACATTGGCCAGTGGCGTCGGGTGCTTGCCATCTTCCCACCCCAGGCTGCTGTTGGCATTCGGCGAGAACCACTTGAGCGAATCGTGCAGCTTGACCACATCCCCGACGATGATCAGCGTCGGCGGCTTGAGGCCCTGACCGGCGATCTGCGCCGGCATGTCCGCCAGCGTTGCCACATGCACACGCTGACGCGCGGTGGTGCCCTGCTCGACCAGCGCGATCGGCGTGGACGCCGCCAGACCATTGGCGATCAACTGCTCGCAGATCAGTCCCAGGCTGCCGAGCCCCATGTAGAAGACCAGCGTCTGGGCCGGACGCGCCAGCGCCTCCCAATCCAGGTCACAGCTGCCATCCTTCAAGTGGCCGGTGACGAAGCGCACCGACTGGGCGTGGTCGCGATGAGTCAACGGGATACCCGCGTAAGCCGCGCAACCGGAAGCCGCCGTGATGCCCGGCACCACCTCGAAGCTGATGCCGGCGCCGGCCAGGGTCTCGAGCTCTTCCCCGCCGCGCCCGAAGATGAAGGCGTCACCGCCCTTCAAGCGCACCACGCGATGCCCGGCGCGGGCGTAATCCACCAGCGCCTGATTGATGCCTTCCTGCGGCACACTGTGATCGCTGCGCGCCTTGCCGACATACAGGCGACGCGCCTCCGGATTGGCCAGCGCCAGAATCTCGTGACTGACCAGGCGATCGTGAATGATGACATCGGCCTGCTGCAGATGGCGCAGCGCCTTGAGCGTCAGCAGCTCCGGATCACCCGGCCCCGCGCTGACCAACGCCACCTGGCCATGCGTGCCCGTGAAGCGGTCCTCCTCCTTCACGGGCAACACCGCCTCCCCTGCCACCAGACGCGGCGGCAGGCGCACGCTGGAGTCCCGGGGGTGGCTCGGCGCGAACACCATCACGTGCTGCTCGCGCGCATGACGCAGGATGCCGCGATCGCGCCCTTCGCTGCCGGTGGCGACCAGCCATAGCTGGCCGGGGGCCGGCACGGGCAACAGGGTATCGGCAACCTCCCAACCTTCACGACCACACAGGGTCTCCAGCATCGGCATGCGGGCATCGCCGTAGACACACAGGTCTGCACCGAGGCCGGCGAAACGCTCGGCCAGCGCGACAGCCTCCTGGCCGCCACCGATCAGGCACAGCTGGAGACGTGAGGGGTCACAGGAGAGATTGAGAAATTCCATGGGGCACATCCACAAACGCGGCGAGGCTGGGGAGCAGCCTTCGATGGGTCGCATTTTAGAGCATAAGAACCACTCTCTAAAATAACCAATAAGAATAACAACCCTGGCGCTACGTTGTAGTCACGCAGAGGAAATAACGAGTGAGGGAATAACGAGTGGTGCGATCGGGCGGGGCCTCTGTCTCCGCGATAAACGAAGGCCCCCGCTTCCATGGGAAAGCGGGGGCCTTGACTACGCGAATCCACTACGGCGATTCACGCACCTCAGACGTTGATGGTTTCCACCCCGCCCATGTAGCCACGCAGCGCCTGCGGCACAGTGATGGAGCCATCGGCGTTCTGATGGTTTTCCAGCACGGCGACCAGGCAGCGACCCACGGCCAGACCGGACCCATTCAGGGTATGCACCAGCTGCGGCTTCTTCTGGCCTTCGACACGCACACGCGCCTGCATGCGGCGCGCCTGGAAGTCACGGCAGTTGGAGATGGAGGAGATCTCGCGGTAGGTCGCCTGACTCGGCAGCCAGACTTCCAGGTCATAGGTCTTGGCGGCGGCAAAGCCCATGTCGCCGGTGCACAGGGTCACGGCACGGTACGGCAGTTCCAGCGCCTGCAGGATGGCTTCGGCGTGGCCGCGCATCTCTTCGAGGGCTTCGTCGCTCTTCTCCGCCGCGACGACCTGCACCATCTCGACCTTGTCGAACTGGTGCTGGCGAATCATGCCGCGGGTATCCCGGCCATAGGCACCGGCTTCACTGCGGAAGCACGGGGTATGGGCGGTGAACTTGAGCGGCAGACTGCCGGCGTCGATGATCTCGTCGCGCACCATGTTGGTCAGCGGTACTTCGGCGGTCGGGATCAGGAAGAAATCACGATCGTCGTTGAGCTTGAACAGGTCTTCCTCGAACTTGGGCAGCTGGCTGGTGCCCATCAGGGAATCGCGGTTGACGATATAGGGCACGTAATATTCTTCGTAGCCATGCTCCAGCGTCTGCTTGTCGAGCATGAACTGCACCAGCGCACGATGCAGGCGCGCGATGGAGCCATGCATCACGGCGAAGCGTGAACCGGTGATCTTGACCGCCAGTTCGAAGTCCAGCTGGCCCTTGAGCTCACCGAGGTCGACATGGTCACGCACGTCGAAATCGAATTCACGCGGCGTGCCCCAGCGGTGCAGCTCGACGTTGTCGCTTTCGTCAGCGCCTTCCGGCACTTCGGCGTCCGGCAGGTTCGGCAGGCTGGCCGCCATGGCGTCGGCCTTGGCCTGCAGCTCATTGAGCTCGGACTTGGCGGCGTCGAGACGCTCGCCCAGATCACTGACTTCCGCCAGCAGCGGCGCGATGTCTTCGCCGCGTGCCTTGGCATTACCGATGGACTTGGAGCGGGTGTTGCGCTCGTTCTGCAGGGATTCCGTCTCGACCTGCAGGTCACGGCGGCGCGCTTCCAGCGCGGCAAAGGCTTCGGTATCCAGCTGATAGCCACGACGTGCGAGGCGCTCGGCAGTCGCTTCAAGATCAGCGCGCAGAAGTTTCGGGTCCAGCATGTGGGAAGGCTCTCTCGTCGGATCACTCAGGCCGCATCGCGGCGCGGAAAGGTTATGCGCACTAGTCTACCTCAGCCATGCCCTGCTTCGCAGCCGCCCAGGCGACAGGAGGACGCGCCCGGGCGCGAGAATCACAGCAGGACGCGTGCGATCTTCATGCCCAGCGCGACCATGCCCAGACACGCCACCACACTGACGGCGACATAGACCAGCCCCGCCAGCATGCGTCCGCTCATCATCAGATTGAGCGCCTCGAGGGCAAAGGTGGAGAAGGTGGTGAAGGCGCCGGTGAAGCCGGCCACCATGATCGCCTGCCAGACGGGAGCCAGCTTGAGCTCCTGGGTCACCCAGATGAACAGGAACCCCATCAAACAGCTGCCGATCAGATTGACGCCGAGGGTCCCCCACGGGAAACCGCGCCCGGCGGCGCCGACGATCCAACCACTGACAAGATACCGTCCCAGCGCCCCGATGGCGCCGCCCGCTGCTACTGCCAACCAGGTTCCCATGTGCCTTGTATGCCCCGTGCTCGATTCAATGCGAGTTGAGTGCTGCGCTACGCCATGGATCGGCCGCCAGCCACTCTGGCACCCGAGGGTGCCGCCTAGCGCTCCATTGTAGGAAAATCGCCAGCCACGGGGAATCCACGACTCTCGAAAGGCAGGTTGAACAAAGCACGACACCCGCGATGCGCCTCCTGACCAATGGGCATCGCGGGTGTCTGAGGGTGGCTGAGAGCGGAAGGCATCAGGCGGAAGAGCGACTCATTCACTGCCGGGTGACGCACTGCCCTGCTCGATCTCCGCGCGCAGTTGCTCCAGCACATGCTGCCATTGGCGGTGTGCGCCCTCCTTGCCCCCCAACTGCTCCAGGCCACGTGCCGTCCAGGTGCCGGGGGTGCCGATACGCGAGGCAAGCTCGCCGGGCGGGGTATCGGGGTGGGCTTCCATCAAGGCCAGCGCATCACGCAACTGCGCCATCAGCAACAGGCGCGCCTGGGGGCCGCTCATGCCGGGCACCGTCTGGAACCAGTCGAGCAACGCCTGCTGTTGCGCCATCTGCCAGGCATTCACGCAGACCGCCAGCATGCTGGCCTCGAAGGCCGCTTCATCATCGAAGGCGATGATCTGCCGGACCGCCGGCCCGAGCAGGTCGCGCGTCAGCGGGTCTTCCGGATAGAGCGTGAGGGCGCTCTGCCCTTCACAGACCGCCAGCCCCGTCATCACCCGCACCACTCGCGCCGGCGCGAACCAGCGCTGCAGCTGCTGCAGTGGCACGCCGGCCGCCAGCACCATCAGGTGATGGTCCTTGCTCAGTGCGTGGCTTTCACGCAGCTCACTTGCCAGCGCCTCGAGCTGCTCTGGTCGCACCCCGACCAGCAGGCACAGGCTCGATTCACACACCGCGACATTGCTTACGTGGCGGATGGCACCGAAACGCCAGCCCAGACGGTGACTGCGCACGTCGTTGCGCGGTGAGAGGTGGAATTCCAGATCATGCCGCGAGCGGCCTTCGCGCTGACAACCGCGCGCCAACGCGACCAGCAATGACTCCGCCAACTCCCCCACCCCCAGCACTCCCAATCGCGTGGGCGGCTGGCGAGACTCGCGATGACAGGTGGAGGTCGAGGAATAGGTGGACGATGCCATGAGCTAACTCCTGATGACTCAGCGGAAGAGGGAAGACAGCTTCAAGGGAAGAAACGGAGGGGATACGCCATGACGGCCTGCCTTGCGATGGCTGACGGTACCACTGAAGCGGCGACTGACGCCTGACAATCGCCCGCAGCATGTGCACATCATCCCCCTTGTTGCTTGCATTCGGGCGCACACGCCTTGGTTTGATGACTCCTCACAGCGTAGTCATTCCTCACTCCTTTCACCTGAATTCCCGTCTCGCGAGTGACGCAATGCCGCGCTGGGCTGGGGCCACACGCCCAGCTCAGGTAAGCTTAGGCCCATTGGCCCTGGATGCCTGCCTGACGCGACTCACTGCCCGAGCGAGATCATGACCGAACGCCTGCTGGATATGCCCGCCCCCGTCGATTCCCTCTATCTGGACTTCCTGGCTGCCCTGCGAGATGCAGGCTTTGCCGGTGACATCAGTCCGGACTACGCCAACCGCACCGTGTTGTCGACCGACAACTCGCTCTATCAGGTGCTGCCTCAGGCCGTGGTCTACCCGCGCCATGCCGAGGATGTCCAGCGCATCGCGCGCCTCTCCCACGAGCCACGCTTTTCGGGCGTCACCCTGGCGCCACGCGGCGGCGGTACCGGCACCAATGGCCAGTCGCTCAATGACGGCGTGCTGGTGGATGTCTCGCGGCACATGAACCGCATTCTCGAGATCGATGTCGAGAACCGCCGCGTGCGCGTCGAGGCCGGCGTGGTGAAGGACCAACTGAATGCCGCGCTCAAGCCGCATGGCCTGTTCTTCGCCCCGGAGCTCTCGACCTCCAACCGCGCCACCATTGGCGGCATGATCAATACCGATGCCTCCGGTCAGGGCAGCTGCGAATACGGCAAGACGCGTGACCACGTGCTGGCGCTCGACAGCGTTCTGCTCGACGGGACACGACTGTCGAGCCATGCCATCGATGATGCCGAGCTCGAGACACTGTGTGCACGTGAGGATCGCGTTGGTGAGGTCTACCGCACCGCACGTGCGATCGCCGATGAGCGCGCCGAGGAAATCGCCGACATCTTCCCGCCGCTCAACCGCTGCCTGACCGGCTACGACCTCGCCCACCTGCGCGAGGCCGATGGGCGTTTCAACCTCAACAGCCTGCTGTGCGGCGCCGAGGGCACGCTGGGCTTCGTGGTCGAGGCCGAGCTGAATGCGCTGCCCATCGCGCCCTGCTCGACGCTGATCAACCTGCGCTACGCAAGCTTCATGGACGCACTGCGCGACGCCAAGGCACTGATGGCGGTCGAGGGCAATCGCCCGACCTCCATCGAGACGGTGGATGACACCGTGCTCAACCTCGCCATGCAGGACTTCGTGTGGGACAGCGTCGAGGAATTCTTCCCGGCCAGCGCCGAAGGCACCCCGGCCATCGGCGGCATCAACCTGATCGAATTCAATGCCGACAGCGAAGAGGTGCTGGATGCCAAGGTCCGCGCCTTCAGCGAGCACCTGGCCAGCGATACCAGCGTCGAGCGTCTCGGCTTCACCGAAGCCCGTGGTCGCGCGCAGATCGGTCGTGTCTATGGCATGCGCAAGCGCTCGGTGGGCCTGCTGGGCAATGTCGACGGCGAAGCCCGCCCGCTGCCCTTCGTCGAGGACACCGCCGTCCCGCCGGAGCATCTGGCCGATTACATCGCCGAATTCCGCGCCGCGCTGGATGCCCGTGGCCTGCGCTATGGCATGTTCGGTCATGTCGATGCCGGCGTGCTGCACGTGCGCCCGGCGTTGGACATGAAGGACCCCGCCCAGCAGGCGATGATCCGCGAGATCTCCGATGAGGTCGCCGCCCTCACCCACAAGTACGGTGGTCTGCTGTGGGGCGAGCACGGCAAGGGCGTGCGCTCCGAGTACTCGCCACGCTTCTTCGGCAGCCTCTACGGCGCGCTGCAGGATGTGAAGGCGGCCTTTGACCCGCACAACCAGCTCAATCCGGGCAAGATCGCCTCCCCGCGCCTGTCAGTGGCGCTGGTCGACGACGCAAGCACGAGTGACGCGGGCGCCAGCGAAGGGGGCAGCGAAGGGGGCAGCGAAGAGGGCAGCGAGAGCGACAAGCGTGATCACGCTGACAGCGCCGTCGAGGCCTTCGATCCCCGCTTGATGCGCATCGATGACGTGACCATGCGCGGCGATCTCGACCGTCAGATCGATGAGCGCGTGTGGCAGGAATACGCCAGCGCCGTCTACTGCAACGGCAATGGCGCCTGCTACAACTACGACCCCAACGACGCCATGTGCCCGTCGTGGAAGGCGACTCGCCAGCGCATCCACTCGCCCAAGGGGCGTGCCAGTCTGATGCGTGAATGGCTGCGCCTGGAAGGCAACGCCGGACGCGACGTGATCGCCGAAGCCCAGGCTGCGCGTACCCCGGGCCTCAAGGGCACCGGCATGTGGCTGGCGCGTCTGCCGGCGCGCATCAGCGCCTCGCTCAAGGCACGCCGTGCCGGCACCGCACAGACTGAGGGTCAGTCTGACGCCAACTTCGACCAGCAGGTCTACGACGCCATGTCCGGCTGCCTGGCGTGCAAGTCCTGCGCGGGCCAGTGCCCGATCAAGGTCAACGTGCCCGATTTCCGCAGCCGCTTCCTTGAGGTCTATCACCATCGTTATCAGCGTCCGCTGCGCGATTACCTGATCGGCAGCCTCGAATTCGTGCTGCCGTGGGCCGAGCGCGTCACGCCGCTCTATAACGGCCTGCTGGCCAACAAGCTGGTCAGTCGTCTGCTGGAAGGCCCGATCGGCATGGTCGATGCGCCGCGCCTGTCACGTGCCAGCCTGCGCAGACAGCTCAAGAGCTGGGGCGTGTCCGAGGCGACGCCGACCCAGCTGGGCCGCCTGACCGAGTCCCAGAAGGCCAGAAGCGTGATCCTGGTGCAGGACGCCTTCACCAGTCACTTCGAGGCCCAGCTGGTGATCGACATCATCGAGCTGCTGTCGCGGCTCGACATCCATGTCTTCGTCGCGCCCTTTGCCCCCAACGGCAAGCCGCTGCAGGTGCAGGGCTTCAGCGGCGCCTTCCAGCGTACCGCGCGTGCCCAGGCCGAGCGTCTCAAGGCGATCGCCGACTTCGGCGTGCCGCTGGTCGGCATCGACCCGGCGATGACCCTGACCTATCGTCAGGAGTACGTGAAGACCCTCGGCCCGGACGCGGTGCCCGATGTCCTGCTGCTGCAGGAATGGCTGATCAGCCTGCGCAAGCTGCTGCCGGTCGGCGTCACCAAGACGGTGCTGGGCAAGATGGACCCGGGCATGAAGCTTCTGAGCCACTGCACCGAGAGCACCAATGCCCCGGGCTCGGCCAAGGCCTGGCAGCAGGTCTACTCCGCCTTCGGCCTCAAGCTCGAGACCATCGCCACCGGCTGCTGCGGCATGTCCGGTACCTACGGCCACGAAGCGCGCAATCTCGAGACCTCGCGTGCCATCTATGACCTGTCGTGGAAGGCCGTGGTCGAAGACGACGCCAATCAGGGCAAGCTGGTCGCCAGTGGCTACTCGTGCCGCAGTCAGAGCAAGCGCTTCTCCGGCAGCCAGTTGCCGCATCCGCTGCAGGCATTGCTGCCGCTGCTGCGTCGCGCCCAATGAGTGATCGCATCTGCCCGACGCCATCACGCGGGCACGACAGAGAAAGGAAATGAGGAGAGCGCGATAAGGCAACGCGACGTTGCATACCACGGAATCAATCGCTAGGCTGCGCCCTTTCGGCCTGCCGCGCGGCAGCTGAGTGGCGCCTGCCCCCTGCTTCAAGCCTGTACAGACCAGCAGGGACAAGGGCCACTGGCAGACGGCTGAGACACAACGAAACGATGAGCGGTGACCGCAACAGTGGCACCGCTCATTTTCGCTGACTCCAAGGAAGACACCCGATGACCGAACCTGCTCTGGCCCTGACCCTGATCGGTCTGATGGCCCTCGGCTGCCAGTGGCTGGCCTGGCGCATGCGTCTGCCCGCCATCCTGCCGCTGTTGATCGTCGGCATCCTCGCCGGCCCCGTCACGGGCTGGCTGAAGCCGGATGAGCTGCTCGGCGATCTCTTGTTCCCGCTGGTGTCGCTGGCGGTGGCGGTCATCCTGTTCGAGGGCAGCCTGACGCTGGACTTCAAGGACCTGCGCGGCCATGGCCATATCGTCAGGCGGCTGGTCACCACCGGCGTGGTGATCACCGGCGTGATCGGCACCGTGGCCGCCCACTATCTGCTCGACATGCGCTGGGAGATGGCCGCCGTGCTCGGTGCCCTGCTGGTGGTGACAGGCCCGACGGTGGTGATGCCATTGCTGCAGACGCTGCGCGCGCGCGGCAACCTGACCCAGATCCTGCGCTGGGAAGGCATCATGATCGACCCGGTCGGCGCGCTGCTGGCCGTGCTGGTCTATGAGTACGTCGCGCTCGGCATGACCGGCAATGCGGCCTCGCATACCCTGTTGCTGTTCGCCCAGACGGTGGGCCTTGGGCTCGGCATGGGGGCACTGGGTGGCTGGTGCTGGGGGCTGGTGCTGCGTCATTTCTGGCTGCCGCAGAAGCTGCACAACTTCGGCACCCTGATGGTGATGCTGGGGCTGTTCGCCATCTCCAACACCCTGTTCCATGAATCCGGCCTGCTGACCGTCACAGTGATGGGCGTGTGGCTGGCCAACATGCGCGGCGTGCCGACCCAGCAGATCATCGAGTTCAAGGAGACCCTGACGGTTCTGCTGATCTCGGGACTGTTCCTTTTGCTGGCGGGGCGCCTGACCGTCGAGCAGCTGTCCCTGCTGTCGTGGCCGGCGTGGATCTTCCTGGCGGTGTTGATGTGGGTCGCACGCCCCCTGACGGTCTGGCTGTGCACCCTGGGCAGCGGGCTGACGCTGCGCGAGAAGGCCCTGCTGGCCTGGCTCTCGCCGCGCGGCATCGTCGCTGCGGCAGTCGCCTCGCTGTTCGCCCTCAAGCTCGAATCCCAGGGCATCGAAGGCGCCGAGATGCTGGTGCCGATGACCTTCCTGGTCATCATCGGCACCGTGGTGGTCCAGAGCCTGCTGTCGCGTCCCATCGTCAAGGTGCTGGGCGTCGGCGAGCCACCGCCCTCGGGGTTCCTGATCCTGGGCGCCAACTCGGTGTCGCGCCAGGTCGCCCGCGAGCTGGTCGATGCCGGCTTCTCGGTACGCCTGACCGACACCAACTGGGACGCCGTGCAGGAAGCGCGCATGGCGGGCCTGCCGGTCTACTACGGCAATCCGCTGTCTGAACATGCCGCCCAGCATCTCGAGCTGACCGGTATCGGCCACCTGATGCCGCTGTCGCCCTATCGCGAACTCAATAGCCTGGCCGCGCTGCACTTCGAGCACATCCTGGGTCATGGGCGTGTCTTCCGACTCGCCGAGGACAATGGCAAGAACGCCAAGCGTCAGCAGGACCAGGCGCTGGGGCATCTGCCGCTGCTGTTCGATGGCAAGATCACCTATGCCAAGCTGGCGAGCCTGCTCTCTCAGGGCGCACAGTTCCGACGCGCCCGCATCACCGAGAGCTTCAGCCTCGAGGATTACCGCAAGATTCATGAAGAGCGCCTGCTGCCGCTGTTCTGCATCAGCAGTCAGGGCCGCATCCGGATCGCCAACACGGCCGTGGCGCTGGAGCCCAAGGCCGGCGAGACGCTGATCAGCCTGATCCATGCCGACTCGCCGGAGCTGAACAAGTCTTCCCAGCCCAGGACCGACAAGGCCGAAGCTCCCCAGGCCGACAAGGGCGCGGGCAGCAAGTCATCACAGACGCCGCCGGGTTCGGGGTCAGGCCCCCTGCCGGCTAGTCGCCTGCCGGGCGCCGGCACCTGACAGCGGGCAGACTCAGCATCATGTCGGAACATCACGACGGTACAGCAAGGCGGAAAACACGCGGCTCGCCCATGGCGGGCCTCGTGCGTGTTGACGCAGGTACGTCTCGCGCGATTCACAAAAAATGCGTCAAACGTTAGTGGCAGACTCCGACAGAGGGCAAAAATACTGGTAGAGTACGCGCCAGTTTTGGCCATACCGTCCTGTGGCCAGCGCTATTGCCTTGTCCTCAACGTAACACCTACGCATTCAGGAGCTGCTTGATGCAGATCGTCATGGGCCTGGTGGGCGTCTTCGCCCTGCTGGGGATTGCCTTCCTTCTCTCTGAAAACCGACGCGCCATCAGCCTGCGCACCGTACTGGGTGCCTTTGCCATCCAGGCGATGCTGGGGATCTTCGTGCTCTACGTGCCTGCCGGCAAGAGCATGCTGCTTGGGCTCAGCGAAGGTGTACAGGCCGTAATGTCCAGTGCCAACGTCGGCATGGACTTCCTGTTCGGCGGCCTGGTCAGCGACAAGATGTTCGAAGTCTTCGGCGGCGGCGGCTTCGTGTTCGCGCTGCGCGTACTGCCGATCATCGTGTTCTTCTCGTCACTGATCGCGGTGCTCTATCACCTGCGCGTGATGAACGTCGTGATCAGCGTGCTCGGCGGCGGCCTGTCGAAGGTGCTCGGCACCAGCCGTCCGGAGTCCCTGTCCGCGGCCGCCAACATCTTCGTCGGCCAGACCGAAGCCCCGCTGGTCGTGCGCCCGTTCATCGCCGGCATGACCCGCTCGGAGCTGTTCGCCGTGATGACCGGTGGCCTGGCCTCGGTGGCCGGTTCCGTGCTGGTGGGCTATGCCTCGCTGGGCATCGACCTCAAGTACCTGCTGGCAGCCTCCTTCATGGCGGCGCCGGGTGGCCTGCTGATGGCCAAGATGCTGATCCCGGAGACCGAGACCAAGACCCAGAGCGTCGAAGAAGCGCTGGGCAAGGACATCGATCGCCCGACCAACGTCATCGACGCCGCCGCCTCAGGCGCGGCCTCTGGCGTGCAGCTGGCGATCAATGTCGGCGGCATGCTGCTGGCCTTCATCGCGTTGATCGCGCTGGGCAACATCATCGTCGGCTGGGTCAGCGGCCTGTTCGGCTATGAAGACATCACGCTGCAGCTGCTGCTGGGCTATGCCTTCGCCCCGGTGGCCTGGGTCATCGGCGTGCCGTGGCACGAAGCCATCCAGGCGGGTAGCTTCATCGGTCAGAAGCTGGTGCTCAACGAGTTCGTCGCCTTCGCCGACCTCGCCAGCCACCAGATCAAGCTGTCCGAGCACTCTGAAGCCATCATCATCTTCGCACTGTGCGGCTTCGCCAACCTGTCCTCCGTCGCCATCCTGATGGGCGGCCTGGGGCTGATGGCTCCGAACCGTCGCGGCGACATCGCGCAGATGGGCATGAAGGCGATTCTCGCCGGCACCCTCTCCAACCTGATGTCAGCGAGTCTCGCCGGTCTGTTCCTGTCTCTCTAGAGACGCTCGCTTGTGAGCCAGTCTCCAGAGAGCTGGCTTCTGTAGCACGAGCTTCCATCGAGCAGATACCGCCATCTGGCCAGACCGTCATCTCGACAACGCCCGCCCCGTGCGGGCGTTGTCGTATCTGGCACAACCTGAGACTTGCCCTCTGACTTCTCCCCCTGAATGACCGCACCTGAGCGGCCCTGGGTGGCAGCCAGCGCAACGCCGGTTTGCCGATTGACTCCCTCACCCCCGCCCCAGACAATGGTTCACGTTGAAGCCTGGGTGTTCGGGAAACGGGTGAAAACCCCGTACTGCCCCCGCAACGGTGATCGCAACGCTCATGCAGGTCGACCACGATCGACAAGATCGACACGGCCAGCCACTGCCTCCGGGAGGACCTGTCATTCGGGCCTCCCCCAAGGGAAGGAGGTGGGAAGGCGCATGAGGGGGTGAGGCTCCTGCCATTGGAGTCCACCAGGCGTCAGTCCGGAGACCGGCCCTCGCTTCCACACTGGTTGATGCGGAGGGCCTCACCAGTGGCAAGTCTCCCGCGACGGGCCTGCTTGATCAGGGCGCGCGCGGGGGACGTGTGCTCGCGCACCCTGTCACGCTGTCCTCCTCATTGCGTCTGACGCTTGAGGATCATTCATGAAACACAACAACACTCGTGGTCGTGCATCTGCGCAGGCCAGCTTCACCCTCGTCGGTAGCCTGCTGCTGCTGACCCCGCCCGCCGTCGCTGCTGATGCGCTGACCACCGATTCATCCGAGGACCTGGACACCGTCCAGGTCACCGCCAATCGCATTCCGCAGCTGCAGAATGACGTGCTGGCCAGCACCGACGTCATCACGCGTGACGAGATCGATCGCCTGCAGGCCAATTCGCTGGTCGATCTGCTGCAATCACGCAATGGCATCGAGGTCGCCCGCAGCGGCCCCATGGGCAGCCAGACCAGCCTCTTCATGCGCGGTACCGAGTCCGACCACACCTTGATTCTGATCAATGGGCAGCGTGTCGCCAACAGTGCCGATGGCCTGGCGCATTTCGAATTCCTGCCACTCGCCGCCGTCGAGCGTGTCGAGATCGTGCGTGGCCCGCGTGCCAGCGTCTACGGCGCCGATGCCATCGGCGGTGTGATCAACCTGATCACGCGTGGCGGCAGCGAAGTCGGTCAGCATGCAGAAGTCACCCTGCGTGCCGGCAGCGATGGCACCTTCCGCCAGAACGCCCAGTTCAGCTCGGTGGAAGACGACACGCGCCTCTCGGCCAATCTCCATCATGATGAGAGCGATGGCTTCTCGGCCCGCGATACCGGCAGTGAAGATGATGGCTACGAGGCCACGGGCGCCGAACTGCGTCTTGGCCACGACTTCGGTCAGCAGGCCACGCTCAGCCTCGGCGTCGCCAACACCGAGACCGATTACGACTATGACGACTGCTACGACAGCAGCTTCAGTACCTCGGAAGACTGCCACGGCGAAGGCAGCCAGATGGTATTGGATGCCAGCCTGCTGACGCACCTGAACCCGAACTGGGACATGACGGTCAGCGTGGCGCGCACGCGGGATGAGTACGAGAACACCGAAGCCGGCAGCGATGCCGGGCGTGTCGCCAGCACCCGCAACGAGGTCGGCCTGCGCCACGACTTCTACACCGACCTCGGCACGCTCAGTCTGGGGGTGGACCATCGCGAGGAAAGCCTGGATGCCGATGGCCCCTACTTCACCGCCGAGGGCTACAGCGTCGATAGCCGCTATGCCACCGGCGTCTACGGCAGCTGGCACCTTCAGCAACAGCGTCACCACGTCACGACCAGCCTGCGTTACGACGACGACAATCGTTATGGACATCAGATGACGGGCGGCTCCAGCTACGCCTATGATCTGACGGCCGCGCAACAGCTCGGGGCCAGCTATTCCAGCGCATTCAAGGCACCGAACCTGATCGACCTCTACAGCCCCTACGGCTCCGGCAATCCGGACCTCGATGCCGAGACCTCCACCACGGCCGAACTGTTCTGGCGCCTGCAGCGACATCACTGGCATCTGGGCCTGAATGCCTTCCAGACCGATATCGACAATCTGATCAGCTACGAGGGAGCCGACTTCTTACCGATCAATATCGATCGCTCACGCATCCGTGGCGTCGAGCTGAGCAGTGGCTGGCAAGGCGAGGCACTGAGCGTGAACCTTGCCATGACCTGGCAGGACCCGGAGGACCGCGATACCGGTGAGCAATTGAAGCGCCGCGCCCAGCGCTTTGCGCGCCTGGACGCCGATTACGCACTCGACGACTGGAGCTTCGGTGCCACGCTGCGTGGCAGCGCCAGCCGCAGCGATACTGACGCAGACACCTACACTGACACGCGCACTGCCGGCTATGGCGTGGTCGATCTGCGCACCAGCTGGCAGGTGATGCCGAACGTCAAGTTGAGAGCCAAGCTGGATAACGTCTTCGATCGCGAATATCAGCTGGTCAATGGCTACAACACCCAGGGCCGTTATGTGGAAGGCGGCGTCACCTTCTTCTTCTGATCGGCTTTCCCGGGATGCCTCGTTTGAAGTGCCTCGGGCGACAAGCAGCCACACATACCACAGCACCGATCACAGCACCGTCCCCCGGGTCGGTGCTGTGCCTTTGACTCACGGAGCATACGCATGACGGATCGCAATACCCGCCACAAGGCCGCGATGGAAAAGCTCAAGTCGCATGTCGATGACAAGGTGGCGCAGGCCACTGAGGAGCGCGGCCAGCTGCTGGTGTTCACCGGCAATGGCAAGGGCAAGACGACCGCCGCCTGGGGCACCATCACCCGTGCGCTGGGCTATGGCTACAAGGTCGGTGTCATCCAGTTCATCAAGGGGCTTTGGGAATGCGGCGAGCGCGAACGGCTCGCCGAGGATGCCAATCTCGAAGTGCATGCCATGACCACCGGCTTCACCTGGGACACCCAGAATCGTGAGGCCGATACCGCCGCCTGCCAGGCCGTGTGGCAGCAAGCGCAGCGCCTGATGCGCGATGACAGCGTCTATCTGGTGGTGCTCGACGAGCTGACCTACATGGTCAAGTTCGGCTATCTGCCGCTGGAGGAAGTGATGACGGCACTCGAGAATCGTCCTGCGGAGCAGACCGTCATCATCACCGGGCGCAATGCCAATCGTGAGATCGTTGCCTGTGCCGATACCGTCACCGAGATGACCGAGATTCGCCACGGCTTCAATCATGGTCTCAAGGCGCGGCGCGGCATCGATTTCTGAGCATCCTGCACGAAGCCGCCCTGACTCCGCCGCCCTCAGTCCGACGCCTGCACCTTCGCGATGGCAGCGCAGACCTCTGCCATCGCCTCGACACTGCGCGGGCCGGGACGACTGATCAGGTCAGGAGTCAGACCCGCCAGTGCCACCTCGGAAAGTGGCCCCTCATCTGCACGCCAGGCGGCAATCCACTCCTCGCGCGCCGGCCCCTTCGCGACCGGATGCAGCATCAGGTGCGGTCTGGCCAGCCACAAGGCTTCCCGATTGATCTGCGGCACCACGGCGGGCGAGTCCGTCAGCAGCGGCTCACCGCCGCAGCGCCGAATCAGCTCATTGACCAGGTGATTGCCACCCAATGTCGTCATCGGGCTCTCCCCCAGCTGGAAGAAGACCGGCAAGGGGGCGCTGTCGCGGGAGCGCTCCAACTGCTCGATTCGCGCTGCGAGCGCCGCCACACGCGTATCCGCGATATCGCGGGTGCCCAGCAAGGCGCCAAGCCGAGCGATATTGGACAGCACGTCGTCGAGTGTCGCGGGCTCGCTGACGAAGACGGGCATCCCCAACGTTGTCAGACGCTCATGCATCTCATCGGAAAGCCCACTGCCCCATGCCACGATCAGGTCAGGCCGCGCACTGAGCAGTGCCTCCAGGTTGGGCCCGTGATAGCTGGCCAGGCGCGGCAGCTCGCTGACCGCAGGGGGGAAATCACTGCCCTGACTCACGCCGATCAAGGCCGGCAAGCCTCCCGCCGCCGCCACCAGCTCCGCCGCGTGTGGGGCCAGCGTGACCACCCGCTGCGCCGGCTGTGACAGTGCCACGACGTCGCCTGCATCATCGATCACCTCACGCTCTGCGGCCAAGGCAGGCAGCGCCATCAGTGATGACATGACGAGCACCGACACTACCAGTGCAGCGCCACGTATAGAGCGCAGTCTCTCGTGTACCTTCACGCATCGCCCTCATTGCTGATACTTTCAAGCCTATCGCACCCGCATTCATGCCCCTCACCAAGCGCCAGGCAACAATGTTGCCACTTTACACAAGGGATTTCCCATGCTGATGAACCACGCCACCAGAGGCCCCGCCCCCCTCGCCCAGCGCCTGCGTCGTACCGCCATGCTGTGCGGCCTGGCGCTCTGCACCGCCAGCGCCACACACCTGGCCCGCGCCGACCAGACGCCCGCACCGGCACTGGTGCATGTCAGCGCCAGTGCCAGCCTGGAGGCGGCGCCCGACAAGGCAACCATCCAGGCACGCCTGTGGGAGAAGACGCCCGCGCGCAAGGTGGATGACAAGGCTCCCGACAGCAAGGCCGAGGGTCAGGCGGCCCGCAAGGCACGCGAGTCACTGGAATCACGCATGACGACACTGATTCAGGCACTGGAGAAAGCGGGCATCGACAGCCGTCAGATCAGCGCCGGCAGCCTCAACCTGCGCCCTGAACAGTACTACGAGCGCAACAATGGTCAGCAGCAGCCCCAGCAATGGCGCCGTACACACCTCGAACGCCCGATCAGCCTCTCTCTCGATGACCTGGACAAGGTACCGGAAGTCATCGACCTGCTGCTGGGCGCTGGCGTCAATCAACTGGCCGGTGTGCAGTATCAGATCAGTGAACGGGACGCCCTGGAAGACAAGGTATTGCAGGAAGCCTTGACCAAGGCACGCCACAAGGCACAACTGATGGCCGAGACCCTCGGCGCGACCCTGGGCAGCGTGCAGTCGATCAATGAGTCCTCACACAGCCCGCGCCCGCAGATGATGGCAATGCGTGCCGACATGGCAGAGGCCAAGAGCAGCGGCAGCGAATACCGCCCCGGCGAGCTGAGCCTCGAGAGCAGCGTTCAGGTCAGCTGGCATATCAAGTCTGCCGATTGAGGCAGTCGCGCAAAACGTGAGCGAGTGATCAGCAGCAGTGATCACTGCCATGAAAAATACGCCAGCCGCAGAGTCTGCGACTGGCGTATTTTTTTGCCCATGAGGCAGACAATCAGCCGATCAGGCGCCCAACTCCTGCTCGATCAGCGCCAGCGCCGCCAGCGGATCCTCCGCCTGGGTGACAGGACGCCCGATCACCAGATGGGTGCTACCGGCTGCCATGGCTTCACCGGGCGTCATGGTGCGCCGCTGATCACCGGCCTGCGCGAAGCTCGGGCGAATACCCGGCGTCACCTTGAGAAACTCCGGACCACACAGCGCCTTGAGGCTCGGGGTCTCACGTGCGGAGCACACCACACCATGCATGCCGCTCTGCTGGGCGAGAGCCGCCAGCCGCTCGACCTGCGCAAGCGGCGTGACATCCAGCCCGATACCGGCCAGATCGGCCTGTTCCATGCTGGTCAGCACCGTGACGGCGATCAACTGGGTATCGAGGCCGTGAGTCGAAAGGGCTTCTGCGGCGGCCTGCATCATGCGCGCACCACCAGAGGCGTGGACATTGGTCATCCACACGCCGTGCTCCGCTGCCGCCAGCACGGCCTGGGCGGTGGTGTTGGGGATGTCATGGAATTTGAGATCGAGAAAGACCTCGAAGCCGCGTTGATGCAATGCCTTGAGAATCTCGGGGCCCACACGCGTGAACAGCTCCTTGCCCACCTTGACGCGACAGCGCGCAGGATCCAGCTGGTCTGCCATGGCAAGCGCAGCACTCATGTCCGGGTAGTCGAGGGCGATGATCAGGGGGGAAGTCGTGGCAGGCATCCGGGCTCCAGGCGATGTGGCAGGCGCAATGACAGGAGGTCATGGGCTCGGGGCAACATTATAGCGCCCGGCTCTGTCGTTGTATGCCCAGGGAAAGACGAATCGAATCAGCAGGCTAACGCTCGTAGTGCTTTCTTGCGTTGAGCGCAGAAAGCCGCGCAAGGATGAGAAACCGTTTAAATCTAAATGACTACAAATCCAATACCTGAGCCAGAGTATTTCTCGCGCAGGGCCTCGGGTGGTCGCCCCGCGCACTTCCAACCGACCGCCCTGATGTGAGCATAGGAAGCGACCATGAAAACCCTGCTAGGAACACTTCTCGTGACCAGCCTGCTGGTACTGTCACCGACCAGCCAGGCCGCAGACATGAACATCAACACCGCCACTGCCGCACAACTGACCGAGCTCAAGGGCATCGGTGGCAAGAAGGCCCAGGCCATCATCGAGTGGCGCAAGGCGAACGGGCCCTTCACCGACGTGGCACAGTTGACCGAAATCAAGGGAATCGGCCCCAATACGCTCAAGCGCATGAACACGACATTGACGCTGGGCGAGCCGGGCAAGACGACCTCGGCCATCAACACGAAGAGCCCGTCGGTCAAGCAAGACGGGGCTATCCAGAAGAGCCAGACTGTCAAGAAAAGCCAGGCTGTCAAGAAAAGTCAGAGCATCGACAAGACCACCACCGGTAAGGCCGTCGACTCCCACAAGGAAGTCGAGAGCCTCAAGACTGCCAGCAACAATAGTTGAGCCGTCTCGCCGGGCAGGCAACCTCGTGCCAGTTGTGGGGTTGCCTGTCCAGCGACTCTCTTCCTCTCAGAGAACTGGCAAAAGCTTTCAAGCAGCCCGCAGACAAGCCAGCGTCATGCAAACGCGGTGCTAGCCATCCCCCCTCTGAACCCCACAACCAAAAAAGCCGACCCGAAGGTCGGCTAGCGGGGTTTCCCCCTCCCCTGACGGCGAATCGGCACCTGCAAATAGCCCGATTCTGACAGCGGCCATCCTGGCCTGCCCCTTCCCCAAGGGGCTCCCTGAATGCCAGCCTCTGTCGGCAGCTGACACCTCTGCTTCTGACATCAATAGCTCTGATATCGATAGCTCTGATATCGATAGCTCTGATATCAATAGCTCCGACATCGATAGCTCTTCCGCCTGTGTCGGCCTGCTGCGGCCTCGACAGAGACACTCTACCCCTCCACGCCCCGCGCGAATCTGATCTGCATCAAGTCCTGAAGGCTTCACGGCTCGATCCTTGCGACTGGCGCGCAGACGACTGATCCATATCAATTTTCTCCATCGCTACAGACCGCAACAACAGACAGCCCCGCTGCCGAGGATTCCGGCAGCGGGGCTGTCTGTTGTTGTAGAGGGGCTGCAACGATGAGCTTGAGCGTCAAACCCACCCGCAATGCCTACTTCAGCGACGCACCTTCTTGTCTTCGATCTCGGTATGGCTGACATCGAGACCGAGCGGATGACCGGCCGAAAGTTCGGCACGCGTGGCATCGCGCACTTCCAGCACCTCGACTTCCCAGCTCAGCGCCTGACCTGCCAGCGGATGATTGGCATCGACCTTGACCTGCTGCTCACCGACTTCCAGCACCGTGACCGACCGCTGGCCTTCCGGGGTGCGGGCCTGAAAGCGCATACCGGCGTTGATCTCGCCCGGGCCGAAGGCATCACGCCCGAAGTACTGCACCAGGCCTTCATCCCGCTCACCGAAGCCTTCGGCTGGCGTCAGATTGACGACCTTGCGGTCGCCGACATCGCAGCCCTCAAGCGCACTCTCGAGCGCTGCCAGAATATTGTCGTGGCCATGCAGGTAATCCATCGGCTCTCGCTCAAGGGAGCTATCCAGCACAGTGCCATCAGCGGTGCGCAGGGTGTAATGCAGGCTGACGACCTGCTGGGAAGTAATCGCCATGGGAACCACTCCAGAAGAAAGGTGCAATGCAGTCTCGCGGATCAAGTCGGATGAGGCAGGTCGGCAGCTCAGCTTTCACTACGCCGCAGCTGACGACTGGACAGCTCGACACGCTGTTGCTGATTGATCAGATTGAGCAACACGATGACGCGCTCATCGCCCTTCGCGCTCTCGAAGACGCCACTGAGCGAACTCAAGGGGCCATCGATGATCTCGACCTGCTCGCCGGCCCGGAAATAGACATTCTCCGGCGGTTGCTCCTGGCGTTGCTCGCCGCTGGCGATCAAGGCTTCCACCAGGGGCGTCGGCACCGCCGTCGGCGTGTTGCCGAAGCTGACCAGCTTGAGCACGCCACGGGTCGAGCGAATCGGCCGCCAGTTGTCATCCATCTGATCAAGGCGTATGAACAGGTAATAGGGGAAGAGCGGCTCTTCGACCCAACGCAGCTTGCCGCCGCGCTTCTTTTCCACCTCCAACAGGGGGTGGAAGACGTGAAATCCCTGATTGGTGAGGTTCTCCGCCGCACGGAAGGATTCCCCGCCCTTGCACTGGATCAGATACCAATGCGCCTTGGCAGCTTCTCGGGCTTCACTCATGATGACCTCTCATTGCCTGCCTGCCCCACTCATGCGTGTCTCGACCTGCATCATGCCTGTCGGCTGACCGGCAGGACAATGCATGGCTCTTGCCCTCAGGCAGTGCGACAATCCGGCCATGAATGACGCAAGCGGCAGATAGCCGCTCACCGTGCGTGTGACACGCGCGGCCACACCCTCTGCATGGACAGGCAAGGCTTTGACTTCAAAGGATTTACGCTTACTCGTTGGCCGTCATGGTATCACGTTCCTGATGGGCTTCGCCTCCGGGCTGCCACTGCTGCTGACCGGTAGCGTGCTGCAGGCCTGGATGACGGATGCCGGTGTCTCACTGGACGCCGTGGGCCTGCTCGCGCTCGTCGGCCTGCCCTATACCCTCAAGTTTCTGTGGGCGCCATTGCTGGACCGCATCATGCCGCCGGTACTCGGTCGGCGCCGTGGCTGGTTGATGATCGCCCAGCTGGCCCTGACCGCACTGATCGCGTTGCTAGCCCTGCAGGACCCGCACATGTCGCCGCTGACCATGGGCGCCATCGCGCTGGCGGTCAGCTTCTTCAGCGCCACCCAGGACATCGTGATCGACGCCTATCGCCGCGAGCATCTGCCGGACAACGAGCTGGGGCTGGGCTCCAGCTTCTATGTCTATGGCTACCGCATCGGCATGCTGATGGCCTCGGCCGGTGGCCTGGTGCTGGCCGACATGATCGGCTTCCGCGTGACCTACCTGATCATGGCCGCGACCCTGGGCGCCTGCATGCTGGTGACCCTGCTGGCACCGGAACCCGAGGCTCAGGCCGCGCCGCGCGCCCATCATCTGCATGAGATCCTGTGGGACCCCATCCGCCACTTCATGAAGCGCGATGGTGCCATCTGGCTGCTGCTGTTCATCCTGCTCTACAAGCTAGGCGATTCCGTGGCGGGCAATCTGACCACGCCCTTCTACAAGGACATCGGCTTCAGCAACTCCCAGATCGGCGCGACCGTGAAGCTGTTCGGCCTGTGGCCTTTGCTGGCCGGCACCTTCTTCGGCGGCCTGATGATCATGCGCATCGGCATCTATCGGGCGCTCTGGTGGTTCGGCATCCTGCAGATGGTGTCGACTGCCGGCTTCGTCTGGCTGCATCACGTCGGTGATTCGCTGGCGTGGCTCGCGGCGGTGGTCGCCTTCGAGAACCTGGCGGCCGGCATGGGCAGCGCCGCCTTCATCGCCTTCATGGGCGCGCTGACCGACAAGCGCTTCACCGCCGGCCAGTACGCGATGCTCTCATCGATCATGGGCCTGCCGCGCGTAGTGATCGCCGCGCCCTCCGGCTATCTGGCCGATGCGGCCGGCTGGGACAGCTTCTTCTGGATCTGCACGCTGGCCGCCATACCGGGCCTGTTGCTGTTGCTACGCTTCCGCCACTGGGGCGCGATGCTGGCCACGCCACACAAGTCACCCGCCATGTCGGGCGAGTGACAACGCCGCGCAGGCAACCTGGAGAGCCCGAAGACAGCAGGAGAGCTCGAAAACAGCAGGTAACACCACGAAACCCAGCAAGAAAGAATGAGGCAAGTCAGTCGGCGTCGTTGACACTGTAACAGCAGGTAAACGATGCTTATGCGGCATAGTGCATAAAGATAACAAGCTGCACCGCAGGCCCAGCTGGCGCCAGGCGGTGACATAAAGCACAGGGAGCCCGTCATGCCCATCACCACCCGGATTCACGAAGGCATCATGATCACGCCGCCTGCCCAGCTGACAGGCGAGCTCGCGCGCTATTTCCGTCAGGAGATGCTGGCGATGATTCCTGAGCACACCGGCACGCTGGCGGTGGACCTCAGCCATGTCGAGGCCATCGATGCCGATGGGCTCTCGGTGCTGGTCAGTCTGCATGATGCGCTGTCCCCGGCGGCGCTGGTGGTGGTCGAACCCTCTCCGGTCATGCAGACAGAGCTGGAGCGCGTGCGCCTGTTCGAGCTCTTCGATATCTACTATCAGCGCGACCCGCTGCTGGAGTCGAGCGGTGACACGCGGACAGGGCCTTCTCGTGAGGTAGCCTGATGAAACGCGACCTGACTCGGCCCAGCTCCCTTTTCCGCTCTCTTCGACGCCTGCTGGGCGTCGCGATCACGGCCGGGCTGATGGGCGGCTGTACGCCGATCATGCTGGACGACACCCCCGCCGAAGATCACTGGCAACAGGCGACCCACTGGCCGCTGGAGCTGCCTGCCCCTCATGCCGATGATCGCTTCATGCAACTGCCCGCGGGCGATGACCAGCGGTTGGCGGCGGGCGATCGTCTGAGCGTCAGGGTCGCCGGCAGCGAACTCTTCGATGGCAGCTACGAGGTGGATCATGACGGACGCCTGCGCCTGCCGTGGCTCTCGCCGGTCGAGGCCTCCAACAAGACCATCGATGCCCTGGCGGATGAGATCACCCGGCGTCTGGTGCAGGAAGAGCTGATTCGCCCGGGTCTGGCGCATGTCAGCATCCGGCTCGAGGAATGGGCGCCGTTGGCCGTTGCGGTGTCCGGCGCGGTGTTCTTCCCGGGCGAGGCGGTCATCAATACCCGCCTGCCCGAAGAGCGCATGGTGCGCCGCGATTTCGCCGGCGGCGATGCCAGTCAACAGCGTCGTCTGTCGGCGGCCTTGACCACGGCCGGCGGCATCCGCCCCGACGCGGACCTGAGCCATATCGAGCTGATTCGCGACGGCCAGACACAGATTCTCGACATGCGCGGCCTGATCGACGGCGAGTATGCCGCCAATCCCTGGCTACGTGTGGGGGACCGCATCCACGTGCCCTCCAGCGGCGCCTTCCAGGCCGCGCTGATGCGCCCCTCGCCGCTCACCGCGCCGGGCATCGTCATCTATGCCTCCAACCTGACCACCCCTGCCAACAACAACAACGTCAGCAATTACACGGTGTTGCGCTCGCAGGTACCCTACGGCGTGCGCATGCTGCAGGGCGTGATCAATGCCAACTGCGTCGGCGGCATCCAGGCGACCTCCGGCTCGCGCCGCGCGGTGCTGATCAGTACCAACCCGATGACGCATCAGCCGGTCGTGGTCGATCGCGGTATCGATGCCCTGCTGGCCAATCCGGCGGATGTGGGCGTCAATCCCTATCTGATGCCCGAAGATGTGGTCGGCTGCTATGACTCCGGTGTCACCAACATCCGTGATATCGCCCGCACACTGACTGACCTGCTGACGCCGGCCACTCTGCTGTAACCCATCGCCTGTCCGTTGATGGAATGCGACTGATCACTACCACGCGACAAGGATGTGCATGACAGAGTCCCGCTCACCCGACACACCACAAGACGCAGCCAAGCCCTCACTGGGGCGCCGACTCCTGGGCGTCCTGCTGGGCTGGGCGGCGCGTGGCTCCAGCATGCGCCCGCGCACCCGCCGCGCTGCCTACCTGTTGCTGGCGACCGCCATCCTGAGTGTCATCTGGGGGTTGACCATCGCCTTCATCGCCGTGGCACCTGTCACCTACACCACCAGCTGGACGATGATCCTGCCGGGCACCGGCTCCGGCCTGTCGGTGAACTTCGAGAGCATCGGCCAGGCCAGCACCAGCGCCAACTCTTCCTACTCCAGCTCCTCGCTGGACCCCAAGGTCAACTATCGCGCCATCGCCGAGAGCCCTGCCGTGCTCGAGCGTGCCGCCAGCACGGTCGACATGCATCCCGACGATTACGGCAAGCCCAAGATCAAGCTGACCGACCAGACCGCGCTGATCGCCTTCCAGACCAGCGCGCCGAGCGCCAAGGCCGCGCTTGCACGTGCCAATGCGCACATCGATGCCTTCAATGAGGTGATCGAACAGCTGCGCAATGATGAGCAGGCGCGCCGCGAAGCCGTCATCCGCCGCTCGCTCGAGACCTACGATCGCACGCTCAAGGAAACCCAGCGCAAGCTGCTCGAGTTCCAGTCCACCTCTGGGCTGGTTTCCATGGAGCAGTTCAAGGAACTGACGCTGAGTGTCGAGGCGCTCAAGGACACACTCGAGACGCGTGATGGCGAGCTGTCGGCCCTCAATGCCCGGCTCGCCACCCTGTCCAGTCGCCTGGGACTGGACGCCGGCCAGGCCGGTGGCGTGATCGCCCTGCAGCGCGACGCCCGCTATCAGGCGCTGCTGACGCAGGCGGCGGAGCAGGCGGCCAGTCTCGATGAAGCGCGCGGCAAATGGGGCGAGCGCAATCCGGAAGTCATCAATCTGGCCGCGGGGCTTGATTCCCTCGAGCGCTCGCTGGCCTCACGCATGCGCCAGTTGCTGCCCCGTCAGTCCTCGCGCAACCAGAATGCCCTGCGTGCCGCGTCCGGCCATGCCAATCAGGACACCCTGGTCGGCGAGCTGATCACCCTGGATACCCAGCGGCGCGGCGTGATCAGCGAGCTTGCCACCGGGCGGGCCAATCTGGCGGCCCGCCAGCAGCGGCTGGACAACAGCGTCGCCAAGGCCGCCCAGCTGCAGGACCTGCTGCGCGAGCAACAGGTCGCCACGGCGGTCTACACCACGGCGCTGGCCAAGATCGACATCGGTCAGATCGACCCCTTCGCCAGCTACCCGATGCTGCAGATTCTCGATCCGCCGCCACTGCCCGAGAAGGCGGATTCGCTGGGCATCAAGCTGGCCATCGTCGGCGCGCTTGCCGCGAGCGTCTTCAGTATCATCGGCCTGATTCTCCTGTGGATCAGAAAACCCTACCTGCTGCGTCTGCAGCAAAGCGTGTGAGCCGCCGATGTTTTCCCTGAAGGCGGGGCCAGAGGCGGATGTCCGCCCCGAGACCCCGGAAGAACGCATCATCTGGTTCTCGATCACCGCGACCTACCTGTTCTATCTGGTCGGCGGCCTCTATGTGCTGGCACCGGTGCTGGCATGGTCATTGGTGATGCGTGCCGCCTGGCTGCACCTCAAGGGCCGCCAGCGTTTTCCGCGCCTGCCCTGGCCGCTATGGGTATGGATCATCGGCATGATCGTGATGGAGTTCTCATTGCTGGCCGGCCACCTGATCGAGAACCTCGGCACCGGCAAGCTGATCAAGTCCTCCATCGGCTGGGCCAAGGGCTGGGCGCTGCTGGCGGTCTTCCCGATCATCGGCTGTCTGGCGATCCGCCCGGCGGTGATCATCCGCGCGGCCATGCATGTCTGCCTGCACACCATGCTGTTGCTGCCGGTATTCGTCGGCGCCTGGCTGGCGGGGCTGCCCCAGGTGCCCTTCGTCTCGCCGCTGCAGGCCATCGGCGGGCCGGGGCCGGAATTCTTCGCCGTCTCGCTCTATGAGATTGACCCCGGCAGCGGCATGCCGCGCTGGCGCCTGTTCACGCCCTGGGCGCCGGCGGTGGGCTTTGTCGCCAGCATCTATTTCGCCTGTGCCCTGCTCGAGAAACATCCCTTGTGGAAGGCGATCGGCATCGGCGGCAGCGTGCTGATGATCCTGATGTCCGGCTCGCGCATGGCGCTGGTGTCGCTGGTGTTGATCAGCGCCGGGATGTTCCTGCTCAAGCGTCTGCACAAGCCGTGGCTATGGTTCAGCTTTTCCGGCGTCAGCCTGATCGGTGGCTTTCTCGGCGCGCCGATCCTGGAAGCCATCGACAACTTCATCGCCGCCTTCAAGGGCTCGCGGGCGGACTCAACCCGAGTGCGAGCCGCGCTGGGGCGCATCGCGGTGGATCGCTGGCGCAACGAGGCGCCGTGGTTCGGCCACGGCATCGTCGAACGCGGCCCGCACCTGGTGGAGTACATGCCGATCGGCTCACACCACAGCTGGTATGGGCTGCTGTTCGTCAAGGGCATCTTCGGCCTGTTCGCGCTGTTGGTGCCGATGCTGGTCAGCCTGCTGCATCTGCTGCGCTTCGTGGTCGGCCGCCCTGTCGTGCAGCTGGGCTTGATCATGGTCGGCCTGCTGTTCGTCTACTCCTTCGGCGAGAACCTGGAGATTCTGGCCTACCTGATCTGGCCAGGCCTGATCCTGATCGGCAAGGCGCACCAGCTGGCGGGCCTGCCCGCCAGCGAAGGGCATATCCACAACATGGGGCCGGTGGATGTGGAGAAGCCGCTTTCAAGGGCAGCGCCCGCCTCCGCCGATACCGGCAGCAGCGACACGGCAACCTAGCCCGTTCACGGGATAGTGGAACAAGGCTGCGCCAGATCACGCCAATTCATCACTACATTGCGCTAGAGTGGCTACACCAGCCGTTCAAAAGCATGACTGACAAGACCAGATGCCTGGAAAGGCACGACAAGCCAGGGAGCCAGGCGATGGGTGTGATCACGCGACTCAAGACACGTCTGACAGGTGGCGGAGACGGTGGCAATGGCCGTCTGATCCGCAATCTGGCCTGGATGGGCATGTCGCAAGGGGTGCACCGCATCGCGCGATTGGGCGCGACCCTGGTGGCGGCGCGCATGATCGCGCCGGAGTCCTTCGGTATCGCCGCCATCGTGCTTACCGCGCACGAGATCATGCACGCCATCTCCAATGCCGCCGTGGTACCCGCCCTGGTGCAGGCCGGGCGCGAGGGATATGAACGCCTGTGCCGCGATGCCTACTGGTTCAATTGGGTGGTATGTCTTGGCCTGATGGTGCTGCAAATGGCACTGGCCCCGCTGCTGGCCTACCTCTATGACGCTCCCGATCTGACCCTGCCGCTGATAGCGCTGGCGCTGATCTTCCCGATGCTGCCCCCCGCCGCCATCAACGCGGCGCGAATTCTGCGCAGCAACCGCCTGCACATCACGGCGCGCATCGAGATGGGCCAGAGCATCGGCGAGGCCGTCGGCGTGATGCTGCTGGCCGCCATGGGTGCCGGGTTCTGGGCCTTGATCCTGCCCAAGCTGATCGTGACGCCCATCTGGACCCTGACCTACCGCTGGTGCGAGTCATGGCGCATCGATGAGCGCCCCTCCACGCTGTGGTCGCGGCCGCTGATGAGCTTCGCGCGCCCGATGATGGGCGTCGAGGTGGTCTCGGTGCTGCGCCAGCAGATGGATTACCTGCTGGTCGGCGCCCTGTTCGCCATGGACGTGCTCGGCGTCTACTTCTTTGCCTTCAATGCCGGGCTCGGCATCAGCCTTGGCCTCTTGCGCGCCTACTCCACCGCCATCTTCCCCCAGCTGTGCGGCGACATGACGTCTCGCGAGCGACTGGCACGCATGCACCACGGCATGCGCCTGTTCGCGCTGGTCGCCGTGCCCGCCATCATCGCCCAGAGCCTGCTGGCGCCCTGGTATGTGCCGATCCTGTTCGGGGAGGCCTGGGTCGAGCGTGGCGCCCTGCCGATCCTGATCCTGATCTGCCTCTCCGCCCTGCCGCGCATCCTGCTCGACAGTTGCGGCCAGTTGCTGCGCGCCCAGGGCATGCCCGGGGCAGACCTCAAGCTGCAGATCTTCATGACGCTGATGCTCGGCGCCGGCATGTTCGCCGGCGTGCCCTTCGGCATCAATGGCGTCGCGGCCGGCATTCTGGTCGGCATCAGCCTGGCCGCGCTACCCGGCTACCTGTGGACGCGCCGGCTGATCCTCGCTCAGGACGGCCGGGTGACAGATGCGCCGCCACCAGACTCGCCAGACACACCAGACACACCTCACGCAGCATCCACCGCATCGCTTTCCCCAGACAGGGACGTCCAGGAGGCCAGACCATGACCCCGACCTTTTCGGTCATCATGCCGATCTACAACGTCGAACGTTTCGTCGCGGCCGCCATCGACAGCGTGCTGGCGCAGGAGGACGGCGATCTTGAACTGCTCATCATCGATGACTGCTCCCCCGATGGCAGCCGGGCGATCTGCGAGGCCTACGACGACCCGCGCCTCACGCTGATCACGCATCCGGTCAATCGCGGCCTGGCCGGGGCCCGCAACACGGGCGTGCGTGCCGCTCAGGGCCGCTATCTGGCCTTCCTGGACTCCGATGACATCTGGGAGCCCGCCAAACTGACGCGCCACCGCGAACACCTCGAGGCACGCCCCGAGGTAGGTCTGTCCTTCTCGCGCTCGGCCTTCATCGATGCCGACGGCGAACCGCTGGACTACTACCAGATGCCAAGCCTGACCGACATCACGCCGGGGCTGCTGTTCTGTCGCAACCCGGTGGGCAATGGCTCGGCGCCGGTCATCCGCCGCGAGATTCTCGAGGCCATCGCCTTCGACTGTGAGGTCAAGGGGGGCGGCGTGCTGCCCTGTTATTTCGATGAGAGTCTGCGCCAGAGCGAAGACATCGAGTGCTGGACACGCATCGCCCTCAAGACAGGCACCACGGTGGAAGGCATCCCCGAGCCGCTGACCCGCTACCGGCTCAATGAAGGCGGGCTTTCGGCACAACTGGAGCGCCAGTACCAGAGCTGGCTTGCGATCGTCGAGCTGACGCGCGCCTACGCGCCTGACTTCATCGAACAATGGTATCCCCGCGCCCAGGCCTACCAACTGCGCTACCTGTCTCGTCAGGCGATTCGCCTGCGTGACGGGGATGCTGCCTGGGCGTATTGCCGCCGCGCCGTCAAGGCATGGCCGGGCATCTGGAAGGCGGAATTCGGGCGCACCGCTGCCACGGCAGGGGCCGCCCTGATGTTGCGCGTGATGCCCAAGAGTCTCTATCTGCGTTGTGAAGGGCTCGCCCAGGGGGTCATCGGCAAGGCGCAGAAGAAGAAGATCGACAATGCGCCGCGCACGCAGTCGGCCAGACCGAATCAACAGCAGGACGCTCATGAAGTGGAGTCGCCATGATGAGCCAGCCATTGGATCAAGCCCTCTTCACCACTGAGCGCGTCAAGACGCTGCCACACGTCAAGGTGCTGGGGGTGCCCTTCGTCAACACCAGTCTCGACACCTGCCTGAGCCTGCTCAAGAGCTGGATCAGCGACCCGCAGCCGCGCACCGTCAATTTCGTCAATGCACACTGCCTGAACGTGGCCCAGGTCGATCGCTATTACATGCAGGTGCTGCATGACAGCGACCTGCTGCTGCCCGATGGCAGCGGCGTCAAGATGGCCTGCCGCATGCTCGGCCAGGAGCTTGAGGCCAACCTCAATGGCACCGACCTGCTGCCCCACCTGTGCGACATGCTGGTGGCGGAGAACAAGCGCCTGTTCCTGCTCGGCGCCGCGCCGGGTGTGGCCGACAGGATGGCCGACAAGCTCCGCGAGCAATGGCCGACGCTCGAGATCAGTGGCGTGCATCACGGCTTCATCGGCCCGGAAATCATCGACGACGTGCTGGCGCAGATCAATCAGGGCACTGACCTGTTGCTGGTGGCGATGGGCGTGCCGGTCCAGGAGAAGTGGATCTCGACCTACCGTGAGCGACTCGAGGTGCCGGTGGTCATGGGCGTCGGCGGTCTGTTCGACTTCTATTCCCAGCGCATCCCGCGTGCGCCGGGCGTCGTGCGCAGACTGGGCATGGAATGGGCCTGGCGGCTGCTGATGGAGCCACGCCGCATGTTCAAGCGCTACGTGCTTGGCAACCCGAGCTTTCTGATGAGCGTGCGCAAGTATGGGGAAGAGGCGATTCCCGGCCGCGGCCTGTGGATGAAGTCACGCTCCAACTGGCGCCACTTTCGATGGCGAGTGAGCAACTGGCTGACCCCGCGCGCGCGCCGCGCCATGGATATCGTCGGTGCCAGCGGCGTGCTGCTGGTGCTGTCACCGCTGCTGCTGGGCACCGTGCTGGCCATCCGCCTGGAATCGCCAGGCCCGGTGCTGTTCGGCCAGGAGCGTATCGGGCGTCACGGCAAGCCGTTCAAGCTGTGGAAGTTCCGCTCCATGTACATCGACGCCGAAGAGCGTCTGCGCGAACTGCAGGCCGCCAACGAGAGCGAGGGTGGGGTGCTGTTCAAGATGAAGCAGGACCCGCGCATCACGCGGGTGGGCCGTATCATCCGCAAGCTGTCCATCGATGAATTGCCGCAGCTGTGGAACGTGCTGCGCGGCGAGATGGCGCTGGTCGGGCCACGCCCCGCCCTCGCCCGCGAGGTGGCTCTCTACGAGGCGCGCGCGCGCATGCGTCTGGATGCCACCCCGGGGTTGACCGGGCTGTGGCAGGTGTCGGGCCGCTCGGACCTCTCCTTCGAGCAACAGATCCATCTGGATCTCTTCTACCTGCATCGTCAGGGCATCAAGGAAGACATCAAGCTGCTGTTGCGTACGATTCCTGCCGTTCTGACCAGCCGTGGAGCCTACTGATGCGTGAGACTCCCTCTCTCATTCGTGCTGCGCTGCGCCAATATCACGACTCATGCCAAGGAGGTGTGCAATGCATGTGATCCTGTTGGCGGACCGCCTCGGCCAGGAAGTCGCGCCGATTGACCGCCGTTACTCGCCGGCCCTGCTGCCGATTGCTGGCCGCAGCGTGCTGGAGCGCAACCTCGACCTGCTGGTCGGGCGAGGCGTGACGCATATCAGCCTGATCATCGCCCGTGACCCCGAGTGGTTCCGGGCGCGTATCGCCGATGGCTCACGCTGGGGCATCGATCTCGACATTCTGCCGATGCCCGGCGAGCGAGATCCGCGCGAGCAGATCAAGCGACTCGGCGCCATGGCCGCCCTGCCCGCCCCGGTGCTGCGCGCCGATGTGCTGCTGATGCCGGAGTGGTTCAAGGATGACAGCCTCGCGATAAGCGAGCAGGCCATGGCGTCGGGTGCACCGGTCTGCCATCCGGCCAGCGTGGCAGACCCGTCGCTCGCTCGCCTGCACTGGCCGGAGCTGCGCGACAATCCCGGGCTTGGGCCAGCCCTGCTGGCCTCGCTGTCGCACTATCACGCCCTGGTGATGCAGGCACTGGATGCCGATGACTCAGGCCTGACACCACATGGCGAGCGCGGAGTATTGCCCGGCGAGCAGGACCTGCACCACGTCTACTACGCCGCCGGCGCGACCCGCCTGGATGAATCGCGCCTCACTGGTGGCTTCGCCGGCATCACCACCCATGTGGAGCCCGGCGTGCTGCTCAAGGGACACTGCTGCCTCGAACAGGGCAGCTACGTGGAAGAAGGCGCCATGCTCGAGGACTGCGTCATCCTGCCCTTCACCCGCGTGCACGGTGGCCAGCAGGTCAACGCCGGCATCCTGTTCGAAGGCGAGGCGCTCGACAGGACGGCCCCGCACTGGCTCAAGGACCGCCGCCAGGCAGGTGCCGCCTCGCAACGCGGCGTCGCCTACCGCAATCCGGCACGCCCTGAATGGCAAGAGCGGATTCTGGCGGCCCTGATCACCCTGGCCACACGCCCCTTCGGCTCACGCTACAAGGAGGCCTGCGCCAGGTGCAGGACAGCCGCATGCGGCTTTTCGGGGCACTGCCCGAGCGCTCTCCACCGCCACTGGACAGGGTCGGCATCAGCAGTGCAGGTGCCATCCAGCCCCCGGATTGGCGCGCCACACCGGATGCCTTCGCCGCGACGCTGGAGGCCATCCAGGTCGGCCAGACGCCGGGGCTACGCAGCGCCATTCGAGAAGCCTGGCGACTGCGCCAACAAGGCAAGCAGCAGTGAGCGCCCCCGTTCACGCTTCCCCCTGAGCCCGCCTCGCGATGCAAGACGAGACACAAAAAAACCCCGCAGTGCCATGGCACTGCGGGGTTTTTACAAACTGGCTCTTGCGATCACTCGTCAGGCAGCATGAGCGGCCTTTGACACCGGCTCAGCGATGCTTGGCCAGCCAGGCAAGCGCGCCTTCGCTGCGCTTCCACTGGTCGCGCATCAGGGTGCGGTACTGCCAGGCCTCACCACGCGTGCCGGGTTCCGGCGCTTCCACCGCCAGACTCACCGGCCGCGGATGCTCCGCCAGCAGCAGGCTTATCAGATGCGAATTGGCTTCCCGCACGATCTCGAGTGCCTGCTCGGCGTCCTTGTCGCGCCCCAGTCGATAGAGCGCCAGCACCTGGCCCATCAGGATGCCCAACAGCGGCATTTCCTCATCGACGGCACGTCGCTCGATATCATGTTCGGCGAGGGTCACGGCCTCGTCATTGCGACCTTCGCGCAGCAACTGATCCAGCACCAGCTCACGCAGGCCGAGACTGTCTTCCTCGTCGAGCTTGAGCAGGCGCTCCGCCAGCTGGCGCGAACGCTCGCGCTCACCGCGCTCCATGCCGATCACCAGCCCCAATCCACAGCGCAGCAACTGGGCGTTGTCGCCATCTTCCCAGCGCAACAGGCCGCCGGCCTGTTCGATCTGATCGAGCCAATGATCGAAGCGCTGTGCCAGCGGCACGAAGAAGGTGTCCGACATCCACGGCAGGCTACCGAAGCGACTGGCCAGTGCCAGGATCAGCCCCTGACACACCGCCGGAACGTCAAGCCATTCGGGGCTGGCGCATAGCTGCTGCAGCCACTCGTTGGGGTCCTGGACATCCCAGGGATCGATATCCAGCGCCAGCGCCGCCTCTTCCTCGATACGCGCCGGGAAGACCGCCTCCCAGAGGCCCAGTGTCACGGCCTGCTCCGCATTCTGACGGAACAGCAGACTGCCATCGTTCTGCGTTTCCAGCGCCAGACGCGGCGGATGCTCGATCACCTCGAACAGCGCCTGCAGGGCGGCCAGTGAATCCGACAGTGACTCATCGGAATTGACCATCTGCTCGGCAAGCGTGGCACGCGGGTTTTCGGCCAGATCCGCCAGGAATTCCAGCTGACCGGGCTCGATGTCCTTCTGCTTGGACAGACGACGCCACCAGAAGCGCGCACGATCCTGCGCCTCTTCGGGCTGGCCCTCGTGCAGCAGCAACATGGCTTCGATATACGCCAGCGTCGGCGAATCGGGCAGCGTCTGCTGGGCACGAATGAAGGCGGCGCGCGCCGAGCCCAGATCATCGCTGTCCAGATGCAGCAGACATTGGTGCTCCAGAGCGACGCCGCGCAGGAAGGCAGGACCACGCTCCAGCACCTCATCGAGCAGCAGCGCCTTCTTGCGGGTGAAGCCGCGCTCCTGATAGAGGTCCAGCAGCAGCTCGAAGCCAGGCTCGGCCTGCTCGGGCAGACGCGACCAGTCGCTGGTATCGAACAGCGCCTCCATGATCTGCTGAGCCCGACCACGATTGCCGCTCTCGGCGCTGATCAGCCCCGCCTCGAGCAGCGCCTGCGCCGGCGCGAGACCAGAGGCCAGCGCCGCCTTGAGCTGTTCACCCTTGAACTCGCGCAGCGACAGCATCCACATCAGGTGGTCTGGTATCGCCGGCAGCTGCACCTTGTCGCAGCACTGCTTGTACTTGCGACCCGAGTCACACCAGCAAGGCTCGTTGCGTCCGGGCGGTGCCAACGACTCGCGCGCGAAGTCGAGTCGCACCAGCGGAGTCTGGCTCCACAGCACCGGCGCCAGCGCTACCGCCAGCGCTTCGTCGCCACCGCTGTAGTTCACGCCCTCCGAATGCGCCCACTGCATGAAGGCAGGAAAGGATTCATCGGCGCGGATGGCATCAAGTGCCCCACTGGCGTAACTCAAGAGCCGTTCGACCCACTCGGCAAGCATGGCATCTCCCTAAAAAAGCGTTTCACAGTCCTGCAGACACCGCATCCCGATCGTCGCCTCGGCGTTCACCTCGGCGTTTCCTCAGGCGCGATGCCCGTCAGAACCTGCGAATCAAGGGGCGGAGTCTATCACGAGGAAGCCTCGCCCCTCATCGTTCACTCACTCAAGCGGCTGACGCAGCGATAACCTGCTGACCTGAGCTGTTCGGCCAGGCAGGCGATATGCGCCGGGCCCACCTCACAGCAACCGCCGACGATACGAATGCCGGCATTGACCCACCCCAGCGCATGCGCCGCGTACTGCTTAGGCCCCAGGTCTTCGCGTGCCTTGAGGTCCTTGACGGTGCCGCCGGGATTGAGCTCCGCGATGGAGGTGAAGCCGTTGGCATAGGCACCGGTCGGCAGCGGGCTGGCCAGCAGATTTTCCAGACTACCCTGAATGGCTTCCGGCGCGCTGCAATTGATCAGGATCGCGTCCACGCCCATCGCTTGCAGCATGCTGATCGCGTCGGCCAGCGGCTCACCACTGCGCAGGGTCGCGGTCAGGTCATCCTTCACCGTCAGCGAGACCCACACCGGCAAGCCGCTCTCGAGTGCGGCGGTGGCAGCGGCGCGAGCCTCGACGCAGGAAGACAGCGCCTCACACAGCAGGACATCGACCAGCGGTGCCTGCAATTCCACCAGCCGGCGATAGCTGGACAGGGATTCGTCAGCACTCGGCGCGACATCGGGGCGATAGGTGGCGACCAGCGGCGGCAGGCAGCCTGCCACGCGCACATCCGCCTCGCCACTCAGGGCGATGGCATCCCGCGCGGCCTTGCCGGCGGCGGCATGAATGGCCGCGATCGACTCGCCGACACCCGCCAGGCCCAGACGCTGCGGCGTGGCCGTGTAGGTATTGAGCGTGATGACGCGCGCGCCGGCACGTATGAAATCCAGGTGCAGGTCACGCACCAGCTCAGGCTGGTCCAGCATCACCTGAGACGACCACAGCGGCGTCGGCTCACGACCGCTACGACGCACCAGTTCCTGGCCCATGCCGCCGTCCAGCAACACGACTTCAGCCCCGTCACCTGCACCCTTTCCTGCTTCCAAGTCTCGTTCCACACAACCTCCAGAGCTTTTTGATGTCCTAGCGTGAGCCTGACGACCTGGCGAGACCCGCTGGCCAGTCAGTGGCGGGCGAAATTCTACCACGCTCGACCCGCTTGCGGCCCTTGCTCACTGGAGCCAAAAGGCTGCCCAATGCTACTGTTGACGACACCCTTTGCCCCGCGCTGCGCTCGAGGCTCGTGCTCACGAACCTCTCGGCAGCCCAAGTCGTGCCAGAAGCCCCACCCCGTTCAATCAAGGAAGCCTGCCTTGCTGTTGCCGAGCCCCTTTCGTCCCCGAGCCAACACTGCCAACGACGCGCCCCAGGTGCGTCTGGAGCGTGAGGGCCGCGACGAGATTCGCCGCATTACCCAGGCCGTGGAGCGTGTGCCCTGGTCGGTTAGCCTGATGCAGATCCTGTGGACCGCAGGCCCGGTGACGCTGATCGGCGCCTGGGGCGGCTATCTGCTCGGTTACGGCAAGGAACCGACCTTCGAGAACTACATCTTCTTCATCTCCTACACCGTCATCACCGGTGTCGCGGGCATCGTGGCCAATATCGCCCACAACCTGACCAGCTCACGACGCTATGACCGCACCGAAGCCAAGATCGAGCGCGTCATCGACACCGTGCCGGAGCTGATCCTCGCCACGCGCAACCTGATCGTCGAGAGCCTGGAAGGCGATGCCCGCCGGCGTGAAGCGGCGGCCATGCTGCTGCGCAAGCAGGATCTGGCGCCGGAGGGGGTCGAGCTGGCGGCGCTGGAGCTGCTCGATGACCGTGATGCCGCGCGCATCATCAGCCAGATCGACGTCTACCGTCGCGTGGGCCTGCATGCGCGTATCCGCGACATGAACAGCCTCAACCGCGAATGGCTCGAGCCCCAGTTCAATGAGCTGGCCGAGCTGGCCCCCGAGGCCATCGGTCTGCTGCGTGAGCGCTTCGAAGGGCGCGCGCCCGATCTACACAGCGGCGTGCCGCGTGACGAGAACTTCATCGAGCGTGTGCTGGCGGCCATCGAGCAGGACAACGACCTGCTGATGACCCTGCAGGACGTGGAGGAGATGCTGATTCTGGCCTTCGAGCTGATCAGCGGGCGCAAGATTCCGCTGCTGACCTTCGAATACCGTGGCCGCTGGAAGCTGGCGCGCGCGCTGGACAACCTCGAGCATGCCCGCTCGCGCTATCGCATACGTCAGGCCACCGGCCTGTCACGCCTCAAGGCGCTGACGGTCTATCTGGCCGAGCAGTCCGGCACCCTGGTGGAGGATGCCGCCTCCGGCCTGCGCGCCGAGGTACTGCTGGAGCGCTCCACCCAGGCGATGGACGCCCTTGCCGAACAGGTGACGCATCTGGCGATCGCGGTCAATGAGGGCGATCGTGAACACCGCGCCGCGCTGCGCTCGCGTGCCGACATCCTCACCAACGCCATCCGCCTCTACAAGACGGTGACCAATGCCTACGAGCAGGTCGGGCGCAGCCACGCCGTCTTCCTCAAGATGTCCAAGCGCTGGGAGAACATCGCCTCGCAGATGTCCGATGACGCCACCCGCCTGCGGGTCGGTCCGGGCCGTCGTGGTCTGCGCATCCAGGAAAAGACCATCGCGCTGGACGATGAAGCCAAGGCGGAGGTCTGCAAGCATCTGGCCGATCACTTGAACGAGAGCCGCATCAAGCGCGTCGACAGCGAGATCGCCTACCAGGCGCGCGAGACGGTGCTGCGCGTCGGTGTCGACAAGGCCAAGGCGATGGCGGTCGAGATCGCCCTCGCGCTGGAGCCCCACATACACCTGTCACGCCCGGCCGTGCAGCGCGCCATCAATGGCTCCAATGCCGCCTATTTCGGCCAGCTGGAGCCCAATCAGTCCGCGGCGGCCAAGGCGGCCCTGGGCAGCGCCATGGTGCGCGAGATCGATGATGACCTGTCGCGCACCGCCGAATCCCTGGCCATCGCGCTGGTGCGCCACTACCGCGTCGAGCTGGAGCCGCTGGCCATCGAGTTCCTGCGCGATACCTTCGGCGCCCGTGAAGCGACGCTCAACATGCTCAGCAACTATCAGCCCGCCGACCATCACCCTGTCAGCTATCTTTCCAATCGCCCCCCGCTGATCCAGACCGCCAACCGCGACTGGTATCGCGCCCTCGTCCAGGCACGTCGCGCGCTCGACGACGATTGATCCCCGCCTCGGGCCAACGGCATACTGTATGGATCATCATATCGATAGCCTTTGACCGCAGGATGCCCGATGCGCCTGATCATCGCCGAAAAGCCCAGCCTCGCCCGCGCCATTGCCGAGGCGCTGCCCGGACGCTCAAGCAAGCGCGACGGCTATATCGATGCCGGTGACACCCGTGTCACCTGGTGCATCGGCCACCTGCTGGAGCAGGCCCCGCCGGATGACTACGACGAGCGCTTCAAGCGCTGGTCGCTGGATCACCTGCCGATCATCCCCGAGCAATGGAAGCTCAAGCCACGCAGCCAGGCGCGCGGTCAGCTCAAGACCATCCGCGAGCAGCTCAAGCTGGCCGATGAGGTCGTGCATGCCGGTGACCCCGACCGTGAAGGCCAGCTGCTGGTGCAGGAAGTGCTGGAGCACATGCGCTGGCGCGGACCGGTCAAACGCCTGCTGATCAGTGACATGAACCGCCCCGCCGTCAGCCGTGCCCTCAACAAGCTGGACGACAATCAGCGCTGGCAGCCGCTCTATGAAGCCGCGCTGGCGCGCCAGCGCGCCGACTGGCTGTATGGCATGAACCTGACCCGCGCCTGGACATTGACCGGGCGTCAGGCCGGCCACGACGGCGTGCTGTCAGTGGGACGCGTGCAGACGCCGCTGCTGGGGCTGGTCGTGCGCCGTGACGAGGAAATCGAGGCCTTCGAGCCCCGCGCCTTCTTCCCGCTGTGGATCGAGGCTGGCGTGGCGGCGGGCAGCTTCAAGGCCTGGTGGCATGCGCCCAGCTCGCCCTGGCTGCAACGCCTGGCGGACAAGGGCACCCCGCTGCCACTCG
Source organism: Cobetia sp. MC34 (assembly GCF_018340035.1). Classification (NCBI taxonomy): domain Bacteria; kingdom Pseudomonadati; phylum Pseudomonadota; class Gammaproteobacteria; order Oceanospirillales; family Halomonadaceae; genus Cobetia; species Cobetia sp. MC34. Next base: position 188,115 of record NZ_JADPPY010000001.1, read on the forward strand.
ATGACAAGGGGCGCCTGCTGGATAGCCGTCCCGCCGAGCGCCTCGCCCGCCATCTCGCGACCTTGACCACCCTCGGCGATGGCCATGTCGAAAGTGTCGAGGCCAGCGACAAGTCACAGCCCGCGCCGCTGCCCTATTCACTCTCGGCGCTGCAGGTCGATGCCGCGCGCCGTTTTCGTCTGCCCGCCCAGAAGGTACTCGACACCTGTCAGGCGCTTTACGAGCGTCATCAGCTGATCACCTATCCGCGCTCCGACTGCCGCTACCTGCCGCGCGAACATCACGCCGGCATGGCCAATCTGATGATCAGCGCCTGCGTGGGGGACCGCGAGCTTGAACGTTACAGTGGCGGCGCCGATTTCAGCCTGCGCTCGCGCGCCTTCAATGACAGCAAGGTCAGCGCGCACCACGCCTTGGCGCCGACCGGACGCGAGCCGGACTATGCGCGTCTCTCGCGCGATGAAGCCAACCTCTACCGCATGATCACGCGCAACGTGCTGGCCCAGTTCTATCCGGCCTATCGCTATCGCGAGGTCAAGGTCGAGCTGCGCTTCGCCAAGGAGCCCTTCCGCGCCAGTGGCCGCAGCGTCATCGACGAGGGTTGGAAGGTGCTGTTCCAGCGCGCTGCGGAGGTCAGAGAGGCTGCTGACAAAGATATCGCTGACAAGAAGGCCTCAGACAAGAACGCAGCCACCGATGACAAGACCCCACCGCCGCTGCCCGCCCTGACGGAAGGCGAACCGGCCTGCGTGCTCGACTGTGGTATCGAGGAGAAAGAGACCCGTCCGCCGGAGCCCTTCAATGACGCCAGCCTGATCCAGGCGATGATGAACATCGCACGCTACGTCGAAGATGAAGCGGTGCGACGCACGCTGCGCGATGTGGATGGCCTGGGCACCGAGGCGACACGCGCCGGCATGCTCGAGACGCTGATCAATCGCGGCTATCTGGTGCGCGAAGGCCAGGCGATGCGCTCGACGCGTATCGGTCGCGCGCTGATTCATGCGCTGCCGCCCGCCGTGTCGCGCCCGGAGCGCACCGCACAGTGGGAGCAACGCCTGAGCCTGATCCACGAGCAAGGCGACCCGGCGGCGCCCTTCTTGAGCGAATTGATCGTGGATCTGCGTGCGCTGCTCGCCGATAGCTCCGCCAGCCGTCTGAGCACGGCACTGGCCAGCGTCGGCGGTGCAACACCCGCGCCGCGCAAGGGCGGCGGCAAGGGCGGCTCGCGTCGCAAGGCCACGTCCTACAAGAAGCGCGCCTCTGGCAGCTCTTCAGGCAAGACCGCTTCTGGCAGCACTTCTGACGGCGCTTCTCGTAAAAGTGCTTCCACCAGGAGCCCCCGCAAGCGAGCGACTGGGACACGGCGCAAGACCGATAGCTGACAGCGGGTCAGGTGAAGTACAACCGGCCTTTCCCGCGCTCACGCACTGCTCTGCTCTGCCCTGCTCTCCATGACAAGATGACAGATATGCACACAATGACTGATCCGGAAGATAACTGGCTGTGGATCATTGGCCCGGGTGCCATCGGGCGTCTGCTGGCGGCATCGCTGATGGCGGCACGCCAGCGAGAGCTGCGTGAGCAGGGAACATCCGCGCTACCGCGTGTCTTGCTGCTGGGGCGTCAGGCAATGTCGGGGCAAGCGGTCGTGCTCGACATGACCACGCCGGAATCGCTCATTGTTAGCGCAAGGATAAATCATTCAACAATTGACACACTGCAAGGCTCGTCATCTAGAAAGCCTTCTGCCATCTGGCTGACGACCAAGGCCCACGGCGTACCTGCCGTCTGGCAGCAATTGGCACCACATATCACGCCCGAGACTCCCGTGACCTGCTGGCAGAATGGCCTGAGTGCTCAGCCGTGGCTGGCCGAACGCCACGCCAACCTGCTATGCGCCAGCACCACCGAAGGCGCCTGGCTGCCAGCCGAGCCTGGTGCAAGCCCGACGCCTGACGCTGACTCAACCGCGGATGACCTCCAGCACCTTGGCGTGCAACACGCCGGACGCGGCCACACCTGGCTGGGCGCATGGCAGAGTGACGGTGATGGCGACGGTGACGGCGATCACGACAGCCAGTCCAATCAGGCCGCTCTCCTGCAAGGTGACTGGCTCAAGGCTGCAGGGTTTGCGTGCGAGCAGACACCGGACATCCAGACTCGCCTGTGGCACAAGCTGGCGATCAATGCGGCGATCAATCCCCTGGTGGCACGCTATCGCATTCGCAATGGCCAGCTGCGCGACCGGCCATTTGCCCCGATGGTGCGCCAGGCGGTCGAGGAGATCAGCACGGTACTGGATAGCGAAGGCATCCCTGCCCCAAGGGAAGGCTGGCAGGCGCTGGTCGAGCAGGTCATCCGTGCGACCGCCAACAATCGCGCCTCGATGCTGCAGGATGTGCTCGCCGGTCGCCCTACCGAGGTCGAGGCGATCCTTGGCCCATTGCGCAACACCGCCGCCCGACATGGGCTGGCCCTGCCCTTGCTGAATGACCTCTACTGTCAGCTGAGCACGCCGCAGCGCTGAAACCGGCAACACAACCATCCCAGCGACTCCAGCCAGACAAGTTAGCCTCGCCTCTCTCCCCAGATGACGCGCATAAAAAAAGACCCGCCTCGCGAGAGACGGGTCACAAGCAACAGCCAAGCTGTCGAGAGAGAGCAGTACTGGCAGCCTGTCAGCCTCAAGCACGAGGGCGTGCATGACGTTGGCAGGCAACCGCTGGATCAGTGGCCAGCACTCATCCAGATATCAGGCTTCAGCGGTGGAAACGCTCTGAGGCTTCACGCGCCAGCTCGCGGATACCATCCCAGTCACCCGCATCGATCAGTTTCTGCGGCGCGACCCAGCTACCACCGACACACATCACGTTCTTGAGCGCGAGGTAGTCAGCGGCGTTGCTCAGGGAAATGCCGCCAGTCGGGCAGAAGCGAGCTTCGCTGATCGGGCCACCGAAGGACTTGATCGCATTGACGCCGCCCGCGGCTTCCGCCGGGAAGAACTTGAAGCGACGGTAACCGTACTGCCAGCCCGTCATCAGCTCCGAGACGGTCGCGACACCCGGCAGCATCGGTACGCTGCTGGTCACGCCGTATTGGTACAGCGCTTCGGTGGTGCCCGGCGTGACGATGAAGTCGACACCCAGCCCTTCCACCTGGCGATACTGTTCCGGCGTCAGCACGGTGCCGGCACCGATGCTGGCGTTGGGCAGCGCTTCACGCATCAGGCGGATGGCTTCCAGCGCGCAGTCGGTACGCAGCGTGACTTCCAGTACGGTCAGGCCACCTTCGTAAAGGGCCTTGCCCAGCGGTACGGCGTCCTCGATGCGCTCGACGGCGATCACCGGCAGCACGGAGGCTTTCTGGCAGATGCTGTCGATCTCGGTGGTGCGAGTCGACGGAAGCTGTTTTTCAAAGCTCATGGCGTTCTCCTTGTGCCGCGGCCAGCCTCCCTTGTGGCTGGCCGCGGCCGATGTGATCAGGGGGCCCAGTAAAGCGCCAGCGGCGCGAACAGGAAGGCACGAATCGGCAGTTCACTGACCGCCTCGACGTCGCTCAGCGCGCGCGACAGCACGGCCTGCTTGTCGGTCCCCGTGAGATGAAGCACGGTACGACGCGTCTGGCGCAGACGCTCGAGAGACAGCGTGATACGCGCCTGCGGCACGCTGGGTGCACGCATCGGGACACAGCAATCCGCACTGGTCAGCGCTTCCTGCAGACGGTCACCATCCGGGAACAGCGAGGCCGTGTGGCCATCGCCGCCCATGCCGAGAATCAGCGCGGAAGCCGGCCAGGGGAGCGCCGCGATGCGAGCACTCACTTCTGCGCAACCGTCCTCCGGCTCTGCCTCGGCATTGGTCAGCGGATGGAAGGTGGCGGCACTGGCCGCACCGCTCAGCAGGTGCTCACGCACGAAGCGTGCATTGCTGTCATCGGCGTCTTCGCTTACCCAACGCTCATCGGCGAGGGTGATATCGACCCGCGACCAATCCAGCGGCTTGTCGCGCAGCGCGGCAAACAGCGGCTTGGGCGTGGAGCCGCCGGAAACCACCAGCAGCGCACGCGCTGACGGATCAACGTCGAGATCAGCACGCAAGGCAGCGGCCAGATACTCGGCGAGAGAGTGTGCGGTCTGTACGCGCGGGTCCTGCTCAGTCACGGTGGCGCTCATCTCAATACTCCTCATACCAGCTGCGACCATCGCGCGTGATCATCGCGATCGAGGAGACGGGCCCCCAGGAGCCGGCCGGGTAACGGCGCGGCGTGGCGGCGCGGGATTCCCAGCCATCGATGAGGGTATCGACCCAGCGCCAGGCGTGTTCGATCTCGTCACGACGCACGAACAGATACTGCTGGCCCTTGATGACCTCCAGCAGCAGACGTTCGTAAGCTTCCGGAATACGGCGCTTGGGGAAGGCGCTGTTGAAGTCGAGATCCAGCGGGCCCGGACGCAGACGCATGCCCTTGTCGAGACCGGAGTCCTTGGTCAGCACCTGCAGGGAGATGCCTTCGGACGGCTGAAGACGAATGATCAGCTTGTTGGCCGCCAGCGAGCGCTGGTCCGGATCGAAGATGTAGTGCGGCTGCTGACGGAAGTGGATCACGATCTGTGACAGCTTTTCCGGCATGCGCTTGCCGGTCCGCAGGTAGAACGGCACACCGGCCCAGCGCCAGTTGGAGACTTCGGTCTTGAAGGCCACGAAGGTCTCGGTCTGGGATTCGGTGTTGGCACCCTCTTCATCGAGGTAGCCCGGCACGTGCTGGCCATCGACGGCACCCGCGATGTACTGACCACGCACCAGATCCGTATTGAGACGCTCGCCGGTGATCGGGCGCAACGCCTTGAGCACCTTGACCTTCTCGTCACGAATGGCGTCTGCATCCAGGTTGGACGGCGGGTCCATCGCGATCAGACACAGCAGCTGCAGCAGGTGGTTCTGCACCATGTCACGCAGCTGACCGGCCTGATCGAAGTAGCCCCAGCGCCCTTCGATGCCGACCTTCTCCGCCACGGTGATCTCGACGTGGGAAATCTGGTTCTGATTCCACTGATTGCCGAACATCGGGTTGGCGAAGCGTAGCGCGATCAGGTTCTGGACGGTTTCCTTGCCCAGATAGTGATCGATTCGATAGATCTGGGATTCGTGGAAGACGGCGCCGATCGCGTCGTTGACGACGCGCGAGCTCTCCAGATCAGAACCGATCGGCTTCTCGACCACGACACGCGAGTGCTCGTCGAGGCAGCCAGCCGCCTGCAGATTGCTGCTGATGTCGCCGTAGATACGCGACGGTACGGAAAGATAGATCATCAGCGGGCGCGGCGACGGCTTGCCCTTTTCATCCACACGCCAATCGGCGATCGCGGAATAGCCTTCCACGGTGCTGAAGTCCAGCGCCGCATAGCTGATGCGAGAGAGGAAGCGCTCGATGCATTCCTTCTCGAGGTGTTCCGGCTTGACGCGCTCCTTGAGCGCCGCCTGCACGGTGTCCTTGAAGGATTCGAGGCTGACATCCTGACGCGCCAGACCGATCAGGCGAGTTGCCTTCTCGAGCAGACCGTCACGGTCGAGGTGATAGAGGGCTGGATATAGCTTGCGCTTGGCGAGGTCGCCCAAGGCGCCGAACAGGGCAATATCCACGCCCGGAATGATGTCGGAACTCATGCCGCCGATTTCTCCCGTCGAAACTGCCCTGTATGCCGAAATGACCGACAAGGTGGGCGACTTCGAACCCGCTTCCTGGAAGGCTGCGCAGGCTGGCGCGGCGAGGAGAGGCTCGAATGACACACGGCACCGGGAAGGCGTTGGCGATACATGGCTGGTTATATTAACAACAAATGTAGCGATAACGCCGCTGTCACTCAAGACAATTCGCCCCACAAATAGGTAAACTTACCTAAAAGTGGTAGTCAGCGGCGCTTTCGCTTTCACCTCGTCCTTCGCGCCCCTGGATCAGCAAGTGACCCAAAGAGATGCTTGGCCTACCAGACGAGTGAGGCTAGGATGCCCAGATTACGTAGTTATTTCACTACACAATGGCAGGGTAACAGGCGAATGGCAGTACACGACCTCATCAATCGCATCCGTGAACGTCTCGACGAGCTCAATCGCTCCGAGCGCAAGGTCGCCGACGTCATTCTGGCGGACCCGGCTGCGGCCACCGGCATGAGCATCGCGGCGCTCGCTCAGGCCTCACTGGTCAGTGAGCCGACCGTCAACCGCTTCTGTCGCAACTTCGATGCCAAGGGCTTCCCCGACTTCAAGATCAAGCTGGCCCAGAGTCTGGCCGGCGGCACGCCCTATGTGTCACGCAGTGTCGATCAGAACGATGATGCCGCCGCCTATGGCGACAAGATTCTCGGCGCCACCGTGGCCGCGCTCGACGATGCCCGTCGCGCACTGGACCCCAGACGCATCGAGCGCGCCGTCGACTACCTGAGCCAGGCCAAGCAGATCTGCTTCTTTGGCCTTGGCGCCTCAGGTCCGGTCGCGGCGGATGCCCAGCACAAGTTCTTCCGCTTCAACCTGCCGGTCATGGCCTATGAAGATGTGCTCATGCAGCGCATGGTGGCCGCCGCCTGCCATACCGGCGACGTGATCGTGATCATCTCCTACACCGGACGCACCCGCGAGCTGGTCGATATCGCCAAGCTCGCACGCAGCAATGGCGCCGCGGTACTGGGCATCACCGCACCGGACTCTCCGCTGGCGCGCGAGTGCACCGAGGTGCTGGAAGTCATGGCGCCGGAAGACACCGATATCTATATGCCGATGACCTCACGCATGATCCACCTGGCCCTGATCGACGTGCTGGCCACCGGCGTGACGCTGCGCCGCGGAGAAGACTTCCAGCAGCACCTCAAGAAGATCAAGGACAGCTTGAAGGACACCCGTTTTCCACCGGAGTCTTGAGCACTAGCCACCAAGTCATCAGCCCCAGCCACGGCAAATGAGCTCTTCCTGCGCAGCCATTCAACGCGCTACTGACTCTTCAGCATCACTTGAGCGATCCTTCAGGCATGGCGCGGGGCTTGCACCCGCGTGATCAAGACACAACAATACGCGCCATACCCCCTGACATGCGGTGCTCGCCGCATGGTGTCTCATGTCGTGAATCCTGAGGATGCTTCCCATGCGCTGGCTGGCCACTGCTGCTCTGACCCTGATTTCCGCCCTTCCCGTGACCATGAGTCTGGCTCAGGCCGACACCTTCAAGTTCACGGCAATTCCGGATGAAGACGAGTCACGCCTGGTCGAGCGCTTCGACAAGGTCGCCGACTATCTGGAAGAGAAGCTGGGCGTCGATGTCGAGTATGTGCCGGTCAAATCCTACAGCGCCGCCGTCAGCGCCTTCCGCAATGATCAGATCCAGATGGCCTGGTTCGGCGGCCTGACTGGTGTTCAGGCGCGTCAGATGGTGCCGGGCTCCGTCGCCATCGCCCAGGGCGTGGAAGACGCTGCCTTCCGCAGCTACTTCATCGCGCGTCGCGACCTCAAGCTGGCCGGCGATGCCGCCGAGCCGCTGGACGCCCTGCCCGACTCCCTCGAAGGCCACTCCTTCACCTTCGGCGCCAAGACCTCCACTTCGGGCCGCCTGATGCCGGAATACTATCTGCGCGAGCAGTTCCAGCAGGCACCGGACGCCCTGTTCAGCCGCGTCGGTTTCTCCGGCGACCACTCACGCACCATCGCACTGGTCGCGGCCGGCACCTACGACGTGGGCGCGGTCAACTTCGCGGTGTGGGAAGCGGCCGTCAAGGACGGCAAGGTCGACCCGAGCAAGGTGCAGGTGCTGTGGCAGACGCCAGCCTACCCGGATTATCAGTGGACCATTCGTGGCGATGCCGACAGCCACTTCGGCGCGGACTTCACCGCCCATGTCACCACGGCCCTGCTGGACATGAAGGATCCGGACCTGCTCGAGAGCTTCCCGCGCTCCGGCTTCATTCCGGCCAGCAACGATGACTACGCGCCGATCAAGATCGTCGGTGAACAGCTCGGTCTGCTGCGCTGAGCTCATGACCCAGGAAACACCCTCTCCACTGCTGCACCTTTCGCAGGACCACCTCGGCCATGGCGCCGAGGTGGTCCTGCGTGATCTGGATATTCGCCTCCTGCCGGGTGAGCGCATCGCCCTGCTCGGTGCCAGTGGCGCAGGCAAGTCCACGCTGCTGGAAGCCCTGCGCGCCGCGCTGCAACAGCGCGACGTAGCGGCCGCCTGGTGCCCTCAACGCCAGGGCTTGGTGCCGCAATTGTCGGTCTACCACAACATCTTCATGGGCCGGTTGGACCAGCACTCACGGCTGACCAACCTGCTCAATCTGCTGCGCCCGAAACCGGCCCACTGGCAGACGGTCGCCACGCTGTGCGAACCGCTGGGTATCGCCGGCCTGATGGAGCGCTCCGTCGAGGCGCTTTCCGGCGGTCAGCGCCAGCGTGTCGCGATCGCACGTGCGCTCTATCAGGGCCATGATCTGTTCCTCGGTGACGAGCCCGTCGCAAGCGTGGACCCACATCAAGCCAGTCAGTTGATCCAGCTGATACATGCCCGTCACGTCACCAGTGTGGTGGCGCTTCATCAGCGTGAGTTGGCGCTTACTCACTTCACGCGCGTGATCGGGCTTGGCAAACAGGCTGACGGCCAGGGGCACGTGCTGCTGGATGTCGCGACCGACGGACTGACGCCTGGCGACCTGGACTTCCTGTACCCCGCTGCGGCGACACGCGAGTCATCCGATGTCAGCTGACCCCTCCACCATGACGGCAAAGCTGCGCCATCCCCCTCGCTGGTGGCAAGCACGCAGTGACGGTGCGCGCCTGTTGCGCCTCGGTGGTGGTCTGGTCATCGCGATGCTGGTGCTGGTGCCCTTCGCCGATCTCTCCGTTACCTCGCGCGACCCTTGGCAGGAATTGGGCCGCATGCTGGCGGGCCTGGTATCGCCGGCTCCCGGCGCGCTGGAATCCCCGCTGCACGCTCTGATCCTGACCATCGCCTTCGCGCTGTGGGGCACCCTGCTGGGCGCGCTGATCGGGCTGCCGCTGGCATTGGTCTATTCTCGCTCACGCTTGCTGCGGGGCATCTGTGCCGGGCTGCGTGCGGTACATGAGCTGTTCTGGGCGCTGCTGTTGCTGCAGGTGTTCGGGCTGTCGGCCGCCACGGCATTGGCGGCGATCACGATTCCCTATGCCGCGACCTTCGCCAAGGTCTATGCCGAGATTCTCGAACAACTGCCGCAGGCGCCACTCAAGGCACTGCCCTATGCCAGCTCGCGCGCGATGCGCTTTGTGTATGCTGAACTGCCGATGGCGTGGCGGCGCATGGCCAGCTATACCCGCTATCGCTTCGAATGCGGACTGCGCGCCAGTGTTCTGCTGGGTTTCGTCGGCTTGCCCACGCTGGGCTTCTATCTGGAAAGCGCCTTTCGCGAGGGCCGTTACGCCGAGGCGGGCGCTCTGCTGTGGATCTTCTATCTGCTGATCGCCACGCTCCCATGGTGGGGGCACCGTCGGGTATTGCCGGTACTGGCCATCGCCAGCCTCTGGTGGCTGGGGCCATGGCCCGATGTCAGCCCGACCCTGCTGTGGCGCTTCATCAGCCATGACATCTGGCCGGCGCCGCTGGTCAATGCATCATTCGAGTCGCTGGTCTCGGGCGAGCTCGCGACAGGCCTGCTGCAGTGGGCCAGCCACCTGCCCGATCTGCTGCCCGCCATCGGTAATACCTTGCTGCTCGGCCTGCTGGGCACCGCCGGTAGTCTGCTGATCGCCATGCTGCTGTGGCCGCTGGCCAGCCGCCATGTGGGCAACCGCCTCTCACAGCACTCGACCAACGGCCTGCTGATCTTCCTGCGCACCACGCCGGAGTTGATACTGGCCTTCATCCTGCTGTTGCTGTTGGGGCCCTCGCTGCTGCCCGCCTGGCTGGCGCTGGCACTGCATAACGGCGCGATCATCGCCTTCCTGTGTGCTCGCCATGCCAACCAGATTCAGCTGCCGCCCAGTCGCCCGCAGGGCAAGTTCGAATGCTGGCTCTATGAGCTCAACCCGCGTGTCGCTCCCGGCATGTTCGCATTGCTGCTCTACCGCGCCGAGACCATCATTCGCGAGACGGCCATTCTCGGCATGCTGGGGGTGGTAACGCTGGGCTTCCACATCGACTCGAGCTTCGAATACCTGATGTTTGATCAGGCATTTGCCTTGCTGGTGCTCACCGCCATACTCAATATCGGCGTTGACAGCCTCGCGCGGCGCCTGCGCCCCAGCGGCGAGATCTCTGAAGACAGCTGCGTGCGCTGACTCCTGCCCTGCGCAGGAGTAAGCGCTGACTTCATGACGCACCCGACTCCCCTTTGAGCGAGCCTTCCCATGCCTCAATCGTCACCCGCAGATGCCGCCAGCACGGCAAGCGCCAAGCGTGAAGCACAGCGCATCACCTTGATCGGAGCGGCGCTGGATGGCGTGCTGGGTGTCGCGAAGCTCGTTATCGGCAAGCTGGTCGGCTCGCAGGCACTGATCGCCGATGGCATCCATTCCCTGTCAGACCTCGTGACGGATGCCTTCGTGTTGGTGGCGACTCACTACGGCCGCCAGGCGCCGGATCGCTCACATCCATGGGGGCATGAGCGCATCGAGACGCTCGGCACCCTGGTGCTCGGCAGCCTGCTGCTGGCCGTGGCGGGCGCCATTGGCTGGGAAGGCATTTTGCGCAGCTGGGAGCTGATGTTCGGCTCACTGACCATTCCGCTGCCCGGCGCGCTGGGTATCGGCATCGCGATCATCTCGCTGCTCGGCAAGGAAGGTATCTTTCGCGCCACGCTGAAGGTCGCGCGCAAGCAGAAATCCAAGCTGCTGGAGGCCAATGCCTGGCACTCGCGCAGCGATGCGCTCTCCACCGTGGCGGTGCTGATAGGCCTGATCGGTACCCAGCTGGGAGCCAGCTGGCTGGATGGCATCGCGGCGGTCATCGTTGGCGTGATGGTGGGCAAGATCGGCGCCTCATTGGCCTGGGAGGCCTCACGCGAACTGATCGACACCGCCCTGCCACGTGAACAACAACACGCCATGCGTGAGTGCTTGCTGTCACTGCCCGAGGTGCGTGGCGCACATGACTTGCGCAGCCGCACGCTGGCCGGCCGTATCGTGCTGGAAGTCCACCTGCTGGTCGCGCCACGCATCAGCGTCTCGGAAGGCCATGCCATCGGCCACCACGCAGTGGCTCGCCTCAAGACCGAATTCCCCCAGCTCAGTGATGTGCTCTATCACATCGACCCTGAAGACGACTCGCATCTCGGCCAGGCCAGCCAGGCGCAGCCCACGCTGAAGCAGCCGCTGCCCCTGCGTAGTGACATCATCGCCGCACTCGATGAATGCTGGCAGCAGTCACCCCTCTGGCAGGCGCGCAGCGGCCTCACACTGCATTATGTCAACCATGCCACCACCCCTGCTGGCACCGACTTGTCGGCCCCGCATGTAGATATCCTGCTGGAGTTGCCGGGTTGTGCTATGGAAGCCGCCTCAGAAACGGCTCAGCAATGTAACCACGACGCTGAATCACGCAACGCATCAATCGCCGAGATGGAACGCCTCGCAGCGAGTCTTGAGTGGTTTGGCAAGCTGGAGATTGGCGTGATGTCACATATCCACCAGCGCTGACGTGTGGGTTACACTGCAGGCAAAGGCAGACATGGTTTCATGAATTTCAGAGACAGGCTTGGGCTGGCCCCTCATTGTCCAAGAGCGCTCAAAGGCGTTCCAGGCATCGTCATCAAGACCAGAATTCACCCTCGAACAAAGACAGACATCCACCAGACAAGGAGCACGCCATGAGCAACGCATCCGGCGAAATGCACAAGACACGCATCATCAGTGAGCTGAAAGGCTTCATCCGCAAGCTGCTGCAAGACCCTAAGATTCTCGAGCAGTCACTGGTCGTGGCGCGAGCGCGCCTCAAGGAAGGGGCAGAACAAGGAAAGAATGAGCAAGCGGTGCTGGCTATCATCGCCAACGAGATTTCTGACACTACCAGCATCCATATCCCGGAAGATCCGGCAGAGCACTCCGATGCGGACAAACTATTCCTGGAGCTGCTGAAGGATGTGGTAGAGGAAGAAGAAGCGCTTTATTGAATGCAATAAAAAACCGCCCCGAGGGGCGGTTTTTTATCATGTCACCATTACTGTAACGTACCACCTGTAGGACATCCTTTCGGCGCATATGTGGCCTCTACGTTAGTAGCACATTCCCAACCACCTTCTGCGCTTCTCTGAAGTTGGATTTTTTTCCCTTTAATCTTGGGATTAGCATTATCAAATTCAAATTGCAGATAAGCAGCGCCAGTAGTTTCCTGAACAACTGTTACATCGCCCAAGTCACCAGCAGAGTCCTTACCGATACCAATATATCCCGAATTAGCGGTGCCATCTTGAGCGCTTGCTGCAGTAGTAATTGTTCCACCACGAAGAATCACATCTTCTGCAGCAGTTTGAGCACCGCGAAGGGTAGCCAAGCCGGATGCAGCTTCAGAGCGAGCCACATAGTCTTGATAACGCGGAATCGCGATGGCCGCCAGAATACCGATAATCGCCACAACGATCATCAGCTCGATCAATGTAAAACCAGCTTGTTGCTTGCGTGTCATGGTGTGACTCCCTTGCATTTGCGTAGTGAGATCAGGTCGTACGTCCTGAAACCCCGGTTACCTTCCCTGACCAGCAGGATGTTACAGAAGAATGTCAGTATGGGCGTTTGATTCTAATATTCCCAACAACATCTTCATCAGCATAACATCTTGATATCACGGGGTGTCGACCGGACGGGACGAGTGATACCACAGCCACAGACCAGGTGCCATTGCCATGTCGCAAGATGCTTGCTTGGCGGCGCTGACGGCTGCTTGGTTGTTACAATAGATTACACTCGGTGACATTGCAAGCAACGAACACAAAAACTTTGTGATCGAGATCTAGGCCCTCTTCAACGTTACTCCCGATCCAGCAGCGTTTGGCTACCTCCCTCCACAAACTCTATCCCCTTCTCATGTCACGAATGCACCATTCCTAGCACTGGGCAATCCAGCTACACTCTTCTGCAAGACGATGTTTGTAATACGATGGCTTGCCGCTCCATAGTTCGCGCACAGCGCATCAGTGCCTGCTTCATGTTTGAAGCAGCGAGAGTAGGCCCATTGGCAACTGCAACAGGAAGAGTGTCATGCCCCAGTCAGAACACACGCTAAAAGGATTTGCTGCACGACTGGTCAACTCTGGCCTGCTCGAACCACAGGCGGCACAGCTGGCTGAACAGGAAGCCAATGAGGCAGGGGAAAGCCTGCTGCTGCATATCATCGCGCACGGCCTGGTACCGGCACGTGACGCGACATTGGCAGCGGCTTGGGAATACGGCTTACCGTATGTGGATCTCGATGCCCTTCGTATCGACTCACTGCCCGCCATTGATGAACTGCCTGAGAAGGTCCTTCGTAAGCTAGGGGTATTGCCACTCTATCGCCGTGAGCATCGCCTGACCGTCGGCGTACCCTCCCCCTCGACGCTCACGCATCTTGATGAACTGCAATTTGCCACGGGCTTGTCGATCGAGAGTGTCCTGGTCGCTGCCGACCAGCTGACGCCGGCATTGGAGCAGTATCTGGAAGCCGGCGAAGAGAGCGCCATGGATATGCTTGGGGGCGAAGGTGAAGCCCTCGATGGCTTGGAGTTCGAGGGAGAGGAGGATAACAACAACGATCTGGCTATCACAGCCAGCAGTGACGATGCACCAGTGGTGCGCTTCGTTCACAAGGTACTACTGGATGCCATCAAGCGCGGCGCCTCGGATATCCACTTCGAGCCCTACGAATCCACCTATCGCATTCGTTTTCGTATCGATGGCATGTTGATCGAGAATACCCGCCCGCCCTTCAATATGCGCAATCGTATCTCGGCGCGCCTGAAAGTCATGTCGCGCATGGACATTTCCGAGCGTCGTTTACCGCAGGATGGTGCGATCAAACTGCGCCTGTCCAAGTCGCGCTCCATCGACTTCCGTGTCAACACACTGCCCACCGTGTATGGCGAGAAGCTGGTACTGCGTATCCTCGACCCCAGTTCTGCCAAGATGGGCATCGAGGCGTTGGGTTTCGAACCTGAACAGCGCGCCATGTTCGAGAAGACGCTGGATCAGCCACAGGGCATGATTCTGGTCACCGGGCCTACCGGTAGCGGCAAGACCGTGACGCTCTACACAGGCCTGAATATCCTCAATACACCGGAGCGCAATATCTCGACGGCGGAAGACCCGGTCGAGCTCAAGGTAGAAGGCGTCAATCAGGTCAACGTACTGCCCAAGATCGGCCTGGACTTCGCCTCGGCCCTGCGCGCCTTCCTGCGCCAGGATCCCGATGTGGTGATGGTGGGGGAAATTCGTGACAAGGAAACCGCCGAGATTGCCGTCAAGGCGGCACAGACCGGTCACCTGGTACTTTCTACCTTGCACACCAATTCTGCCCCCGAGACACTGACACGCCTGAGCAACATGGGAATCGCCCCCTTCAACATCGCGAGTTCCGTCTCGTTGATCATCGCTCAGCGCCTTGCTCGCCGCCTGTGCACCCACTGCCGTCAGCCCGCGGAAATTCCGCCCGAGGCGATGGCCTCGATGGGCTTCAGTGAAGACAATGGCTTCAGTGCAGAAGAACTCGAGGCCGCAACCATATTCCGCCCCGTCGGTTGCAGCCAGTGCACGCTGGGGTACAAGGGGCGAGTCGGCATCTATGAAGTCATGCCGATCTCGGATGAGATGAGCCGCTTGATCATGCGTGAGGGCACCGCCATCGAGCTGGCAGACCAAGCGCGCAAGGAAGGGCTTTCAGACCTGAGGCGTAGCGGCTTGCGCAAGGTGATGTCGGGCATGACCTCGCTGGAAGAAGTCAATCGCATCACCAAGGACTGAGTCGCTGCTGCAGGCGGAGCATGTAATGGTTGTCCATGCTGGCGACAGTGATCAATACGCCAGATAGCTGACTTTTGCTCAGTCATCAGGCACATTGAAGACAAGATGACCCAGGCATTGATCATGGCTCGACCTACAATGCCTGCTCCCCATTTATCAGGGAACGATAACTGACATGGCAACTCCCAGAACTGCCAAGCAAGACAAGAAAAAGCCGGGCATTGAGACCTGGCAATGGACTGGCAAGAACTCGCGCGGCGAAAACGTCAAGGGCGAGTTGATGTCGGCTAACGTCGATCAGGTCAAGAGCACGCTGATTAATCAGGGAATCGTAGTCAAGCGTCTGCGCAAGAAGTCATCGCTATTTGGTAGCAGCAAGAAAGTCAGCGGCAAGGATGTCACCATGTTCGCGCGTCAGATGGCAACCATGATTCGCGCCGGCGTACCGGTACTTCAGGCATTTGGCATCGTTGCCGAGAGCATGAAGAGTCCAGGCATGCGCCATCTGGTTGAGGATATGATGAGCGAGGTGGGCGCTGGTGCCAGCTTCTCGGAAGCATTGCGCAAACACCCGCAGCACTTCGATAACCTGTTCACCAATCTTGTTGCTGCCGGAGAACAGGCCGGCGCCTTGGACAAGATGCTGGACCGGGTCGCTACATACAAAGAAAAGATCGACTCACTCAAGGCTCGTGTAAAGAAAGCCTTGTATTACCCCGCTGCGGTGATATGTGTCGGCTTCGGTGTGACTGCTATTCTATTGATAAAAGTTGTACCTCAATTCGAAACTCTTTTTAAGGGTTTCGGTGCTGAATTACCTGCGTTCACTCAGCTTACACTAAGGCTTTCAGAATACGCTCAAGCTTATTGGTATATAGCCATAGCTACTGTAATTATTGCAGTAATCTCTATTTCGCAAGGTATGAAGAGATCTGATAACTTTGCTTATGCCATGCATCGCTTCATGCTAAAAATTCCGGTTCTAGGCGATATTCTTGACAAGTCTTCTGTCGCAAGATACTCAAGAACACTAGCTACCACCTTTCAAGCGGGGGTACCATTAATTGAGTCTCTTGACACTGCAGCTGGTGCCACTGGTAGCAAGGTCTACGAACGCGCTATCGCCCAGATAAAAGAAGATGTCTCCACCGGACAACAACTTAATTTTGCGATGCGAAATACTCAACTATTCCCAACACTTGCGGTACAGATGGTAGCGATCGGTGAAGAATCCGGCGCACTGGATGCCATGCTCAACAAGGTCGCCGATTTCTATGAAGAGGATGTTGATAATAAGGTGGACGCACTGACCTCACTACTCGAGCCTTTTATTATCGTAGTGCTAGGCACATTAGTGGGTGGACTAGTAATTTCAATGTATCTCCCAATATTCGAAATGGGCAACGCGATCTAGAACGCGACCGGTATCTCGGAAGAAGTTTTCATGCCAAGCGGCCGCGCCACCAAAGGGACGCGGCCGTGTCATTTACTGACAAGGACGACTCGTGGAATCACTCGCCCAACTCTCCCCCACACTGCAGGCCTGTCTGGCCGGTATATTTGGTTTGCTGATCGGCAGCTTTCTGAATGTCGTCATCACTCGCCTGCCCGTGATGATGATGCGCCAATGGCGCGCCGAGGCCCGCGAGGCATTGGAGCTGGAAGCCGAAGACACACCGCGCTTCAATCTGCTGGTGCCCGCATCACGCTGCCCGGGCTGTGACACGCCGATCAAGTGGCACGATAACCTCCCCATTCTCGGCTGGCTGAAACGCCGTGGCCGCTGCGCCAGCTGCAATACGCGTATCAGCGCGCAGTACCCGCTGGTGGAACTGGCCGGTGGCGCGCTCGGCGCGTCCATCGCGTTGATCTACGGACTGGAGGTACAGAGCCTGTGGATCTTCGGTGCCTGTCTGACCCTGCTGGTGCTGTCAGTCATCGACTTCCGCACCCAGTTGCTGCCAGATGCCATCACCCTGCCACTACTGTGGGCAGGCCTCGCCTATCAGTTGCTGTTCCAGACTCTGATGCTGCCCAGTGCCGTCATCGGCGCGATGGCGGGCTATCTGGTGCTGTGGAGCTTCTACTGGCTATTCAAGCTGGTCACCGGCAAGGAAGGCATGGGCTACGGTGATTTCAAGTTGCTCGCCGCGTTAGGGGCCTGGCTCGGCTGGCAGTGGTTGCCGCTGCTGCTGATTCTGTCCGCCGGTCTCGGGGCCATTCTGGGTATCCTGCTGCAACTGCTGGTACCGCGTCTGCGCGGCGCACCGATGCCCTTCGGGCCTTACCTGGCGGTTGCCGGCTGGATCGCTCTGCTGTTTGGCACGCCATTGATGAGCCTCTACCTGAGCGTGATCGGCGCATGACGACGTCCTCTCCAACCCAAGGCCCCATCATCGGTGTCACCGGCGGTATCGGCAGCGGCAAATCGAGCGTCGCGCGGCTGTTCGGCGAGCTGGGCATCCAGTGGGTGGATGCCGATGATGTCTCGCGCGAGATCGTGCGCCCCGGCGAAACCGCACTGGCCGAGATCATTACCCACTTCGGCGAGTCGATCGTCACGGCGCAGGGCGAGCTTGATCGCGCCGCACTGCGCGAGCGGATCTTTGCTGCCCCCGAGGAGCGCCAATGGCTGGAGCGCTGCACCCATCCGCGTATCCGGGAGCGGATCGTGCAGCACCTGGCGGCCATGACTAGCCCCTATCGCCTGCTGGTTTCTCCGCTGTTGTTCGAGTCCGGCCAGGACAGCCTCGTCTCACGCACCCTGGTGGTGGATGTCAGCCAGGATATCCAGCTGGCGCGCACGCTGAGCCGCGATGGTGTCAGCGAAGCGCAGGTACGCGCCATCCTCGCCGCCCAGCTGCCACGTGAGACACGACTGGCCAAGGCCGACGATGTCATCGACAATGACGGAAGCCAGGCGCATCTTCGTGAACAGGTAGCGGCCATGGATGCCTACTATCGATCACTGAGCGCCCCCCATACACCGTTTCAGGACACCCCTCATGTCTGATGCCACCGCTTCCCACAATGGCAAGACACCATTGACCGTCGCCTGCCCGCAATGCCGTACCGACGTGGTATGGAGTGCCGCCAGCGAGTTTCGCCCCTTCTGCAGCAAACGCTGCCAACTGCTGGATCTTGGCGCCTGGGCTGACGAATCCCACAGCATCGCCGGTGAGCCCGCCATGGATGAGACCAGCATCGACGAGATGGTGGCGCGCATGGAGCGCGACATGCATCAGCAGTAGCGCTCGACAGAGTCCTGCTGGTTCAGGCTGATACAAAGCTCGGTACTCAAGACGCTCGACAGCCAAGATGTTCGGCAACAAAAGTGCTCGGCAACAAAAAAGACCCTCGAGGCTAGCCTCGAGGGTCTTTTTTCGTTCAGGCAACTGCCATCAACGCGCGATCATCACTTCCAGAAATCACGGATCGATGCGATACCCTGGGCACCGACGGCGCGTGCGTGATCGCTGTCATAGCGGGACATGCCACCCAGCGCATAGACCGGCATGCACGCCTGCTCGACCAGCCCCTGGAAGTCATGCCAGCCCAGCGGCGGACGCTCCGGGTGCGACGGCGTCACACGCAGCGGCGACAGTGACACGAAGTCACACGCCACACGACCGGCCTGGTCCAGCTGCTGCTGATCATGGGTAGAGGCAGACAGCCACTTGTTGGCGGCAATCGGGCGCTCGCCCTTTTCCGCCAGCTCCGCCAGACGCACGCTGGTCAGGTGGATACCATCCGCATCGACCTTGCCGAGCATGGACGGTTCGGCGTTGAGCAGCAGACGAGCACCACGCGCATGACAGATCGCCAGCGCCTTCTCGGCACGCGCGATATAGGCCGCTTCATCCAGCTCCTTGGCGCGCAGCTGGACCAGACGCACCCCGTCCTCATCCAGCGCACGCGTCAGACGCGTCTCGAAGACGTCCTCATCGGCCTCTTCCGGCGTGATCAGGTACTCGCGCGGCAGCGAGACCGCCCGCAGAATCGGCAGATTCGCCGCCGGGAAGGCGTACTTGTAGAGATCCTCGATCTCGACCCAGCGCACTGCCTGCCCTTCACGGCCAAAGGGCTCGCCAGTGAACTGACGCGTTTCCCACACATCCAGCAGGATGTGCTTGTCCGGGTATTCGTGATGAATACGGATCAGCGGCTGAGCACGAATGATCTCGATGCCCAGCTCTTCGCACAGCTCACGCTTGAGCGCTTCCAGACCGGTTTCGTAAGGCGCCAGCTTGCCACCCGGAAACTCCCACAAGCCGCCCTGATCCACCGTCGAGGGACGACGTGCAATCAGGACCTGGCCCTGTTCGTTTAAGATGGCGGCAGCCGCCACGTGAACCCTTCGCTTCGGCATGATGCCTGTACCTTTGACTCGCGTTGTACATCCGACTCCGCCTCGAGAGGCGAAGCCTGCGGGAGATATTGCATTACCGTTTCAGCACAAGCCTCCGCCCTGGGGCGTCAGCTACGATAATCAGCGTTGATCGAGACGTAATCGTGGGACAGATCCGATGTCCAGATGCGAGCTTCCTGCTGTCCACGTCCCAGGCGGATGCCGATCACCAGCTCTTCCTCGGCCATGGCGGCACTGCCGGCGGCTTCGGTGTAGCTGTCGGCACGACCGCCCTGTTCGACGATGGTGACGCCATTGAGCGTGATCGCGACACCCGTGACGTCCAGCTCTTCCAGCGGCGCACGCCCGACGGCCGCCAGAATGCGACCCCAGTTGGCGTCGCTGGCATAGAGCGCTGTCTTGACCAGCGGCGAGTGCGCGACGGTAAAGCCGACGGCACGCGCCTCTTCCTGTGAACGCGCCTCACTGACCTCGATGGTGACGAACTTGGTCGCCCCCTCGCCATCACGAATGATGGCCTGAGCCAGCTCGAGCATGACCTCCGCCAGAGCGGCCTCGAACGCGATCAGGTCTTCACCCTCGACACGCCCGGCCTGCCCCGTGACAGCCAGCATGCAGGCGTCATTGGTGGAAGTATCGGAATCGACGGTGATGCTGTTGAAGCTCTTGACCACCACCCGGCGCAGCATGGCGTCGAGCGCCGCCTGATCGATGGCGAGATCAGCATCGGTGGCCACGAAGCCCAGCATGGTCGCCATGTTCGGGCAGATCATGCCGGAGCCCTTGGAGACACCGGCCAGCGTCACGCTCTCGCCATTGCTCAGCGCAAGCGTCCGCCAGCTGCCCTTGGGCCGCGTATCGGTGGTCATGATGCCATGCGCCGCGGCAGACCAGTCGCCCTTGCCCAGGTTGGCAAAGGCTGTCGGCAACGCCGCCGTCAGGCGATCCATCGGCAGCGGTTCACCGATCACGCCGGTCGAGAACGGCAGCACTGCCCGGGCATCGCAGCCGGCGATCTCCGCCAAGGCCTGGCAGGTCGCGCGAGCATCGGTCATGCCCTGCTCGCCGGTCCCCGCATTGGCATTGCCGGTGTTGATCACCAGATAACGCGGCCCTTCGACGCCTGCCGTGAGGTGCTCACGTGCGACATGGACCGGTGCCGCACAGAAGGCATTGCGGGTAAAAGTGCCTGCAAGACGCGACCCTGCCTCGAGGGCCATGATCACCAGATCACGACGACCCGGCTTCTTGATACCGGCTTCAGCAACCCCGATCTGAAAGCCGGCAATCGCCGGCATGTCAGCGGGAAAAGTGGAAGGCCCTACCGCCATCGTTCACGTCTCCAATCATGGTGTTCTGTGACAACTGCCCCCTGCGAGCCGAATCGACGTGACGCGCAGGGAGGCTGTTTGGCGCAGTGTCAGCTCAGCTTGCCGTGGCACTGCTTGTATTTCTTGCCGGAACCGCACGGGCACGGGTCGTTGCGGCCGACCTTGGGCACATCGCGGCGCATCGGCTCGCCATCGCCCTGGGCCTGAGGCTGCGCACCGTACTGTGCCTCGACGATCTCTTCGGCCGCCTGGACACCGTCTTCACTGACCGCATCTTCATCGACACGGCGCGTTTCGGCGCTGGCCTGCTCACGCTCGAGGTTGGCACGACGCTCTTCTTCGAGCGTGTCGACCTCTTCCTGGCGACGCACCTGCACGTGGCTGAGAATGCGCACCACATCGGACTTGATGTTGACCAGCAGCGTCTGGAACTGCTCGAACGCTTCGCGCTTGTATTCCTGCTTCGGATTCTTCTGGGCATAGCCGCGCAGGTGGATACCGCGACGCAGGTTGTCCATCGCCTGCAGGTGCTCCTTCCAGCGCGTGTCCAGCACCTGAAGCATGACCTGCTTCTCGAAGCGGCGCATCAGCTCAGGGCCAACGGCCTCGACCTTGTCGGCGTAAAGCGCTTCATGGGCGGCCTGCAGACGTTCGCGGAGCGTTTCCTCATGGAAGTGCTCGTCCTCTTCCGCCCACTGCACCAGCGGCAGGTCGAGGTTGAAGTCGGTCTTGAGGTCGTTCTCGAGACTCGGCAGGTCCCACTGTTCCGGCAGGCTCTGCGGCGGCACACGCAGGGAGATGGCGTCATCGAGCACTTCGCGACGGATGCCGGCGATGTTCTCGGCGATCTCGTCGGCTTCGAGGATGTCGTTGCGCTGCTCGTAGATCACGCTGCGCTGGTCGTTGGCGACATCATCGTACTCGAGCAACTGCTTGCGCACGTCGAAGTTACGACCCTCGACCTTCTTCTGCGCGCGCTCGACGGCATTGGAGACCATCTTGTGCTCGATGGCTTCGCCCTTCTCGAGCCCCAGCGCGCCCATCAGACGCTGAACACGGTCAGAGCCGAACAGGCGCATCAGGCTGTCTTCCAGCGACAGGAAGAAGCGCGTGGAACCCGGGTCACCCTGGCGACCGGCACGACCGCGCAGCTGGTTGTCGATACGGCGTGATTCGTGACGCTCGGAGCCGATCACGTGCAGGCCGCCCGCCGCCAGCACGGCTTCGTGACGCTCCTGCCAGCCATGCTTGATCTCGTTGATCTGCTCTTCGGTCGGCGCTTCCAGCTCGGCAAGCTCGGCTTCCCAGTTGCCGCCCAGCATGATGTCGGTACCACGACCGGCCATGTTGGTCGCGATGGTCACGGCGCCCGGACGACCCGCCTGGGCGATGATGGCGGCCTCGCTGACGTGCTGCTTGGCATTGAGGACGTGATGCTTGACGCCCGCCTTGTGCATCATCTGCGACAGCAGCTCGGAGGTCTCGACCGAGGCGGTACCCACCAGCACCGGACGACCTTCCGCGACCTTCTCGCGGGCGTCCTCGATGATGGCGTTGAACTTCTCTTCCGCGGTCAGATAGACCAGATCATTCATGTCCTTGCGCGCGATGGGCTTGTTGGTCGGGATGACCATCACGTCGAGGTTGTAGATCTGACGGAATTCGAAGGCCTCGGTATCGGCCGTACCGGTCATGCCGGACAGCTTGTCGTAGAGACGGAAGTAATTCTGGAAGGTCGTGGATGCCAGCGTCTGGCTTTCCTTCTGGATGGCAACGCCTTCCTTGGCCTCGACCGCCTGGTGCAGGCCTTCAGACCAGCGACGACCGACCATGGTACGCCCGGTGTGCTCATCGACGATGACCACTTCGCCGTTGTTGACGATGTAGTCCACGTCACGCACGAACAGGTTCTGGGCACGCAGCGCAGAGTGCACGTGGTGCAGCAGGCTCAGGTTCTGGGCTGCATACAGGGAATCCTCTTCCCCGAGCAGCTCCTGGGCACGCAGCAGCGCCTCGACCTTCTGGTGACCGAACTCGGTCAGCTCGACCTGCTTCTGCTTCTCATCGAGGGTGAAATCGCCGCTTTCCGGATCTTCCTCATCGCTGCACTGCTCGAGCTCGCGCGCCATGCGATCGATGATCTTGTAGAGGTCGGTATTCTCTTCCACCGGACCGGAGATGATCAGCGGCGTGCGCGCCTCATCGATCAGGATGGAGTCGACCTCATCGATGATGGCGAAGTGCAGCTTGCGCTGGACCTTGTCTTCCAGCGAGAAGGCCATGTTGTCGCGCAGGTAATCGAAACCGTATTCGTTGTTGGTGCCGTAGGTGATATCGGCCTGATAGGCGGCGCGCTTGTCTTCGTTGGGCTGGCCGGAGTAGATGACACCGACACTCAGGCCGAGGAATTCATACAGCGGACGCATCCAGTTGGCATCACGGGTGGCCAGATAGTCGTTGACCGTCACCACGTGGACGCCTTCGCCGGTCAGTGCGTTCAGGTAGACCGCAAGCGTCCCCACCAGCGTCTTGCCCTCACCGGTCTTCATCTCGGCGATGCGACCTTCGTGCAGCGCCATGCCGCCGACCATCTGGGTATCGAAGTGACGCATGCCCATGATGCGCTTGCTGGCCTCACGCACGGTCGCGAAGGCTTCCGGCAGCAGCTTGTCGAGGTGTTCCCCTTGCGCGAGACGCTCGCGGAATTCCGCGGTCTTGGCTGTCAGCGCCTCATCGGAGAGCGGTTCAAGCTCGCTCTCGAGCGCATTGATCGCGTTGACCCGCTTGCGCAGGCGCTTCACTTCGCGATCGTTCTTGGAACCCACTACCTTGGTCAGGAATTTACCCAGCATATTCTGTCCTTGTACGTGACCCGGGGGTCGGGTCACGCCTTCACATATCATGACACTCAAGCGCTGCCGCCAAACGCGATGACAGGGCAGCTCGATGTGGCCCGGAGCCCATCAGGCATTACGCTCGAAAGAGAAAACGAACCTCATCATCCGTGACGCGAACGATGAACGGGGTGTGAGGACAGAAGGGGCGGCGCACGCGGCGCGATGGCATTGACGAGACCACGCAGCAGAACGCGGGTGCAGGAAACGAAGGAGCGCTGGCGCGGGAGGTTGGGACTGGCCTGGGGCGCACGACGCACCCGCTTGCGCAGGCAGCGCAGCCCCTGACGGCGACTCTCGGCACGAATCACCGCGGGTGCCAGCAACTGGATGCTGGCCAGCGTCAGATTGACGCGCTCGACCTGCGCCGCGCTCAGTCCAGCGGGGAACAGACAGCTGAGCAGCAGGCCTGCCAGCAGCCAGCGCGGCGCCGTGCGTACCGACCAGCGACGCGAAGCGCCGCTACCGGAATCCGGTAACGTACGAGGGCGTGCTGTGGCATCGACAGGGCTCATACTGTTGCCGGACTCCCGCTCATGATAGATTGCCGGAAATCTCTGAACCGGCATGCAAGCCCATGAGTATAAAGGCTAAGCGTTTCCGCGCCCAGCCCGCGGCGCGCCTGTTGAACGGCAAGGGGCAACTTGGCAGCGTCATGCGCCAGGCGCGCATGCTCGAGCAGGCCCAGCTGCACCTGCGTGCTGCACTGCCCAAGGACATGCAGGAACAGGTCTTCGTCGGCGGCTATCACGATGACACCTTGACGCTGATCACCAGCCGCGCCTCCTGGCTGACCTGGCTGCGCTATGAGCAGCGTCGCCTGATCAGTGTGCTGCGCGAGCTGCCAGAGCTTGCCACCCTCGCGCGCCTGGCCTTCAAGGTCCGCCCGATTCGCCCGGCCTTCGTGCCCGCACGCCAACCACGCCACCTGCCAGAGGCTGCCGCGGAACATCTGCTGGATTGCGCCTCACATACCCGGGACGAGCGGCTGCGCCTCGCCCTGGAGCGTCTGGCGGCCCACGCATCGGATTCGAGCGACGACACCGAGACGTCCTGAGCCAACTCAAGTTTTTCTTGTCTGGCATGCAAACAGCCGCGCCGCCCAGAAGGGCGGCGCGGCTGTTGTCGTTTCCATCTCCGGCTGGCTAAGGCCGGAGCAGTGCTGTCAGGCTGGACGGGCTAGGTCACAGTGTTCTGCTCGTACTGTCTCTCTGAGTGCTTTTCTTCTGAAATACCTCGTCTTGCCGCTTTCGCAGATGTCACTGGCCTCGACTCAGACGGCAAGCGCCGGAGAGGCATAGGAAATCGGCATCGCATCGGAGTTCTCGAAGGTGACGATCTCGTAGCTGTCGGCATTTTCCAGCAGCGCGCGGCACAGCATGTTGTTGAGGCCATGACCGGACTTGTAGCCACGGAACTCACCGATAATGCTGTGGCCCAGCTGGTAGAGGTCACCGATGGCGTCCAGCACCTTGTGCTTGACGAACTCATCGTCGTAACGCAGGCCTTCATCGTTGAGGATGCGATAGTCATCGACGACGATGGCGTTGTCGAGGCTTCCGCCCAGCGCGAGGTTCTGGGAGCGCAGGAACTCGAGATCACGCATGAAGCCGAAGGTACGCGCGCGAGACACTTCCTTGACGAAGGAGGTGGTAGAGAAGTCGACCGTGGTGGTCTGCTTCTGCTGCTCGAACACCGGGTGATCGAAGTCGATGGCGAAGGACACCTTGAAGCCGTTGTGCGGCAGGAAGGTCGCGACCTTGTCGCCATCACGCACTTCGATCTCGCGCTTGATGCGGATGAACTTCTTGAGCGACGACTGCTCCTGGATACCAGCGGACTGGATCAGGAAGACGAACGGACCGGCGCTGCCGTCCATGATCGGCACTTCCGGCGCGGACAGCTCGACGAAGCAGTTGTCGATGCCCAGGCCTGCGAAGGCGGACATCAGGTGCTCGACGGTCGTCACCTTGGCTTCACCGTTGGAGACGGCGGTGCACATGGTGGTGTCACGGACGCTCATCGCATCGGCACGGATATGAGCCTGCGGCTCGAGATCGGTACGGATGAAGACGATGCCGGTGTTGACCGGAGCGGGACGCAGCGTCAGGTAAACCTTGTCACCTGAGTGCAGACCAACGCCTGTGGCGCGGATCGTATTCTGGAGTGTTTTTTGTCGAATCATAGGGAGATAGCCAGTCAGCCTGAATTTGGAAACAGTGTTCATGATAACAGCAATGCAGGAATTCAACAAATTGTCACCTGCCGCTGTTAGGGAAATTCAACATTGCCTTTCGAGCACCATTGAGGCTGACCCGCGCGCCTGCTGGCCTCGTGCTGAGTATGAACACGCAATCACCAAACAGTTCTCACTCGCACTGCCATAAAACGATAATCAATGTGCAAGACAGCTTGAAGACCTCCTTCCTTACGCGCCCACGGCACTGTCGGATGCACCCGTGACGCACAGGCAGCGCCCCGCGCCGGCGGCGAAAGGCCCTTTTGTCTGCCCCGGAAACGACTTCACCCACCCGGGAAACCCCGGATGGGTGAAGTCAGACTCATGATGAGCCGTGTCATCTCAGACTCATGCCGACTGATACATGAGCGTCAATGACGTGTCAGTCAGTGCGCATCAGTCAGCCTGGCGACGCAGGAAGGCCGGGATATCGAGATAGTCATCCATATCACGCGACTTGCGCGGCTCAGACTTCTTGGCTGCCGCTTCCTGCTCTTCCTTGGCCTGACGGGTGACCGTCGGCGTCTGCAGGCTGCGGTAGTCCGCCGGCTTCTCGACGGTACGCTTGGCCGGTGCCGTTTCACGCGCCGCCGGCTTCTCGACGCGACCGTCGAGACCCGCCGCCACGACAGTGACACGCAGCTCGTCGGTCATGTCCATGTCGATGGAGGTCCCGACCACGATGGTGGCGTCCGGAGAAGCGAACTCCTGCACGGTGGCACCCACATCGTTGAATTCACCGATGGAGAGGTCCGGGCCCGCCGTGATGTTGACCAGGATACCGCGCGCGCCGTGCAGATCGATGTCTTCGAGCAGCGGGCTGCGAATGGCCTTCTCGGCGGCTTCACGAGCACGGTTCTCGCCGATGGCGTCACCGGTCCCCATCATCGCCATGCCCATCTCGGACATGACAGTGCGCACGTCGGCGAAATCGACGTTGATGATGCCCGGGCTGGTGATCAGCTCCGCGATCCCCTGCACAGCACCCAGCAACACGTCGTTGGCGGCGCTGAAGGCGCTCAGCAGGCTGGCGCTCTTGCCCAGCACAGACAGCAGCTTCTCGTTGGGGATGGTGATCAGGGAGTCGACGTGCTCGGAGAGCTCCTTCATGCCCTGCTCTGCCGCCTTCTGACGACGCGGCCCTTCGAACGGGAACGGACGCGTGACGACGGCCACGGTCAGGATGCCCAGTTCCTTGGCGACCTGCGCCACGACAGGAGCACCGCCGGTACCGGTACCCCCCCCCATGCCAGCCGTGATGAAGACCATGTCGGCGCCTTGCAGCAGCTCGACGATACGCTCACGGTCTTCCATCGCCGCCTGGCGGCCCACTTCCGGGTTGGCGCCAGCGCCAAGCCCCTTGGTGATTTCACTGCCCAGCTGCAGGACAGTCTTGGCGGCCACGCGCTTGAGCGCCTGAGCATCGGTGTTGGCGCAGATGAACTCGACGCCTTCGATGTTGCTCTCGACCATGTGATTGACGGCGTTACCACCGCCGCCGCCAACACCGATCACCTTGATGACCGCGCTGCTGGAGGGTGCGTTATCTACCAGTTCGAACATATGCCCTGTCTCCTGGATCACAGTCTTTCTGTAATCCCTGTCAGAAATTTCCCTTGAACCAGCCCTTGATCCGCTCCAGCGTGGAGGTGTCGTGCTCTTGGCCGTGAACGCGTCGCGCGGCAGATTCCTCTCTGCGCACCGCGACGGTCGTCGACGATGGCGTGTGCCGCTCCTGTTTCATCCCATAATGTAGCAAACCCACACCCGTGGAATAAATCGGATTGCGGACCACATCCGCCAGTCCACGCACATTCTGCGGGCAAGCGATGCGAACCGGCATGTGGAAGATCTCCTCCGCCAGCTCAACGACACCTTCCATGCGTGACGTTCCACCCGTCAGAACCACGCCCGCAGCCACGAGATCTTCATAGCCACTGCGACGCAATTCATCGCGGACCAGGGTGAACAGTTCCTCATACCTGGGCTCGACCACTTCGGCCAACGCTTGACGGGACAGATCACGTGCCGGTCGGTCACCGACACTCGGCACCTTGATCGTCTCGTCGCTGGAGGCCAGCTGGGTCAGAGCACAGGCATACTTGACCTTGATTTCTTCTGCATATTGCGTCGGTGTGCGCAGCGCCATGGCGATGTCATTCGTGACCTGATCACCCGCGATGGGGATCACAGCCGTATGACGAATGGCACCTTCGGTGAAGACGGCGATATCCGTGGTACCACCGCCGATATCCACCATGCACACACCCAATTCACGCTCATCCTCGGTCAGAACCGCATGACTCGAGGCGAGCTGCTCGAGAATGATGTCGTCGACTTCGAGCCCGCAGCGACGCACGCACTTCTCGATATTCTGCACGGCATTCAGTGCGGCAGTGACCAGGTGAACGCGCGCCTCAAGACGCACCCCGGACATGCCCAACGGCTCGCGAATACCTTCCTGACGGTCAATGGCATATTCCTGCGGCAGCACGTGAAGAATGCGCTGACCTTCAGAAATCGCTCGAGCGCGCGCCGAGTCGATCACGCGTTCGATATCAGACGGCGTCACTTCGCGATCCTTGATCGCCACGACACCATCGGAATTCATCGAACTGATATGACTGCCGGCGATGCCCACATACACCGAGTGGATATCGCAGCCGGCCATCAACTCAGCCTCCTCCACTGCGCGCTGAATCGACTGTACGGTCGATTCGATGTTGATCACCACCCCCTTCTTCATGCCACGTGAAGGGTGGGAGCCAATTCCCGCAATTTCGATACCGCCATCATCGGTCGGCTGACCCACGATCGCGACTACCTTGGAGGTTCCGATGTCCAGCCCGACCACCATATCCTGTGATTTGGAATGTCCTGCCATAGGTCGGGCCAGCTCCTTGATTCTGGTTCATCATGAAAATAATTGCGCGCTTTGACAGACAACATGTCTGCCGCACCACCCAAAACGGGTTTACGTTCCGTTTAACCCGTACAGAGGGATTTGACTTCCCAGTATAGGAGCAGCCACTTGGGGCATACCAGCCTAAAATACCGAGGGGCGCAAATCCCCGCTAGAATAGGCGGGATTGACGACAAATGAAACTGGCGATATCGCCATTTTGCTAATACTCACACGCAAATGAAGCATGTAGTGAGTGTCGCCATTTGCCTCAACTGTCCTTGCCTTCTTCGGGTGCCGTCGTCTCCCCATGCCACGCCACTGCCACTCCGTTGGGGTAACGCAGATCAATGTAGCGGATCTGCGACGCCTCATCACCCAGACGCCGCTGCCAGGCCGCCATGAAACGCGCCAGACGCGCCTCTCGATCATTGCGCCCCAGCATTACCCACACCGAATCATTGACCTGAAAGCGCCAGGCGCCGCGTGGCTCCAATCGCAACTGGGAGACATTGAGCCCCAGCCCGCCCAACTGGCTCTGCAGCGCGTCAAGCTCGGCCAGCACTTCGGATCCACTGCCCCTGGGCCCCGCCAGATTGGGCAGATTGCCCAGCTGCGTGACCGGGCCCGCCTGGAAGGCATCACCGCGCACATTGAGCAATTCGCCATCATTCCAGTAGGCCACCGGCTGTTGTTCAAACAGCTCGAATTCGAGTGTATCCGGCCAGCGACGCGAGATGCTGACTTCACTCAGCCAATCGATCGCCAACGCGCGACGCCGAACCTCGCCCAATGGGACGGAGAGCCAGCTCTGGCCACGAATCAACGGCGCGATGTGACGCTGAAGGTAGGCAGCACTGACATGATCGAAGTCACCCTTGATGGTGACTCGCTCAATGGGACGGTCAAGCCAGGTCCACAATGCCTGTCCGCCCGCGACCAGCAGCGCAAGACCGAGAACGAGGCCGAAGATTGCGCCGGTAGTGCTACGCGCCGCCATCGATCAATGACCACTCGGCTGAGCGACTGACGCGTCATTTGCGTCCCGCTCGGCGAGAGTCGTGTCGAGAATACGCAGCACCAGGGTGGCGAAATCGAGCCCGACATGCGCCGCGGACTGCGGCACCAGGCTGTGATCGGTCATGCCCGGCGAGGTGTTGACTTCCAGCAGCCAGAAGGCGCCGTCCGCATCTTCCATCACATCGACACGACCCCAACCCTCGCAGCCCAGCACGTTGAATGCCTTGAGCGAGATCTCGGCCAATTCCGCCTCGCGCACAGCGCCCAGACCACAAGGCAGCAGATAGCGCGTGGTATTGGCGATGTATTTGGCATCGTAATCATAGAACCCGCTATCGGCTTCGATGCGAATGGCCGGCAGGACTTCGCCGTCCAATACCGACACCGTATATTCCGGCCCCTTGATGAAACGCTCGGCCATCACCACCGCATCGAAGCGGCTGGCATCCGTCCAGGCATCCTGAAGCGCCTGGGCGTCCTCGACGACATGGATGCCGAGTGTCGACCCCTCATGCACCGGCTTGACCACCACCGGTGTCCCGAGCGTCTCGAGCACCGACTGCCAGTCCGTATCCGCCGCCAGGCGACAGGAGCGTGGCGTCGGCAAGCCTTCGATATCCCAGAGCTTCTTGGTACGCAGCTTGTCCATGCCCAGTGCAGAGGCCAGCACGCCGCTACCGGTGTAGGGGATGCCCAGCAATTCCAGCGCACCCTGCAAGGTGCCATCTTCGCCGCCGCGACCATGCATGGCGATGAAGACACGGTCGGGACGCAATGCCTCGAGACCGGCCAGCCCATGCGCCATGTCATAGCCCTGCACATCGACACCTGCGCCCTGCAGGGCCGCCAGCACCGCCGCACCGCTCTTGAGCGACACCTCGCGCTCGGCGCTCAGGCCACCGAACAGCACCACGACACGCCCATAGCGCGTGGCCAGTTCAGGATTCACGCCTGTCGATCCGGACGGGGAGGAAGAGACGGTCATAGCGTCACCTCGTCAAGCTTGAGGTCGGCCCCCGCCAGTGCCAGCGCAATACCACCGACATCGCCCGCCCCCTGGGTAATCAGGATATCGCCCGGACGCAGCACGTTCTTGAGCAGGTCCGGCAAGGCACGCTTGTGCTCGACGAACAGCGGGTCCACCTGACCGCGTTGACGGATCGAGCCCGCCAGCGAGCGGCCATCGGCGCCCGGAATCATCGCTTCCCCGGCGCTGTAGACATCCAGCAGCAACAACGTATCGACTTCGGACAGCACACGCACGAAGTCTTCATAGAGATCATGGGTGCGTGAATAACGGTGCGGCTGGTAGGCCATCACCAGACGGCGCTGCGGCCAGCCGGCGCGCACGGCGTGAATCACCATCTCCACTTCGCGCGGGTGGTGGCCATAATCGTCCACCAGCATCACGCTCTGCTCACCATTGGGTGCCGCGAATTCTCCGTGCACCTGGAAGCGACGACCGACACCGGCAAAGCTTGCCAGTGCGCGGGCGATGGCTTCGTCGCTGACACCGACATCGGTGGCGATGGCGATCGCCGCCAGGGCATTGAGCGCATTGTGCTCACCCGGCATCGCCAGGGTGATCTCGAGTGGTGCATGGCCTTCCGGACGCAGCGCCGTGAAGCTGAGCTGACCGCCACCCTGGCGGAAATCGCTGATACGGTAATCGGCATCGTCGCTGAAGCCGTAGGTCACGAACTGACGCTGAACACGCGGCAGCAGCTCACGCACGTT
Organism: Cobetia sp. MC34; assembly: GCF_018340035.1. Classification (NCBI taxonomy): domain Bacteria; kingdom Pseudomonadati; phylum Pseudomonadota; class Gammaproteobacteria; order Oceanospirillales; family Halomonadaceae; genus Cobetia; species Cobetia sp. MC34. Next base: position 219,555 of record NZ_JADPPY010000001.1, read on the forward strand.
GGCATCATCGATACACAGCACCGCCAGACCGTAGAACGGCAGGTTGTGCAGGAATTCGATGAAGGTGTCCTTGAGGCGATTGAAGTCGCCCTCATAGGTGGCCATGTGATCGGCATCGACGTTGGTCACCACCGAGATCAACGGCTGCAGATGCAGGAAGGAGGCATCGGACTCGTCCGCCTCGGCGACCAGATACTCGCCCTCGCCCAGACGGGCATTGGTGCCCGCGCTGGTCAGCTTGCCGCCGATGACGAAGGTCGGGTCCATGCCACCTTCCGCGAGCAGGGTCGCGGTCAGGCTGGTGGTGGTGGTCTTGCCGTGCGTGCCGGCAATCGCGATGCCCTGGCGGAAGCGCATCAGCTCGGCGAGCATCTCGGCGCGACGCACGACGGGGATGCGATGCTCCCGCGCCCAGGCCACTTCCGGGTTGGTGGTGTCCACCGCGGTCGAGACCACGACCACATCCGCGCCTTCGGCATTGATGGCCGCATGACCGATGGCGACACGCACGCCGCACTCACGCAGGTGAGCCGTGACGGCGGATTCCTTGAGGTCACTGCCGCTGACCTCATAGCCCATGTTGCCCAGTACTTCGGCGATACCACACATGCCCACACCGCCGATGCCGACGAAGTGGATACGACGGATGCGGCGCATACCTGCACCGCGATCAGAATTGCTAGCGTTCAAGGCGAGTCTCCATGCAGCCTGCCAGCATGGTCGCTACCGCATCGAGTTCCGCACTATTGCGGGCGCGAGCGGCCATGCCAGTGAGTATCTTGGGGTCGAGCAATTCTGCCAGCGTCTCGGCGAGGCGCTCGGCAGTCAACGTATTCTGGGGAATCAGGCGCGCGGCATCCGCCTTGACCAATACCGCGGCATTGACGGTCTGGTGGTCATCCACGGCGTGGGGGAACGGCACCAGCACCGCAGGCCGACCTGCCGCGGCCAGCTCGGCCACGGTCAGGGCGCCGGCGCGACAGACCACGAGGTCTGCCCAGGCGTAGGCCTCGGCCATGTCACCGATGAACTCGCTGACCTCAGCCGTGACACCGGCTGCCTGATAGGCGACGAGGGTCGCCTCCTGCTTGTCACGTCCGGCCTGATGGCGCACCACGGGGCGCGAGGCTTCCGGCAGCAGGGCCAGCGCCGGCGCGAGCGTCTCGTTGAGCGCCTGAGCGCCCAGCGAGCCGCCCATCACCAGCAGATGCAACGCACGCGCCTCGCCTGCCGTCTCGACAGCAGACTCGGACGCATGCCCGGCGGCACCGACATCGGCGATCTCATCGCGCACCGGATTGCCCACCACCTGAGCCCCGCGGGCCGGCGGGAAGGCGCCCGGGAAGGCGGCGTAGACACGCGTCGCCATCCGCGCCAGCACCTTGTTGGTCAGGCCCGCGATGGCGTTCTGCTCATGAATGATCAACGGAATGCCTTCAAGGCGCGCCGCGAGCCCGCCCGGACCACTGGCGAAGCCACCGAGGCCTACCACCAGCACCGGCTTGAGCTCACGAATCACGCGCCGTGCCTGCAGGACGGCACGCGCGAGACGGAACGGAATCGCCGCATAGCCCGCCAGCCCCTTGCCGCGCAGGCCCGCGACCTCGACCCGATGCAGCGGGTAGCCGGCGTCGGGCACCAGACGGTTCTCGATGCCACGCGGGCTGCCCAGCCAATGAATCTCGTGACCGGCCGCCGCGAGGGCACGCGCCAGCGACAGCGCCGGGATCACATGCCCTCCCGTGCCGCCGGCCATCATCAGCACGACGCCTTTGGAGACAGTGTCTACCGAGTCAACCGCCCCCTCGGGAGCGATGGTAGAAGAAGATGACGTCATGCCTGTGCTCCTTGCGGTGTCTCGGTCGGCTTCTTGGCCTTGCGCCGGGGCGCGGCGGCATTTCCTGTCGGTGTGCGGGTCAGCTTGCGGGTCTCCGCATCGATACGCAGCAGTATCGCGATCTGCACGCAACTGACGATCAGGCTGGAACCGCCATAACTCATCAAGGGCAGAGTCAGCCCCTTGGTGGGCAGCAGTCCGCTGGCCACACCGATGTTGATGAAGGCCTGCGCCCCCAGCACGAGGGCGATACCGTAGCCGAGGTAGGCGCTGAACGGCAAGCCGGCGAGTTCAGCGCGGCGACCGATCTTGAAGGCGCGGTAGATCAGCAGTCCGAACAGCGCCACCACGGCCGTCGCCCCGATCAAGCCCAGTTCCTCGGCCAGCACGGCGAACACGAAATCGGTATGCGCTTCGGGTAAATAGAACAGCTTCTGCACGCTGTTGCCCAGCCCCATGCCGCTCAGGTGGCCACGACCGAAGGCGATCAACGCCTGGGTCAGCTGGTAGCCACTGTCATACATGTTGGCCCACGGGTCGGTATAGGTGGTCAGACGCTCCCAGCGATAGGGTTCGGCGATCGCCAACAGCCAACCACCGCCGCCGGCCAGGCCCAGCAAGACGATGAAGCCCCACCAGGCGACGCCCGCCATCAGCAGCATGCCCATCACGGCACCGCCCATGACCACGATGGAGCCAAAGTCAGGCTCCAGCGCCAGCAGCACGATCATCAGCAACAAGGGGACGCAGGGCAGAATGAGGCCGTTGACGACGCTGGCGCGCACCTTGTCGAGGCGGCGGTCCAGATAGCCGGCCAGCCAGATCATCAGACACAGCTTGGCGATCTCGGAGGCCTGCACCCCGCCGACCAATGGCAGCGGTATCCAGCGCTTGGCGCCGTTGATCTCGCGCCCGACCACCAACACGACCACCAGCAGCACGAAGCCCAGCATCAGCATCGCGAAGCTGCGCTGCTGCCAGGCGGACATCGGCACGCGCAGCGTACAGATCGCGGCCACCAGGCCGATCACGATGAAGATGCCGTGACGCATGCTGTAGTAGAAGGCATTGCCATCGAAGCGCTCGCTCGAGATCTCGCTGGACGCAGACGTCACCATCACCCAGCCGATACACAGGATCGCCAGCGCGCAGAACAGCAGCCAGCCGTCGACGGGCTGACGCTCTGCCGTCAGGGTGTCATGGACTCGCCGAGCCTTGTTACGCATCGCAGGCTTCCTTGTCGCTGCCGCCAGGGCCAGAATTGCAGTCAGCACCGGACATGATGTGCTGCGTGACCCAGTCACGGAACGCGTCGCCGCGCGCCATGTAATTGGGGAACTGATCGAGACTGGCGCAGGCCGGTGACAGCAGTACGCAGTCCCCCGCCTGAGCGATCTGTCGAGCATGACGCATGGCCTCCAACAGCGTCATGACTGGCGTCACGGAGACGTCATCGGCCAGGGCTTGCATCAATAACGGCGCATCCTGACCGAACACCACCGCCTCACGGGCGTAACGGGCCAGTGGCGCCGCCAGCGGCGTGAAGTCCGCGCCCTTGCCCTGACCGCCGGCCAGCAATATCAGCTTGCCCTCGAGCGTCGGGCCGAGACCGGCGATCGCCGCCAGCGTCGCCCCGACATTGGTGCCCTTGGAATCATTGATCCAGCGCACGCCCGCCACCTCGGCGATCAGCTCGCCGCGATGCGGCAGCCCCGCGAAGCTTGCTAGCTCGGCGACCATCACCGTCTCGTCGAGACCGATCGCCGTGCCCATCGCGAGTGCCGCCAGCGCATTGGCCTGATTGTGGCGGCCTGCAAGACGCACCTCCGCAGCAGGCATCACGTCGCGCAGCTGACCAGACTCGATGTGACACAGCGACAGCGTGCCGCCCTGCTCCGCCAGGCACCATTGCGCCTGCCTGGCAGCCTCATCGGTCGACTCATCGGCCGACTCACCGAGCTGCACACTGAAGCTGACTCGCGCCACCGCATCATCTTCGGCCGGCCAGCTCCAGGCGTCATCGGCATTGATGACCGCAAGGCCTGCGCCGCGGAAGATGCCGCGCTTGGCGGCCTGATAGCCGCGCATGCCATCGTGGCGATCGAGGTGATCTTCAGAGAGATTCAGGAAGCAGGCGACATCGGCCTTGAGCTCAGGTGTGGTCTCGAGCTGGAAGGAAGACAGCTCCAGCACGTAGAGCTCGGCATCAGGCTGCTCACGCAACAAGGTCAGCGCGGCGGTGCCAAGATTGCCGCCGACCGCCACGTCACGGCCGGCACGCGCGGCCATCTGCGCGATCAGCGTGGTCACGGTGGACTTGGCGTTCGAGCCGGTGATCGCGACCAGCGTGGGCCGCTTGCCCTGCGCGTCGCGGGCCTGACGCTCATCCAGCGCACGCACGAAGAGTGCGATCTCGCCGACCAGCCGCTCGCGGACCCCATCGAATACCGCCTGACGCGGGTCGATGCCCGGACTGAGCACCACCTCGCCGAAGCGTGACAGATCCAGCGCTTCCAGTGGGCCAAGATGGACCTCGGCCTGCGGCGCATGCTCGCGCAGGCTCTCGAGGCCCGGCGGTGCGCTACGGGTATCGGCGACGGCAAAGTCGATGCCGCGATCACTCAGATGGCGAGCGATCGCCTGTCCGGAGACACCAAGACCGACCACCAGGGTCGGTCCTTTGGCAGGCACCGGCGAGGCCGGTGCTTGGGAGGTGACAGAGAGGGTCATCGCGAATGCGTCCTCAGCGAACCTTGAGTGTGGCCAGGCCAAGCAGCACCAGCACGACGGTGATGATCCAGAAGCGCACGATGACGCGCGGCTCCGGCCAGCCTTTCAGCTCGAAATGGTGATGCAGCGGCGCCATGCGGAAGATGCGTCGCCCGGTCAGCTTGTAGGAGCCGACCTGCAGGATCACCGAGACGGTTTCCATCACGAAGACGCCGCCCATGATGAACAGCACGATTTCCTGACGCACGATGACCGCCACGACACCCAGTGCCGCGCCGAGTGCCAGCGCGCCCACATCGCCCATGAAGACCTGGGCGGGATAGGTGTTGAACCACAGGAAACCGAGGCCGGCACCCGCGATGGTGGCGCAGAACACGGCCAGCTCGCCGGAACCGGCGATGAACGGAATGTGCAGATACTCGGCGAACTTCAGGTTGCCCGAAGCGTAGGCGAAGATGGCCAGGCCCATGGCGACCAGCACGGTCGGCATGATCGCCAGACCATCGAGGCCATCGGTCAGATTGACCGCATTGGAGCTGCCGACGATCACGAAGTAGGTCAGCACCATGTAGAACACGCCCAGCGGGATGACGACGTCCTTGAAGAACGGCACCAGCAGGCCCGTCTCGGCCGGCGTGCTCGCCGTCAGATACAGCACCACGGCGGCGCCGATGCCCACCACCGACTGCCAGAAGTACTTCCAGCGCGCCGGCAGGCCACGCGGATTCTTCTCCACCACCTTGCGGTAGTCATCGACCCAGCCGACGGCACCGAAGCCCAGCGTGACGGCCAGCACCACCCAGACATACAGGTTGGTCAGGTCGCCCCACAGCAGAGTGGAGACGGCCATCGACAGCAGGATCATCACGCCGCCCATGGTCGGAGTGCCGGCCTTGGAAAGGTGAGACTTGGGGCCATCGTCGCGCACGGCCTGGCCGATCTGGCCATCGACGAGCTTGCGGATGACCCAGGGACCCAGCCACAGACACAGCAACAGTGCCGTCAACGTGGCCAATACCACGCGCAGGGTCAGATAATTGAAAACCGTAAAGGCGCCATTGAATTGGGCCAGAAACTCAGCAAGCAGCAGCAGCATGACTCACATTCACCTTGATGCGTCGACCTTGAGCGCGGCAACGACATTCTCCATGCCAGCGCTGCGAGACCCCTTGACCAGAACACTGGCCCCGGTGGGTAGATGGTTACGGGCGTAAGCTTCCAGCTCTGCCCGCTCGATAAAGTGCTTGCCACCGACCCCGAAGGCCTCGGCAGTCGCCTGAGCGCCCTCGCCGCAGGTGGCAATGAAATCTATGCCCAGCTTGCGGGCGTGATCGCCCACCTCGGCATGCAGACGTTCGGCGTCTGCTCCGAGTTCGCCCATGGCGCCCATCAGGCACCAGCGCGGCGCAGGCAGTGTCGCCAGCAGATCCAGCGCCGCCAGCATGGCACCGGGGTTGGCGTTGTAGCTGTCATCCAGCAGACGCGAACCGTTGATGCCTGCCACGACGCCCAGCCTGCCGGGTACGCTCTCGGCGCTCTCGAGCCCGGCGATCACCAGATCACTGTCGATGCCCAGTGCCAGGCACGCCGCGGCAGCCGCCAGCGCATTGGCCACGTTGTGACGCCCCAGCAACGCCAGCTGGACACGACCGAGCGAGCGGCCATCAAACGTCAGTGCGAAAGCATAACGCCCGAGTTCATCCGCGCCTAGCTCACGCGCCTGCAGGCGTGCCGGGCGATCAACGCTATCCACGCTGCCATCCACAACGCCATCCGCAACGCTGAAGTCGATGACATCGACCGCCTGGCCGGTTGCGGCCAGCGCCTGCCATAGCGAGAAGTAGGCGTCATCACGGTTGAGCACCGCGACCGGACGTCGCCCTCCCAACGGGCTCAAGCCCGCCAGAATCTCGCCCTTGGCCTGGGCGATCTGCCCCATGCCGCCGAATTCGCCGACATGGGCGCCGGTGACATTGGTGATCACCGCCACTTGCGGGCGCGCCAGGGCCGTCGTCCAGGCGATCTCGCCGAGATGATTGGCGCCCAGTTCGACCACACCGTGCTGGTGGGCGTTGCTCAAGCGCAGCAACGTCATCGGCAGGCCGAAATCGTTGTTGAGGTTGCCGTGATTGGCGAGGCTTTCGGCCTCGAAACGCGCGGCATCCCGCACAAGGATGGCATGCACCAGGCCCTTTACGCTGGTCTTGCCACTGTTGCCGGTCACCGCGATCAGCGGCCTCCCCCAGGCACGGCGACGCGCTGCCGCCAGCAGCCCGAAGGCCAGCCGGGTATCCGCGACGACGATCTGCGGCAGCGGATCATCCACTGCCCGCTCGACCAGCGCCGCGACGGCGCCATTGGCGCGAGCCTGAGCGAGGAAGTCATGGGCATCGAAGCGCTCACCCTTCAGCGCCACGAACAGCGGTGCGGCCTGCTCGCCAAGCTTGCGGGTGTCCGTCTCGATGGCGCCCAGCACCTGACCGCGCAATGCCTGTGGCAGCTGCGCCCCGAGCACCGCGGCCACTTCCTCGAAGGTACTCAGACCGACGGGCTGTTCAGGCGCACTCATGCGTCACGCTCCTGACCTTCCAGCATCGAGAGCTCACGACGCTCCAGCGCCGCGACCGCATGGGCCACATCGGAAAACGGCAGTCGCTGACCGTCGATTTCCTGATAGTCCTCGTGCCCCTTGCCGGCGATCAGGATGACATCATGCTCGCCGGCATCGCGGATGACCTGAGCAATGGCTTCGCCACGCCCGGCGATATCCAGCACGCGCTCGCGGGCATGGATGCCGGTCATCATCTGCTGGCGGATGGCGGCGGCATCCTCGCTACGCGGATTGTCATCGGTGATCACGACCCGGTCGGCGCCCTGTTCGGCGGCCGTGGCCATCAGCGGGCGCTTGCCACTGTCGCGATCGCCACCACAGCCGAGTACACACCACAGGCGCGCATCATCCCGCGCCGGCAGGTGGGCACGCAGCGCGGTCAGTGCCGTCTCGACGGCCTCCGGCGTGTGGGCGTAGTCGACCACCACCACCGGCGCGCCATCACGGCTCAGGCGCTGCATGCGACCCGGTACCGGCGTCAGACGCGGCGCGGCGGCAAACAGCCCCTCGAACGAATAGTCGAGGCCATGCAGGATCAGCATTGCCAGCAAGGCGTTGTCGAGATTGAAGCGCCCCATCAGATTGAGGCCCAGCTCACGCTCGCCATCCGGCGTCGCGATCACGGCAACCTGCCCCAGCGGCTCGGGGAAGACATCCAGCACGCGCAGGGTCGCGACATCATCACGCCCCATTGCCAGCACGCGCACGCCGCGCTGCATGCCGGCCAGCATCAGACGCGCCAGCGCATCATCGGCATTGAGCACCGCAAGCTTGAGTTCGGGGCGCTTGAACAGCTTCGCCTTGGCCGCCGCATAGGCCGCCATGCTGCCGTGGTAGTCGAGGTGGTCTCGCGAAAGATTGGTATAGCCCGCGACGGTGAAGCGACAGCCATTGACGCGCCCTTGATCCAGCGCATGGGAAGAGACTTCCATCGCGATCAGCTCGGCACCGGCCAGACTCAGCCCCTTGAGCGCCGCCTGCACGGCCAGGGCATCAGGCGTGGTGCGCTCGCCCGCGACCAGCGCGCCGGGACGCCCGATGCCGAGCGTGCCGATCATGCCGGCGGGCGTGCCCATCGCTTCGGCCAGCTCGGCGATGTAATGGGTGACGGAAGACTTGCCATTGGTGCCCGTGACCCCGACCAGCGTCAGCGACTCGGGCACACTGAAGGCCTGGCGGCCCAGCTCACCGAGCTGCTCGCCCAGATTCTCGAGCCAGACGACTCTGGCATCGTCTGAATGCAGTGCGAGACGTGCATCCCCGTCGGCGGGTCTTTCGGCCAGCACCAGCTCGGCACCGCCCTCAAGCGCCGCGGCGATATAGTCGCGGCCATCGCTGGCGATGCCGGGGATGGCGATGAAGAGGGAGCCCTGCGCGGCACTGCGACTGTCGATCGTCAGGTGCCAGTCATCGCGCGCGGCAAGCCGTGCACGGCAATCGTCATTGAGGGCGCCTGGCCACAGCGCCAGCAATGCTGCCAGCATGTCTGTCGCCGTGGCCAGCGGGCGCGCCAGAAACTCGCCCAGGCGCCTGGAATCGTGCGGTGAAGTCATGTCGGAAGACCTTCCTTGTTCCCGATGTCCCGGAACGTATTCACTACATGAGAAAAAAGACGCAGTCGCCCGCCTGAGGCCGACGACTGTGCCACATGAAAAGCGTTACTCACCGACCTTGCTGTCCGGCGGCACATCCAGCAGGCGCAAAGCCTTGCCCACCACGCGCCCGAACACGGGCGCCGCCACCAGACCGCCGTAATATTCTTCCCCTTTGGGGTTCTCGATCATCACCACGGTCACGATACGCGGATCAGACACCGGTGCCACACCCGCGAACAACGAACGATACGCGGTCTTCTGATAGCCACCGGCCGTCACCTTGCGCACGGTGCCGGTCTTGCCGGCGATGCGATAGCCTTCGACCACCGCCCGCTTGGCAGGCCCGTTGGGCTGCACGATCTTCTCCATCATGCCGAGCAAGGCGTGCGCGTTGTCCGATGAGATCACCTGGTCACCGACCGGCGGCGTCTTGACCTTGAGCAGCGACGGCGGCACACGACGGCCGTCATTGGCGAGCGCGGTGTAGGCGCTGGCCAGCTGCAGCGCCGAGACGCTGATACCGTAACCGTAGGAGATGGAGGCCCGCTTGCTGCGCGACCAGTTGGTCGGCGGCGGCAGCACGCCGGTGGTCTCGCCCGGGAAACCGGTGCCCGGCGCCTGACCGAGGCCCAGCTCATAGTAGCGATTCCAGACCGCATCATCCTCGAGACTCAGCGCCATGCGGCTCATGCCGATATTCGAGGAATGATAGAGAATGCCCGCCATGTCGAGCTTGCCGTAGTTGCGGAAGTCACGAATGGTGAACTGATCGACCCGCATGTAACCCGGCGTGGTATCGATCACCGAGTCCGGCTGATACTTGCTGGAGGCAAGGCCGGCGCTCATCGACAGCGGCTTCATCACCGAGCCGGGCTCGAAGGCATCGGTGATCGCGCGGTTACGCAGCCCGGCGGGATCAAGCCCGGCACGGTTGTTCGGGTTATAGGACTTCTGATTGACCATCGCCAGCACTTCGCCGGTGCGCGCATCCATCATCACCAGGGTGCCGCCATCGGCGCGGTGCTCCGCCACGGCCGCCTTGAGCTCACGGTAGGCCATGTATTGCAGACCCAGGTCGATGGAGAGTGTCAGGTCGCCACCGGGCTTGGCTTCGCTGATCAGGTGCAGGTCACGCACCAGGCGCCCCTTGCGGTCCTTGAGCACGCGCCGCTTGCCCGGCGTACCGGAAAGGTAGGAATTGTAGGCAAGCTCGAGCCCCTCCTGGCCCTTGTCATCGACGTTGGTCACGCCGATCAACTGGGCGGAGACTTCTCCGGAGGGGTAATAGCGCTTGTATTCCTGCTTGTGGCTGACGCCCGGAATATCGAGGTCAATGGCAGGCTGAGCCTGCGGCGGGGTCATCTGGCGCTTGATGTACATGAAGCCCTTGCCGGCATCACGATAGCGGCGGACGCGTGCGATCAGATCATCCGGCTTCTGCCCCAGCGCGCGCGCCAGCAATGACAGCCGCACGGGGTCGTCGGGCACCTTGCGCGGGTCGGCCCACAGGGTGATGACCGGCGTGGAGATCGCCAGCGGCTCACCGGTGCGATCGGTGATCATGCCGCGGTGAGCATTGATGCTGTCGACACGCAGGGTGCGTGCGTCGCCCTGATCCTGCAGGAACTGCTGATCGAAGAGCTGGAGATAGCCGATGCGGCCGACCAGAGCGACAAGCCCGGCCAGCACGATGAAGAGCATGATGCGATAGCGGGCTGGCCCCATGGCCGCGCGCGCGCTCTTGCGGGCACCGCTTGCGGCCTTGGTACGAGCGGGCGTCTCAGCGCCGGCGGCTTTGCGCGGGTTGCGCGGGCGAGACGAAGGCGGGCGACGCGTGGCCATCAGCGAATGACCTCGACATCGTGGACATCCGGGACACGCATCTCGAGTCGCTCGATGCTGATGCTTTCGATACGCGCCGGCGCCGACCAGGCGCTTTCTTCCAGCAGCAGGCGGCCCCAGCGTGCACGCGCATCATCGCGCGCCGCTTCCAGCTTCTGCAGCTGGGCATATTGGCCACGCGAGAGGTGGGAGCTGATCACGACAGCAGCGGCAGAGCCGAGCAGACTGAGCATCAGCACCGCGAAACACAGGTGACGCCAACGCATCTGCACCTTGATCGGCCAGTTACCCGTCCAGCCATCCTGTCTCCGTCCCGCCATGCCGACTCCCTAATCACTCTGAACGTGATGCCCCGCATCACGAATATCCTTGCAGACTGCCAACGTGCAGGCGCGATGTTCGCTCACTTGTTTGAAGCGCCCGGCGCATTATGTCAGCAAGTGGCGTTAGCCGCTAAGAGTTGCAGCACGGCAACACTTGTGTCGTCCTTTCACCACAGCCCACTTGCGCGCGCGCCTGCCGGTAGGCAGGCGCAGAAAGAGGCACGATTCCCCGGAGGGAGCACTGACGCTATTTGAGCTTTTCGGCAATGCGCATCACGGCACTGCGCGAACGGACATTGGCATCGACTTCGCTTTGCGAAGCCTTCTGCGCCTTGCCCACCAGCTTGAGACGCTTGTTGAGCTGGTCTTCACGGATCGGCATGCCACGCGGCGCCTGATCCCCCCGCGCCTTGTCACGCATGAAGCGCTTGACGATGCGGTCTTCCAGCGAGTGGAAGCTGATCACGACCAGACGACCGCCGGGCTTGAGCGCCTCGAGACCGGCATCCAGCGCGCGGGTCAGCTCATCCAGCTCACCATTGATGTGAATGCGGATCGCCTGGAAGACACGCGTCGCCGGGTGCTTGTGCTTCTCCCAGTTGGGGTGGGCATCCTTGATCAGGCTGGCGAAGTCGCCGGTGCGCGTGATGGGTCGCTCGGCGCGACGCTCCACCACGGCGCGCGCCAGGCGCTTGGCATAACGCTCCTCACCATAGGTCTTGAAGACCCAGGCCATGTCCTCGGCACTGGCCCGCGACAGCCACTCGGCGGCGCTCTCGCCACTGGTGGGGTCCATGCGCATGTCCAGCGGGCCATCATTCATGAAGCTGAAGCCACGCTCGGCATCATCCAGCTGCGGGGATGACACGCCGATGTCGAGCAGGATGCCATCCAGCTGGCCATGCACGCCCTCACGCTCGGCATATTCGCCAAGACGCGCGAATTCACCGGCATGGATACTGAAGCGCTCGTCGTCGATGGTCGCGGCTTCCGCCAGCGCCTGGGGGTCACGATCACAGGCGATCAGACGCCCCTCGGGCGCCAGGCGCGACAGGATCAGACGCGAATGGCCACCGCGACCGAAGGTACCGTCGAAGTAGACGCCGGCCGTGCCCTGAATCAGGCCATCGACCGCGCCATCGAGCATGACACTGACATGCGCGAAGCGATCAGCCACTTCGACGGACTCGGTATCGGCAGACTCGGTAACGGAAGGAGCGCTGGGCTTGGACATGACGAAACTCTGGACCTTGGCACGCGATGCGAGCAGTGAAAGCCGGTGGCAAAGGGCACCGACAGCATAAGAGCGGAGACAGCGCCTGCGTGCAGCAGGCAAGCGGCTGAAACACGAATTCAAGTGCCATAACCGACAACCGGCGCCTGTCACGGCAGCGTGTTCGTTGCCATCCAACTGCAATGGTCATTCACGAAACACGCAGCGGACGGCGCCGGTCATGCGAATTCAAGGTGTGCTGCCATCGCTCGCATCGCGAAGGCTGGCAGCACACTGACGTTATAAGGCGGGAGATGGCCGATAAGCCGGGTCTTGTCGTGGACAGTCATTCATCTAGGCCCTGAATCACTTCAGGGCTCAAGCAACCAACCCGCCCCCACTGCGGGCAGCAGCATAGGGGGCCTATTTGGTCTTGCTCCAGGTGGGGTTTACCTCGCCGCGAACTGTTACCAGCCGCGCGGTGCGCTCTTACCGCACCCTTTCACCCTTACCGGTCAGCCGAAGCTGACGTAGGCGGTCTTCTCTCTGCTGCACTTGCCGTCGGCTCGCGCCGCCCAGACGTTATCTGGCACCTTGCCCTATGGAGCCCGGACTTTCCTCCCCCAGCTTGCGCTGGCGGCGACTGTCTGGCCGTCTCCCAAGCGCGCAAGACTACCAGTGTCATGGGCCTTTCACAAGACGAAGCCCGCGCAGGCCGAACAATGGCAGCGGCAAAAAAGTCTGGCGTGACAGAGGTTTGCTTATTCCCCTGCCGCGTCCTTCATGGCTTGCGCCTTGGCATACCAGGCTTTCTTGCGCCCGCCCACCAGACGCGTGGCGATGGCGGCCATCTGCTTGACGCCGACGCCCTCTTCGAACAGCACCTGCAACAGGGCATCGCCTTCGACACTGGCCGCCTCATCGCCGTCACGTGCCGGCGCTCCTTCGATCATGACCACGAACTCGCCGCGGGTCTGATCACTGTCAGCGTCCATCTGCGCCAGCAGCTCGGCCGCCGTGCCATCGAGGAAGGTCTCGAAGGTCTTGGTCAGCTCACGGGCCAGCACGACCCGGCGCTCGCCCAGCACCTCGCGAATATCGCCGAGCAGCGCCTGAATGCGGTGCGGAGACTCGTACAGCACATGGGTGGCGCTATCGTCGCGCAGCGCGGCAAGGCGTGCCTGACGCGGGCCGCCCTTGTGGGCCAGAAAGCCTTCGAAGGTGAAGCGATCCGTCGGCAGACCCGCCGCACTGAGGGCGGTGATCAACGCGCACGGCCCCGGCAGCGGCACTACCTTGAAGCCACGCTCGCGCAGGGCGCGCACGACGATGAAGCCGGGATCGGAGATCAGCGGCGTGCCGGCATCGGAGACCAGCGCGACGCGTCGGCCTGCCTCCAGCGCCTGACACAGCTGGTCGACACGGCCACGTTCGTTGTGATCGTGCAGGGACATCATGGGCACTTCCAGGCCCAGGTGACGCAGCAACCGCGCGCTGTGGCGGGTATCCTCGGCTGCGATCAGGTCCACTTCTCCCAGCACCCGCGCGGCGCGGGGACTGAGATCATCGAGGTTACCAATCGGCGTGGCGACCACGTACAATACGCCTTCAGAAGACTCGGACATTCAATGCTTCGACTCGTTGAACTCAATGGTAGAAATGGTCGTCAGACACAGGCAGATTGCCTTGGGACATTTCATCCGAAGGACGCTGCATGCGTGGCCCTGATCGACCGAGTGCCATGATGCCTTTCACCCTTCATCACAGTAGGCGGCGATGCAGTCCTGACCACATCGCCCATCAGCCAAGGGACCGTCGTACATGCGCCAGACATGGAATCGTGCATCAGCCAATACGCTGGGCACTTCGTCAGCCATCCGGCAGGAGGCCGCGCGCCGTTCACGTTCCGGCCTGCGCACGCTGGCGGGCCTCGCCGCCTCCGCCCTGCTGCTGGCAGGGTGTGCCGGACAGTCACCGCTTTCCAGCGGCCCCGGTGCCGATGCCCTGCTCGCTCAGGCCGAGCAGCAACAGGGTCAGCAAGCGGCCAGTACGCGCCTGCAAGCTGCGGACATCCTAGCACGCAGCGGCGACAACGCGCAGGCGATCACCATCGCATCCGACATCGACCCGACAAGCCTCGAGCCGCAGGAACGCGTGCAATGGGCCCTGCTGCTATCGCGTATCGCGCTTGAGCAGCAGGACGGCTGGAACACGATCCTGGCCACCTCGGTGCTCGAGGACAACATCCAGATGTCAAGCGATGACCAGCGCACACTGCGCAAGCGTCGCGGCCTGGCACTCGGCATGGTCGGCGAACCCCTGGCCAGCGCCCAGACCCTGATCGCCCTGCAGGCCGACAGCGATGACCTGAGCATCAACGACACCCTGTGGGAGCAGCTCACGCGCCTCTCACCCAGTCAGCTCAACGAGCTGGCCAGTGCCAGCCCCACCGCCAGTGGCTGGACGGACCTGCTGCGCCTGCAGCGTCGCTTCGGGGGCAACATCGACCAGATGTTCTCCGCCATCAACGACTGGTCGGACGCCAACCCGCAGCATCCCGCCGCACGCCAGATGCCGCAGGGCATTCTCGACCTGCGCGAGCTCTCCGGCCAGGAAGTGCGCAAGATTGCCGTCTTCCTGCCCGAGTCCGGCTCGCTCAAGCGGATCGCCCAGGCCATCCGTGAAGGCATCGAGGCACGCCATCGCAGCGCCATCGACAATGCCGAAGCCACGCCGCAGCTGAGCTTCTATGACACCTCGAGCGCGGACCTCAAGACCCTGTATGCCCGTGCCACCATGGATGGCGCCCAGGTCGTGCTCGGCCCGCTGGACAAGAAGCTGGTCAGTCAGCTCGAGACCCAGAACAGCCTGCCGCTGCCGACACTGGCCCTCAACTACGGCACCCATGACAGCAACCGTGCCGACAACCTGTTCCAGTACGGCCTGTCCGCCGAGGACGAAGCCCGCCAGGTCGCCATGCGCGCCGCACTCGACGGCCATCGTGGCGCCGCCGCGCTGGTGCCCAACAATGCTTGGGGCCAGCGCGTCTACAGCGCCTTCCGCGACCGCTTCGAGCAGGAAGGCGGCGACATCGTCTCCGTCGAGCGCTACAACCCCAAGGGCGCCGTCAGCGCAGCCGTCAAGGACCTGCTGTCGGTCTCGAGCCAGGACCAGGCGCGCATGAAGTCCGCCAAGAAATCCGGCAGCAAATACGGCCGCGCCCATTCCGGCAACATCGACATGATCTTCCTACTGGCACTGCCGAGCTATGCGCGTCAGGTGCCGCCGATGCTGGACTTCTACTACGCGGGCGACCTGCCGATCTACGGCACCTCCCATCTCTACGACGGCGCACCGCAGCCCGATCAGGATGGCGACCTCAATGGCGTCGACTTCGTGGACATTCCCTGGGAAGTGCCGGAGGCCTCCTCCGGCGGCAAGGCGTCCCTGCCGGAAGTCGACACCTACCGCGCTCTGTCCGATGCTTCACCGCGCATGCTCAAGCTCAACGCCATGGGGGTCGATGCCTATCGTCTGGCCCAGCGCGTACCGCTGATGCTGGCCGGTGCGGGCGGCGAACTCTTCGGCGCCACCGGCAGCCTCTTCCCGCGCCACGATGGCCGCATCGAGCGCACGCTGCCCTGGGCTGAATTCAGAGGTGGCGTACCGCGTCCGCCACTGAAAGGCGCCAACAGCCGTACCGTCGAAGCCTACACGCCCTGACATGACACGCGCCGACTCGCCCTCAGGCAAGGCGCACCCGCCTCCCCAGCGCCGCGCCCGAGCGCGCGGCGCCGTCATCGAGGCGGAGGTAGAACAATGGTTGGCAGCGCGTGGCCTGACACCCGTCACGCGCAACCAGCATGCCAAGGGCGGCGAGATCGACCTGATCATGCGTGACGCCGAGACCCTGGTCTTCATCGAGGTGCGCTACCGGGCCAACTCCCGCTTCGGCAGCGCACTGGAAAGCGTGACCCATACCAAGCAACGCCGGCTGATCACTGCCGCGCGTTTTTATCTGGCCCAGCACGGGCTATCATGTTCCTGCCGCTTCGACGTGGTAGGCGTGGAGGGGACCTCCCCTCGTTCCATTCACTGGATTCGCCACGCCTTCGAAGCGTTCTGAAGCCAACGACCAAGAGCCATCATGGATTTCCAATCGCGTATTCTCGGCCACTTCAACGCCAGCATTGACACCAAGACCTACGCCAGCGAAGTGCTGCCGCCCTTCATCGAAGCGGCCAGCCAGATGATGGTCCAGAGCCTGGTCAATGACGGCAAGATCCTGGCCTGCGGCAACGGCGGCAGCGCCGGCGACAGCCAGCATTTCTCCTCCGAGCTGCTCAACCGCTTCGAGCGTGAGCGCCCGAGCCTGCCGGCCATCGCGCTGACCACCGACACCTCCACGCTGACGTCCATCGCCAACGACTACAGCTACAACGAGGTGTTCTCCAAGCAGATCCGCGCCCTGGGTCAGCCCGGCGACATCCTGCTGGCCATCTCCACCAGCGGCAACTCCGCCAACGTGGTGCAGGCCATCCAGGCGGCTCACGACCGCGACATGCGCGTCGTCGCCTTGACCGGCCGCGACGGTGGCGACATGGCGTCACTGCTGGGCAGTGAAGACTGCGAGATTCGTGTTCCCGCCACCTCTACGGCACGCATCCAGGAAGTCCATCTGCTGGCCATCCACTGCCTGTGCGACCTGATTGATCATCAGCTGTTCGGCAGCAACGAGTAATCCGCGCGCCCCACGGCATTCACCAGGAGAAAACGGCATGACGCCCAAGAATCTGCTTTCCCTCATGGCCACCGCCGGCTTCCTGACGCTAGCCGGCTGCACCACCGTCGCCGACCTGACCAACAGCGGCCCGATCGACGAAGACTATGGCGATCGCACCCTGGGCGCCCAGGTGGAAGACGAGAGCATCGAGACCAAGATCGAGGTCAATCTCGGCAAGACCGATGCTCGCTTCAATGATGCCCACGTCAACGTGAACTCCTACAACGGCATGGTGCTGCTGACCGGCCAGGTCGCCAGCGACGAGCTGAAGCAGAAGGCCACGGACATCGCCAAGGATGTGCGTCGCGTGCGTCAGGTGCACAACGCGCTGGAAATCAGCGCCAATGCCCCGGCCAGCCAGCGCGTGCAGGACACCTGGCTGACCACGCGCGTCAAGGCCACGCTGGCGGCGGATGCCAACATCGACTCCGGTCGCATCCTGGTACTCACCGAGAATGCCAGCGTCTACCTGATGGGTATCGTGACCCGCGCCGAAGCCGACCAGATCGTCAGCAAGGTCTCTGAAGTCGGTGGCATCCAGCGTATCGCCAAGGTCTTCGAGTACCTCGACTGATCGAGGTGGCGCGCTTGCATGCCTGACATGCCTGACATGCAAAGCGCCCTGAACGAAAAGCGCCCTGAACGAAACGTACCCTGATTAAATAGTGCCCAGAATGAAAAATGCCCCGCAGGCCGAAGCCTGCGGGGCATTTTTCATGACAGGAGCGACATCAGGCGGACAATGGCCAACCCTCACCCATCGCCCCCACCTGCCGACGTGATTACTTGATCACGCGCAGCGAAGGACGCCCCTTGCGCGGCGGCTTGGGCTGATCATTGTCATCAGCACCCTGCTCGTCACTGGCCGAGTCCGACGCCTGCTCTTCACCGGCGACTTCGGCATCAGCGCCTGAGCCTGGCTCGACGGACGCATCCGCTGATTCCGAGGCAGGCACCTCTTCCTCGGCGGGCGCACTGCCGACACTGGCCAGCGTCGGGCGCGCTGCGGCGGCCGGCTCGGCATCTGGCGCGGCTTCACCGAATGTCATCTCATCGGCACCCGGCATCACCGGCTCGTGACCGAAGACCATACCGACACCGTTTTCACGCGAATACAGCGCGACCAGGGCCGCCGTCGGCACGCTGACGTGCATCGGCTGACCACCGAAGCGGGCATTGAAGCTGACCCCTTCATTGGCGATCAACAGATCACGCACCGCACCGGGTGCGATATTGAGCACGATCTGGCCGTTCTGGACGTGTTGACGCGGTACCTGGACACCTTCCTGCTCGGCGTCCACCACGATGTACGGCGTATTGTCGTTATCCAGCAGCCACTCGTAGAGTGCGCGTGCCAGATAAGGGCGACTGGAAAGCATGGGAGAACCTCTTGAACTGCAATGAGTGTCAGCGACGACCGAAGCCCATTCCGCCAACGGGCCAACGCCCCGCACATCGCTCATATCCATCATCCACAGACTGATGAGCGAGGGCGAAAGCCCGAATGCGTGACCGATCGATCAATGACCGAAGGATCACGCACGGATCAGATGCGCATCTCGCGCTCGGCCTCGGACAGCGACGCCTTGAAGGCATCACGCCCGAACAACCGCTCCATGTAGGTCAGCAGCGGCTTGACCTGCTTCTCCGGCAGCTCGATTCCCAGTGTCGGCAAGCGCCACAGGATCGGGGCAATGCAGGTGTCCACCAGCGAGAACTCGTCGCTCATGAAGAACGGCATGTCGTCGAAGATCGGGGAAATGCCGATCAGGCTTTCACGCAATTCCTTGCGCGCCTTGTCGGCTTCCTTCTTGGTGCCTGTCTGGATGGTTTCCATCATCGGCACCCATTCGCGCTCGATGCGATGCATCCACAGACGGCTCTGGGCGCGCGCCACCGGATACACCGGCAACAGCGGCGGATGCGGGAAACGCTCGTCCAGATATTCCATCATGACCTTGGACTCGTAGAGCACCAGGTCGCGATCCAGCAGCGTCGGCACACTGTTGTACGGGTTCAGGTCGGCCAGTTCGGCCGGACGGCTGTCATCATCCACATCAATGATATCGACTGCCACACCCTTCTCGGCCAGCACGATCCGTACACGGTGGCTGAAGTGGTCGTCACCACCGGAGTAGAAGGTCATCGATGAACGCTTGGCCACAACACCCATGAAACTGTCCTCGCATCTGTTCGAGACATGCCCGTGTCAGCTTTTGGCCTGACAAACGGGGATAAGTTTCCTCTGGCCTGCCCTTGTCACAACAGGCCCTGCCAGAGGGTCAGCCTGCGCCACCTCAAGGCGACGCAAGCGGGCGCGCGACTGATCAGCCGCGCGCCCGTCACTGCCGGCTCGCCATTATCACTGAGACCCCGCCCCGGGGGCCATCAATGAATGTCGCGCCAGTATTCCTTCTTGAGAAGATACGCCAGCAAGGTAAAGATCAGAATGAATATTAACACCTTGGGGGCCATGCTCTCAGCCTTGAGTCGCGAAGGCTCGCCGACATAGGCCAGAAAATTGGTCAGATCCCACATCGCCTGATCAAACTCCCCTGCCGTCATGCTGCCAGGCTGGGTGATCTCTAGAATATCACAGGACGCATAACGCCCCGTGTCGGGATCGATCTCCGCCCCCGCTACCGCCAGGTCACTCTGCCCACAGACCTTTTCCTGCACGCCCTGCAGCGATTCGAGCACATGCGGCATGCCGACCTGGGGGAAGACCGCATTGTTCACGCCCCACGGACGTGACGCATCGCGATAGAAGCTCTTCAGATAGGTGTAGATCCAGTCCGTGCCGCGCAGACGCGCCTCGAGCGACAGATCCGGTGGCGGCGTGCCGAACCAGCCGGCCGCGTCTTCTTTCTGCATGCCCGTGCGCATGGTGTCATTGATCTTGAGCGCTGGCGAGAGAATCAGATATTGCTCGACCAGGTCCTCGGGCATCCCCAGGTCCTCTGCGGCACGCGAGTAACGCTGATATTGCAGACTATGACAGCCGAGGCAGTAGTTGGTGTAAAGCTGCATGCCTCGCTGCAGCGAGGGCTGATCGTGCAGATCCGGCTGCATCGTCTCCAGCGGCACCGCGCTGCTCGCCGCGCTCACCATGCCCGACCCCATCAGGCTCACTACGGCCAGCAACCCTGCTGCCAGCCCGCGTTTGAGCCACTCCCTTGACCCACCCATCAGCGCGCTCATCGGCCCGTCACCCTGTCAGGCACCGCTCGCGTCGTCTCGAAGCGCGTATACAGCGGCATCAATATGAAGAAGGCGAAATATGCCACGGTCGCCAGCTGCGCGATGATCGTGCGCTCCTGCGTGGGCGGCATCACCCCCAGCACGCCCAGCGTCACGAAACTGACCACGAAGATGACGATAGCGATACGCGATAGCCAGCCCTTGTAGCGGATCGAGCGCACCGCCGAGCGATCCAGCCACGGCAGCACGAACAGGATGGCGATCGCCAGCCCCATGACCACCACGCCCCAGAACTTGGCATCCACGCCGAACAGCGGGTAATTGACCGCGCGCAACATGGCGTAGAACGGCGTGAAGTACCACACCGGCGCGATGTGCTCGGGCGTCTTCAGCGAATTGGCCGGCTCGAAGTTCGGCGTCTCCAGGAAGTAACCGCCGCCTTCAGGGAAGTAGAAGATCACCGCACAGAACACGAACAGGAAGACACCGACGCCGACGAGGTCCTTCACCGTGTAATAGGGATGGAAGGGAATGCCATCCAGCGGCTGCCCCGCCTCATCCTTCCTGTCCTTGATCTCGATACCATCGGGATTGTTCGAGCCCACCTCGTGCAGCGCCACCAGATGCAGCACCACCAGCCCGACGATCACCAGCGGCAAGGCAATGACATGCAGCGCAAAGAAGCGGTTCAGGGTGATCCCCGAGATCAGGTAGTCGCCACGTATCATCTGCGCCAGGTCTGCCCCGATGACCGGAATCGCCGTGAACAGCGAGATGATCACCTGCGCCCCCCAGTAGGACATCTGCCCCCAGGGCAGCAGATAGCCCATGAAGGCCTCGGCCATCAGCGCCAGATAGATGCACATGCCAAAGATCCATACCAGCTCGCGAGGCGCACGGTAGGAGCCATACAGCAGGCCACGGAACATGTGCAGATAGATGACCACGAAGAAGGCCGAGGCGCCGGTGGAATGCATGTAGCGGATCAGCCAGCCGTACTCCACATCGCGCATGATGTACTCGATGGAGGCAAAGGCCTCCTCGGCGCTCGGCGTATAGCTCATCGTCAGCCAGATGCCGGTCAATATCTGATTGACCAGCACCAGCAAGGCCAGCGAGCCGAAGAAGTAGAAGAAGTTGAAATTCTTCGGCGCGTAGTAGCCGGTCAGGTGGTCCTGCAGAAACTGGGTGGCCGGCAGGCGATCATCGATCCAGCGCATGATGCCGCGTGGCGCCTTGGCACGGTTTGGATTCCCCATCAGGCAGCCTCCTCGTCGACACCCACCACCAGCACCTGCTCACTCTCGTAGCGATGCGGCGGCACCTCCAGATTCGAAGGCGCCGGCACCCCGGTGAAGACTCGCCCGGCGAGATCGAACTTGGACCCATGACAGGCACACAGATAGCCGCCCGGCCAGTCCGCACCGAGATCCGCCGCGCCGATCTCGGGACGATAGCCAGGCGAGCAGCCCAGGTGCGTGCAGATACCCACCAACACCACATATTCCGGCTTGATGGAGCGCAGCACGGCATCGACATAAGGGGGCTGCTGGGGACGCAGCGACTCGGGGTCCTGCAGCTCTGCGGGGGGGATGGCGCGGATATCGGCGATCATCTCGGGGGTGCGACGCACCACCCACACCGGTTTGCCGCGCCATTCGATGGTCATCTGCTGGCCGGGTGCCAGCCGCGAGATATCCGCCGTTACAGGTGCGCCTGCCGCACGGGCACGCGCACTTGGCTGCCAGGACGCCAGGAAGGGCGTTGCGATACCGACCACCCCTACCGCCCCGACCACGGTGGTTGCGCTGACGAGGAAGCGGCGTCGCCCTCGGTTCACAGCTTGATCTGACATTTTATTGTTATCTCCCAAACACTACCGCTTGATGCTGGGCCATCCACTTGCCGAGCACTTGATGCTTGCTTGTATTAAAGGGCAAGAACAGAGCGCTCACAACTCAAGAAAGCCACCTTGACCAAAGCCGCTTTCGTCAATCGTGCAGCGAGACCGCAAAAAAAACGTCCAGCACCCTTGCGGGCACTGGACGTTCTTGTGGTCGACGCGAGTTCTCTTAACGCTTGGAGAACTGCGGACGACGACGGGCCTTGCGCAGGCCGACTTTCTTACGCTCGACTTCACGGGCGTCACGAGTGACGTAACCGGCGGCGCGGAGGGCCGGACGGAAGTCTTCGTTGTAAGCCATCAGGGCACGAGTGATGCCGTGACGGATAGCGCCGGCTTGAGCAGAACCACCACCACCAGCAACAGTGACGTAGACGTCGAACTGTTCGGTAGTTTCGGTCAGCTCGAGCGGCTGACGGACAACCATGCGGCCTGTCACACGACCGAAGTAGTCGTTCAGGTCACGCTGGTTGACGGTGATTTTGCCGGTGCCCGGCTTCAGGAAGACGCGCGCGGTAGAAGTCTTGCGGCGCCCGGTACCGTAGTGCTGCTGTGTCATGGCGATGCTTCCCTCAGATGTTCAGTTCTTGCGGCTGCTGCGCAGCGTGCGGATGCTCGGAGCCAGCATAGACTTTCAGCTTGGACTGCATGGCACGACCCAGCGGGCCCTTCGGCAGCATGCCCTTGACAGCCAGTTCGATCACGCGCTCAGGCTTGTGCTCGATCATCTGGTTGAAGTTCATGGAGCGCAGGCCGCCCGGGTAACCGGTGTGACGGTAGTAGGTCTTGGCTTCTGCCTTGCGACCAGTCACAGCGACTTTCTCGGCATTGATGACGACGATGTAATCGCCAGTATCAACGTGCGGAGTGTACTCGGCTTTATGCTTGCCGCGCAGGCGACGAGCAATTTCGGTAGCCATACGGCCCAGCGTCTTGCCGGCTGCGTCGACGACGAACCAGTCACGCTGGACGGACTGCGGCTTAGCAGTAAACGTCTTCATGGATGAATCACCTATAGTCGGGTCTTGCACTTGTGTGCGCGACCAATCCCTATTTTTCTTGGTTGTCCGACGTCTGGCAGCGAGCGGCGTGCTGCTTGCGCAGTCACTGTCCTCTCATCTCCAGACTGCCCTCGCCCATCAGGAGTGAATGACTCAGGATGGCTCGAGAACCGGTCAACAGTTCGAGCGAGCGCGCATTGTACATGTCATGCCCGCCTACCACAAAGGCTATTTTGCCCTTGCCGCATGTCTCACGGCTTGTGCGGCAGCGCGAGATACTCACGCGATTGCATTTCCTGCAGACGCGACAGCGTGCGCTGGAATTCGAAATCCAGGTTGCCGCCGGTATAGAGGTCCTCGACGGGCGTCGCGGCGCTCATCAGCAGCTTGACGCCACGGTCATAGAACTCATCGACCATGTTGATGAAACGACGCACCTGGTCGTCGCTGTCGCGCCCCATCTGCGGCACCTCGGACACCAGCACGGTGTGGAACTCACGTGCCAGCTCGATGTAGTCATTCTGGCTACGCGGGCCATCACACAGCTCATCGAAGTGGAACCACACCACGTCTTCATGGCGACGCAGGGCGTGCAGCACGCGATGATTGATGCTCAAGCCTTCATCGGCATGGCCTTCGGCACCGGCGATGGAGCGGAATTCCCGCGCCAGCCGCGCGGCACTGTCGTCGCCCAGCGGGCTATGGAAGAGCTCGGCGTGCTCCAGTGCGCGCAGGCGGTAGTCGATGCCGGAATCGACATTGACCACCGTGCAGTGACGCTTGACCAGGTCGATCGCCGGCAGGAAGCGCGCCCGCTGCAGGCCGTCCTTGTAGAGGTCATCCGGCACGATATTGGAGGTCGCGACCAGCACCACGCCCTGCTTGAACAGCTCTTCGAACAAGGTGGCGAGAATCATCGCATCGGTGATGTCCTTGACGAAGAATTCGTCAAAGCAGATCACGCGCGCCTCGACGGCGAACTTGGCCGCCACCAGAGTCAGCGGGTTCTTCTCGCCCTTGTAGTGGCCGAGTTCATTGTGGACACGCTGCATGAATCGGTGGAAATGCGTGCGCATCTTGTCGGCAAACGGCAGGCTCTCGTAGAAGGTATCGACGAGGTAGGTCTTGCCGCGCCCCACGCCACCCCAGAAGTAGAGGCCCATGATCTCGGGCGCTTCATCGACAGGCGCCGTGCGTGACGGCTTGCCGAACAGACGACGCACCTTGGAGCCCAGCCCGCCGCCACCCGTCGCGTCGGACACCTTGTCGGGCGTCTGACGCGGCGTGCGCACGAGGTCGTCGTAGAGACGCTGCAGATGGCGGACCGCATCTTCCTGGGCGGCATCGTAGGCAAAGTCATCACGCTTGAGGTCTGCCTGGTACTTCTCGAGAGGCGTCGGTGCTGGCATTGAGAAACCCGCTGCAGGTCAGGCGTCACGCACTGGCGCACGCCTGACATGAAAGGAACAAGATCACGCCTGACCCGACACGGCGGGCAGGCAAGGACGAAATTGCGCGGCATTATACGCCTTGATGGCCACTTTACCCACTCACCGACCAGCAATCGGCTGCGCGACGTGGCTTTCGCCGCGCGCATTGCTCGCAGGGCGTGAGCTGGCATCCGCCCACACCCCGCCGGCTGCGCCGACAGGCGACCAAGGTCGCGCGCCGCGTGAATTGACGCATCGCTGCACCACACCGATATAATGGCGCGTGGACGCTTTTGAAACGCAAGCGGCACGACAGACTGACGCAAGAAGGACAGCGGCAAGCGGCGCTGACCTGCTGGACACCAGACCGATCCCGAGATCGGCGTGATGGAACATCATAGAATACCGGCATCGTATCTCAGCGCTACCATGCCCCAGCGGTGACGATCACCGCAGTCGTGACACAAGGAGAGCGACGTGAACGAGAGCAACATTGACTGGATCCTGGCCATTGCCTGTTTTCTGGCTGGCATCGGTATCGGCGCCTTGTGCTACCACCTGCTGAATGCCAACGTGGCCCGCAACCAGAAGACCCGCCAGAAGCTGGCTGAGCGCGAGCTGGAGCTGACCCAGTTCCGCGATGCCCTCAACGACCACTTTTCCAAGGCCAGCGACCTGACCGACCAGATCCAGCGCGCCGGCAATGAGCTGCGCCAGCATCTGGCCACTGGCGCCACCGCGCTGTGCGATGACAGCCAGCTCAAGCGCCGCCTGCTGGACACTGACACCACGCCGGACGACAGCGAGACCGACAAGGTCGACCTGCCGCGTGATTACGCCGACAACCGTGGCACCCTGTCAGAGGACTTCGGCCTCAAGCCGCAACCGAGTGAAGGCGAGACACCGGCCACCAACCCGCCGCGTATCTGATCGCCCTGCTGTCGTGAACCTCTCACGGCATCTGAAAACGACAGCGACAACGACAACGACAACGGCCACCTCTCGAGGTGGCCGTTGTCGTTTCCGGCATCAGATGTCACGCCGGGTTGTCGATATCCACGAAGCGGTGCTCCACGCCATGTTCGGTGGCCAGCCACTCGCCGAGGGCCCGCACACCGTCACGCTCGGTCGCATGATGGCCCGCCGCGAAGTAGGTCACTCCCTCTTCGCGGGCGCTATGCGTGGTGCGCTCGGAGATCTCGCCCGAGAGGAAGGCATCGACACCGGCCTCGATGGCCAGACCGATATAGTCCTGAGCGCCGCCGGTGCACCAGGCAATGCGCTTGATGGGGCGATCATGACCGGCCACGACCAGCACCTCACGCCCGAGACGCCGGCTGAACTCGGCCCCCAGCGCGGTGCTGTCCAGCCCTTCCACCTCAGCGGCCAGATGCCCGACATGCACCAGGCCACGCCCGGGCACGCCATCCAGACAGCCTTCACTGACCAGCCCCAGACGCTCGGCCAGCTGGGCATTGTTGCCTAGGGTCGGGTGCGCATCCAACGGCAGGTGATAGGCCGCCAGATTGATGTCATTGGCCAACAAGGTCTTGAGGCGCCGACGCTTCATGCCGGTGATCTGGGCCGGCTCGTTCTTCCAGAAGTAGCCGTGATGCACCAGCACCAGGTCGGCCTGCCAGGCGAGCGCCTCATCGAGCAGCGCCTGACTGGCCGTCACGCCGGTCATCACGCGGCGCACCTCACGGCGCCCCTCCACCTGCAAGCCATTGACGGTATAGTCCTTGAAGGCCTGCGCCTCCAGACAGCCATCCAGCGCCTTCATCAGCGTGTCACGATCAGCCATTGGGCCTCCAGCAGTCAGAGTCATCGAGTGTTACACTGGCGAGCATTGTAACGGCGCATCGGCGCCATGTAAGCGTGTCGCGCCTTGACCGGGGCCATCCCTTCGCGTGGCACGTGGATCTTCAGGCTTTTCATCTTCATGTCCGCAGCATCGCGTCGGTGCGCGGACTTTTTATCAGGTAATCCGATGCCCCGTTCTCTTCGCAGCACACTGCTCCCGCTACTGTGGCCCGTCGTCACCGGCGTCCTGCTGGCCGTCGTCGTGCTGGACCGCTTTCCGACGCTGGGCCTGGGCGAGCCCGCCCCGCAGCAGAACGAGCAGGCAGGCAACACCCCCTACCCGAGCCCGTCACAGAACTCTGCCGCCAATCAGCAGGTGCTGCCGCCTCCGAGCCTGACGCTGTCAGCGGCGCAGCGCGAGGAGTCGGCAGACCCGGTACTGCGTGAAGCACCGCCGCTGCAACGCAACAGCGGCCCGGCCAGCTATCAGGCCGCGGTGGACGCCGCCGCACCGGCGGTGGTCAACATCTACTCCTCGCGCGAGATCAAGGACGACAGCAAGCATCCGCTGATGTCCGACCCCTTCTTCAACCAGTTCTACGGGGAAGACGCCCTGCGCAGCCAGCGCATGCTGTCGAGCCTGGGCTCTGGGGTCATTCTCTCCAGTGACGGCTATATCCTGACCAACAACCACGTCATCCAGGGCGCCGACCAGATTCAGGTCGCCCTGCGCGATGGCCGCGAGACATTCGCCAAGGTCGTGGGTGTGGACCCGGAATCCGACCTCGCGGCGCTCAAGATCGACCTCGACAACCTGCCCACCGTGGCGATCGCTGATTCCACCCAGGTCCACGTCGGCGATGTCTCGCTGGCGATCGGCAACCCCTTCGGGGTCGGCCAGACGGTCACCATGGGTATCATCTCGGCCACCGGACGCAACCATCTTGGTCTGAACGCCTATGAAGACTTCATCCAGACCGATGCCGCGATCAATCCCGGCAACTCCGGCGGCGCGCTGATCAACACCGACGGCTCACTGGTCGGCATCAATACCGCCATCTATTCGCGCTCCGGCGGCTCGCAGGGCATCGGCTTCGCCATCCCCGCCAACCTGGCGCGCGATATCCTCGAATCACTGGTCGACCACGGGCGCGTGATTCGTGGCTGGCTGGGACTGGAAGTGCAGGAGCTGACGCCGTCGCTGGCGCACTCCTTCGGCCTGAGCGCCCCGCAAGGCGTGGTGGTGGCCGCCGTGCTGCGTGATGGCCCTGCCGCGCGTGCCGGTCTGCGCCCGGGCGACATCCTGACTGCCATCGGTGGCAAGCGCCTGCTGGATGCTCGCCTGGCGATGGCCGACATCGCCGCCGTCAAACCCGGCAATGCGCTGGAGTTGCGCCTGCTGCGTGACGGCAAGACGCTGGACATCGACGTCAAGGTCGGCGAGCGCCCGATTCCCGACAACACGCCGGCGGCCGTCGAGCCATCCCTGCAGGACAAGGGCTGAGGCGGAGCATCGGCGCAACGCCTTGGGCAGCCCTCCCGCCCCATGATGACAAGAAGCCCCGCGACGGAGACCGTCGCGGGGCTTTTTTGACTGACCAGACAAGGCTCAGTCTCAGTCTCAGCCTAAGTCTCGGGCTCAGTCGAGAATGCGATTCTCGGCACTGCGCGCATGCGCCGTCAGTGACTCGCCGCGTGCCAGCACCGAGGCGGTACGCCCAAGCACCGACGCGCCTTCCGGCGAGCACTGGATCAGCGAGGAGCGCTTCTGGAAGTCATAGACGCCCAGCGGCGAGGAGAAGCGCGCGGTGCCGGAGGTCGGCAGCACGTGGTTCGGCCCGGCGCAGTAATCGCCCAGCGCCTCGGAGGTGTGCGAGCCCATGAAGATGGCACCGGCGTGACGCACGCCCTCGACCCACTCCTCGGGATTCGCCACCGAGAGCTCCAGGTGCTCCGGCGCGATGCGGTTGGTCAGCTCCAGTGCCTGCTCCGGTCCGCTGACGCGAATCAGGGCACCGCGCTCACGCAGCGAGGTCAGGATGATCTCGGCACGCTCCATGGTCGGCGCCAGGCGCTCGATGGCGGCCTCGACGGCGGCCAGGTGCTCGTCGTCCCACCCGATCAGGATCGCCTGGGCATCTTCGTCGTGCTCGGCCTGGGAGAACAGGTCCATCGCCAGCCAGTCCGGGTCGGTCACGCCATCGCTGACCACCAGAATCTCGGACGGCCCGGCGATCATGTCGATACCGACCTGACCGAACACCGCACGCTTGGCAGTCGCCACGTAGATGTTGCCGGGGCCGACGATCTTGTCGACGCGCGGCACGGTCTCGGTGCCATAGGCCAGTGCCGCCACGGCCTGGGCACCGCCGATGGTGAAGACACGATCGATGCCCGCCAGGTGCGCCGCGGCCAACACCAGCTCATTGACCACGCCGTCCGGCGTCGGCACGACCATGATGATCTCGCGCACGCCCGCGACATGCGCCGGAATCGCGTTCATCAGCACGGAAGACGGATAGGCCGCCTTGCCGCCCGGCACGTAGATCCCGGCGCGGTCCAGCGGCGTGACCTTCTGGCCCAGCAGGCTGCCGTGCTCGTCCTTGAAGGACCAGCTTTCCGGCTTCTGATGCTCGTGATAGACACGCACACGCTCGGCAGCCACGGCCAGCGCCTCGCGCTGATCCGCCGGCAGGTCGGCATAGGCCTGGGCCAGACGCTCGGCACCGATGACCAGCTCGGCCATGCTAGAGACATTCAGGCGGTCGAAGCGGTTGGAGAACTCCACCAGCGCCGCATCGCCTTCCTGCTTGACGCGCGCGAGGATGTCGGTGACACGATGCTGTACCTCGGCATCGGACACGCCCTCCCATGACAGCAAGCGGTCCAGGCGGGCAGTAAAATCGGTATCACGGCTATCAAGCCGGTTGATCAAGGTATCCATGCGAACCTCTTTTCTCATTGCTTGGCAGAGAAGGCTGAACCGGACGGGCTTCGTCCAGCGCCTGCCCGCATCATCGTAATGAGCACGGGCGCCAGCTGGCGTTTCGAGAGTCATCTTCTGCCACGGTCATCTATGCGACCTTGGGTATCCAGCGGGTCGATGCCAACAGCGCGCGGCCATCACGCCTCGCGGCGGGCTTCCACGGCCTGACGCAGGCGATCGATCAGCGGCTTGAGGCGATCGTGCTTCATGGTCATGGCGGCCTTGTTGACTACCAGGCGCGTGCTGATGTCGGTGATCAGCTCACGCGGCTCCATGCCGTTGGCACGCAGGGTATTGCCGGTGTCGACGATATCGACGATCTCGTCGGCCAGATTCATCAGCGGGGCCAGTTCCATCGCGCCGTAGAGCTTGATGACTTCGGCCTGGATGCCCTGCTCGGCGTAATAGCGACGCGCGACATCGACGAACTTGGTCGCGACACGGCGGCGAGCGCCCTGCTGCTGCTGACCGACGACACCGGCGGTCATCAGGCGGCACTTGGCGATTTCCAGGTCCAGCGGCTCGTACAGGCCTTCGGCACCATGCTCGAGCAGGACGTCCTTGCCGGCGATACCGAGATCGGCGGCGCCCAGCTGCACGTAGGTCGGCACGTCGGTGGCACGGATGATGACCAGCTTGACGTCCGGCAGATTGGTATCGAAGAGCAGCTTGCGGCTCTTGTCGAGATCTTCCAGCGGCTCGATGCCAGCGTCAGCCAGCAGCGGCAGGGTTTCCTTGAGGATACGCCCCTTGGAGAGGGCGACGACCAGTTGCTTGCTCATGGGGTATTCGCCCGTGCTTGTACGTAGGAATTCGGCACGCGCTGCCGGTCAATCAAGGCCGACAGCGCGAGGTGGGACACTGATCAGCCGGCGGAGCGACGGATGATCACGTTCAGCCCGGACAGCTTCTCTTCGATGCACTCGTAACCGCGGTCGATGTGATAGATGCGGTCGACCATGGTCTCGCCGTCGGCGACGATCGCCGCGATCACCAGCGAGGCAGAGGCGCGCAGGTCCGTCGCCATCACCGGCGCACCGGACAGGCGCTCGGTGCCGGTCACGACCGCGGTGTTGCCCTCGAGGGCGATGTGGGCGCCCATGCGGTTGAGCTCCTGCACGTGCATGAAGCGGTTCTCGAAGATGGTCTCGATCACGGTGCTGGTGCCTTCCGCGACCGCATTCATCGCCACGAACTGGGCCTGCATGTCGGTGGGGAATGCCGGGTACGGCGCCGTGCGGATATTGACCGCCTTCGGGCGCTTGCCGTGCATGTCAAGCTCGATCCAGTCATCACCGGTGGTGATGGTGGCGCCGGCTTCTTCCAGCTTGGCCAGTACGGCGTCCAGGGTGTCGGCACGCGTACGCGTGACACGCACCTTGCCGCGCGAGGCAGCCGCCGCGACCAGGAAAGTACCGGTCTCGATGCGGTCCGGCATGACGGAGTATTCACAGCCGTGCAGCTTCTCGACACCGTCGATGACGATGGTGTCAGAGCCCTGGCCCGTGATCCTGGCGCCCATCGCGATCAGACACTCTGCCAGATCGACGACTTCCGGCTCACGCGCGGCGTTTTCCAGCACGGTGCGGCCGTCGGCCAGGGTCGCGGCCATCAGCAGGTTCTCGGTGCCGGTGACGGTCACGACGTCAAAGACGATGCGCGCGCCCTTCAGGCGGCCACCCGGCGCCTTGGCGCGGATGTAGCCATTCTCGACCGTGATCTCGGCCCCCATCGCCTCCAGGCCACGGATGTGCAGATCCACCGGACGCGAGCCGATGGCGCAGCCGCCCGGCAGCGAGACTTCGGCACTGCCGAAGTGCGCCAGCAGCGGGCCCAGCACCAGAATCGAGGCACGCATCTTCTTGACCAGGTCATAGGGCGCGTGACAATGCTCGACCTTGGAGCCATCCAGCTGCACGGTCATGTTGTCGCCCATCACCGGCTCGACGCCCATGCGCCCGAGCAGCTCGAGGCTGGTCGTGATGTCCTGCAGATGCGGCAGGTTGCTGATGGTCACGGGACCTTCCGACAGCAGCGTGGCTGCCAGAATGGGCAGTGCCGAATTCTTGGCGCCGCTGGCCCAGACTTCCCCGTTGACCGGCCCGTTGCCAGTGATGATCAGCTTATCCATGAAATGTTCCGGTCAACCCTGAGCGTTGCCGGCGGCAGCTTCGAACTGCGCCGGGGTATAGGTACGAATGCTGATGGCATGCAGCGCGCCAGAGCGTATCTCGTCATTGAGTGCGGAGTAGACCAGCTGCTGGGCCTTGACGCGGCTCAGCTCGGCAAAGACATCCCCCACGGCGACGACCTGGAAATTGCAGCCCTCACCCTGGATATGAAAATCGACGTTCTCGATACGAGCCTCGAGCAGGGCCTTGACATCATTCGGTTGCATGACGGGCGGTGACTCCTTCGCGGTACATGTCGGGATCGTGGCAGGGAATCCTTGCGCGACGATCGATGCGATATGACCGCACATGGTAATCAAAAGCGCGCGGGAACGCGATTGGCAGTCAATCGCTGCCTCCACGTTGCCGCGCGCATGAATGGCGATACGGACAAGCCTCGAGCGTCCAGCAGAGCGGTGCGGCCTGACAGACGGTCAGGCCGCCGCTGACTCAGGACGTCTCGAGTGACAGCGGGGGCTCGGCGCTGATCTCAGCGACATTCAGCCCCGGCAGCAGGTTTTCCAGTCCGGAGACTGCCGCCAGTCGGCTCAATGCGGGAGACAACGCGAGGTGAGCGACATGCCCACCATGCTCCGCCAGATGGCGCTGCCACTCGAGCAGCACGCTCAGGGTGGCGGTACTGGCGCTATCCACGCCGCACAGATCGATGGAAACCCCATCCTCGCGGCGCCCCAGCCATTTCCTGCCGGAATCCGCCAGCTCTGCGGCATTGTCGAAATCCGGCTGGCCACTCAGGCTCAGCCGTGCGTCACCGGCTTCCAGCGTGACGCCCTCGCGATCGAAGAGAGTTTTCATGGTCATGGCGACGACAGGGCTCAGCTGTTGCCCTGATCCCCCTCACCCTTCTCGAGGTCGACATCCGGCTGCCAGCCCTTGATGACGGCGTCGATGTCGCGGCCGTTGTCACGCATGGCCTGGTCGAACTGGTTGCGGAAGGTCAGGCCCAGGTTGACGCCATTGACGATCACGTTAACCACCTTCCACTCGTCGTTGCGCAGACGCATGGAATAGGCCACCGGGTAGACCTTGCCCTTGGTATCGACCACGTCCATGTAGACGGTGTCCTGGTCTTCATAGCGACGCTCGCCTTCGCTGTCCTTCACGTCCAGCCTGGCGTAATCGAAGCTCACCAGACCCTTGGCATAGGTGCCGATCAGGGTGTCATGGAAGACCTTGGAGAATTCGGTGCGCTGCTCAGGAGAGGCGCCCTTGAAGTACTTGCCCATCACGCTGGCGGCGATGTAGCGATAATCCACCACCGGCTTCAGCGCGGAATCCACCAGGGTTTCCAGATCGTCGACGTTGTCCTTGTAGTAGCTCTCGCGGCTATCGATCTTGGTGGTCAGGCCCTCGACCGTGTCGCGCAGCAGCACGTCCGGCTCCTGCGGGGCGGCCATGGCCAGCGGGCTCAGCGCCATCAGGGCGGACAGGCTCAGCACGCTCAACGGACGAATCAGCTTCTTTAGGCTAGAGGTCATCAGGGTTGCTCCTTGAAAATGTGCATCGTGCTCGAACGTGAAACCGCAGGCACCGAGTCAGGTCTTTCGGTGCATCACACGCGTACACCGGGTGCCTTCACTGCGATGAACAGCGCATCGAGAATCAGCTCTTCGAAAAATTGGACACGAACTGCTGGATCAACTCTTCCAGCACCAGTGCAGACTGGGTATCGCGAATGGTGTCGCCGTCCTCCAGCACGTCCGGGTCTCCCCCGGTGCTCAGGCCGATGTACTGCTCGCCCAGCAGGCCGGACGTCAGGATGGCGGCGGTGGTGTCCTTGCTCAGCTTGCCACGCAGGCTGCTGTCGAGCTTCATCGTGACACGGGCGTCAAACCACTTCGGGTCCAGCTCGATCTTCTCGACGCTGCCGACGGCAACGCCTGCCATCGTGACCTTTGACCGCGCCTTGAGGCTTCCGATCCCTGAGAAGTTGGCATTGAGCACGAAGGTGTCATCGGCCTGCTGGAACGTGACGCCGCTGACACGCAGCCCCAGGAAGACCATTCCCAGGAAACCAGCGAGTATGAACAGGCCCACGCCGAACTCGAGCATGCGGGTACGTTTCATCAAATCTCTCCGAACATGACGGCCGTGAGGACAAAGTCGAGTCCCAGCACCGCCAAAGATGAATAAACCACGGTACGTGTGGTGGCGCGCGAAATGC
The DNA here is from genome assembly GCF_018340035.1 of Cobetia sp. MC34. Lineage (NCBI taxonomy): Bacteria > Pseudomonadati > Pseudomonadota > Gammaproteobacteria > Oceanospirillales > Halomonadaceae > Cobetia > Cobetia sp. MC34. Next base: position 253,169 of record NZ_JADPPY010000001.1, read on the forward strand.
CTTCCGAGGTCGGGATCAGGTCATAGCCCTGGAAGACGGCGATCCAGCTGACCACCAGCCCGAAGACCAGTGACTTGATGACGCCGTTCATGACATCACCGATGAAATCGACGTTCGACTGCATGCTGCTCCAGTAGGCGCCCTCGTAGATGCCCAGCCAGTCGACCCCCACCAGCTTGCCGCCCCAGATGCCGACGACACTGAAGCCGATGGTCAACAGTGGCAGCGAGACGAAACCGGCCCACAGGCGCGGCGCGACGATGCGCTTGAGCGGATCGACACCGATCATCTCCATGCTGGTCAACTGCTCGGTGGCCTTCATCAGGCCGATCTCCGCCGTCAGCGCCGACCCTGCACGACCAGCAAACAGCAAGGCCGCGACCACAGGCGCCAGCTCGCGCAGCAGTGACAGCGACACCATCTGCCCCAACGCCTCCTCGGCGCCGAAACCGACCAGAATGGTGTAGCCCTGCAATGCCAGCACCATGCCGATGAACAGCCCCGAGACCAGCACGATGGCCAGCGACAGCACACCGACGAAGTGCATCTGCCGCACCCACAGGCCGATGCCCTCACGGGACGGAATGCCGATGCCGGCCTGTACCAGCAGCATGCCGGCACGCCCGATGGCCGCGATCACGTCGATGCTGCTGCGGCCCAGTGACGTGATGGCCCCGAGCGGGCCACGATTCAGACCACTCATGACTCTCTCCTGCGGGTTGCCGATTCGCGACCATCGAGAATGTCGCCGGCGAAGTCCGGGGCGGGATAATGGAAGGGCACCGGGCCATCCGGCTTGCCGTGGATGAACTGGGCCACGCGCGGGTCCGATTCGGCGTTCAGCGCCTCGGGGGTGCCCTGCGCCATCACCTTGCCATCGGCGATCACATAGACGTAATCGGCGATGGTCAGCGTTTCCTTGATGTCGTGCGAGACCACCAGCGCCGTCATGCCCAGCGCATCATTGAGGCGCCGGATCAGATTGACCAGCACGCCCATCGAGATGGGGTCCTGCCCGGCAAAGGGCTCGTCGTACATGATGAGGTCCGGGTCCAGCGCGATGGCTCGCGCCAGTGCGACACGCCGCGTCATGCCGCCGGAGAGTTCGGCCGGCATCAATTCACGCGCGCCGCGCAGCCCGACGGACTCGAGCTTGATCAGCACGATGTCACGAATCATCGCATCGGGGAGATCGGTGTGGACGCGCAGCGGGAAGGCGACGTTCTCGAACACGCTCAGGTCGGAGAACAGGGCACCGCTCTGAAACAGCATGCCCATGCGACGGCGCATGCGAAACAGCTCGCGCCGCGACAGGCCGTGCACGTGCAAGCCGGCGATCTCGACGCGCCCCGCCGAGGGCGTCAACTGGCCGCCGATCAACTTGAGCAGTGTCGTCTTGCCGGTACCGGAAGGCCCCATGATGGCGGTTATCTTGCCGCGCGGGATCTTGAGGTCGATGCCGGAGAATATCTCGCGTTCTCCACGGGTGAACCGCAGGCCTTCGACACGAATCAGGGCGTCATCGAGATTGATCTCGCCTGCCGCGCCGCGTGAAGAAGCCTGCGCATCCTGGCCGTCCGCACCCGTCCGGGTTGCGGTCTGACCGGGCAAATCAGTCATAGAAGCATCCGCTGTGAGGGACCTTCGCCGTGACGAGCCACACGCAGTCGGCTCGCGAACAGGTCGAATGTCCGAGTCATGGGATCCAAGGATCAAGTTAGTTAGCAAACATCGTATCCGAACCCACCCCTGTGCCGCCAGTCTCATCAAGGCAACAGAGCCGTGCCGCGGGTGGTGACGCGCTCAACAAAGCGCTCGGCAACACGCTCGACAATGGGAACATGGCCGCTGTCTTGCAAAGGATTGGGGGGATGCGTTTAATGGCGCGGTTCCCGGCGATACGCCACCGCCCTGCCCCCTGCCCCGAGAGTTCTGATGCTATATCCCATCCTTGCAGTCGTCATCGGCCTGATTGGTCTTGTCTGGAGTGCTGATCGCTTCGTCGAAGGAGCCGCGGCCACTGCGTGGCGCGCCGGGATGAGCAAACTGCTGATCGGGATGACGATCGTCTCCGTCGGCACCTCTGCCCCCGAGATCGTCGTCTCCATCATGGCCTCTCTTGATGGCACTCCGGATATCGCGACCGGCAATGCGCTGGGCTCCAACATCGCCAATATCGGCCTGGTGCTCGGCGTCACGGCGTTGATCGCCCCGATTCCGGTGCATTTCGGGCTGGTGCGCCGCGAGCTGCCGCTGCTGCTGGCGGCCACGGCGCTGGGCGGTTATGCGCTGTCCAACAGCGGGCTCGAGCGTCTCGATGGCATCCTGTTGCTGGCCCTGCTGGTCTTCACGCTGGTGTGGCTGTTCAAGGTCGATTCGCCGAGCGAGGCGGAAAGCCAGGATGACGTGCCCGAAATGAGCACCGGACGCGCCATCTTCTGGCTGCTGGTCGGGCTGGCGGTGCTGATCGCCAGCTCGCGTGCGCTGGTGTGGGGAGCGACCGACATCGCCCAGGCACTCGGCGTGCCGGAATTGATCATCGGCCTGACCGTGATCGCCATCGGCACCAGCCTGCCGGAGCTGGCCGCCAGCGTGGCCAGCGCCCTCAAGCGCCATCACGACATCGCCATCGGCAACGTCATCGGTTCCAACCTGTTCAACATCCTCGCCGTGCTGCCCGTGCCGGGCCTGCTGGCGCCGGGCCCGGTGGATGGTAGCGCCATCAGCCGCGACTATCCGGTGATGCTGGGGCTGACGCTGCTGCTGGCCGCGCTGCTCATCTGGCAGCGCCGTGGGCGCATCGGTCGCGGCCCAGGTGTTATCCTGCTCGCCTGCTATCTGGCCTACACGGCCTGGCTTGCCATCAGCCTGACTCGCTGACGGCAGCGTCTTCATCATCGTTTGCCACGCCGCCGCGCGGAATGACACGCCCTTTCCGCGCGGTTTGAGCCCTGGCCAACCACAGGCAACAATTCGATCATGACCGAGCCTTCCAGCACCCCGCACGCCACCGCGCCTGGCACTTCTGCGTCAAGTCAGACCGCCGCCAGCCAGTCCGTCGCCGATGAGACGCCGGCCAGCCAGGCGGATTTTCGCGCCAGCGCCCGCCGCACCTTCGCCATTGAAGAAGCGGCCATCGCCGCGCTCGAAAGCCATCTCGATGACGACTTCGACCGCGCCTGTCAGCTGATGCTGGCGACCAAGGGCCGCGTCATCGTCACCGGCATGGGCAAATCCGGCCATGTCGCCAGCAAGATCGCCGCCACCCTGGCCAGCACCGGCACGCCGGCCTTCTTCGTCCACCCCGGTGAAGCCAGCCATGGCGACCTGGGCATGATCACGCCGGCCGATGTGGTGCTGGCGCTGTCCAATTCCGGAGAGACCGCCGAAGTCACGGCGCTGCTGCCGCTCTTGAAGCGCATGGGCACCCCGCTGGTCTCGATGACCGGCAAGCCCGGCTCGACCCTGGCGCGTGACGCCGAGGCACATCTGGACACCAGCGTCGCCCAGGAAGCCTGCCCGCTGAATCTGGCACCCACCGCCTCGACCACCGCTGCGCTGGTGATGGGCGACGCCCTGGCGGTGGCACTGCTGGAGGCCCGCGGCTTCACTGCCGAGGAATTCGCCCTTTCCCACCCGGGCGGCAGCCTGGGTCGACGCCTGCTGCTGCGTGTCCAGGACGTGATGCATCATGGCGACGCCCTGCCGCGCGTGGCACTCGGCAGCCCGCTGCGCGATGCACTGCTCGAGATCACGCGTCAGGGCATGGGCTTCACCTGCGTGATCGATGATGACGACCACCTGGTCGGCGTCTATACCGATGGTGACCTGCGCCGCACCCTCGACCAGCACGGCGATCTGCGCGCGCTGAAGGTCGATGATGTCATGACCCGCGGCGGCAAGACCGTGCGCGCCAGCATGCTGGCCGCCGAAGCGGTGCGCATCATGGAAGAAAACCGCATCAGCGTTCTGGTAGTCTGTGACGAGGATGAGCACCCCATCGGAGCCATCCATATGCACGGCCTGCTGGCCAGCGGCGTGATCTGAACTCCCGCGGGCGTTCGCTGTCTCTGTTCGACGGCAGATCGTCCCGGCAAGACGCTACCGCTCAACGCCCATCAGCGCCGTTCACAGGACAGCGTCAAGCATGCACGGAGTGCGAGGATAAAGACCATGAGCGACACGAATTCCCTGAGCGAAGAATATCCGCAGGACATCATCGACCGCGCACGCCGTGTGCGTCTGCTGGCGCTGGATGTCGACGGCGTGCTCACCGACAACCGTCTGCACTACGATGCCAACGGTGTCGAGACCAAGTCCTTCCACGTCCAGGATGGCCATGGCCTCAAGCTGGTGCTGCGCAGTGGCGTTCGCGTCGCGCTGATCACCGGCCGCAGCTCGCCGATGGTCGAGCGTCGCGCCAAGGAACTGGGCATTCAGGATGTCATCCAGGGCCGTGAAGACAAGCTGGTCGCGCTGACCGACCTGTGCCGCGAGCACGGGATCGAGCTGGAAGAGGTCGCCTATTGTGGCGATGACCTGCCGGACCGCGAGGCCATTCGTCGTGTCGGTCTCGGCGTCAGCGTGCCCAACGCCATGGCCTACGTGATGAGCGAGGCCAACTGGGTCACCTCACGCCAGGGCGGCGATGGCGCCGTGCGCGAGCTCTGTGATCTGCTGCTCAAGGCGCAGGGCCACTGGGCCTCGGTGCTGGATACTTACCTGCAGGAGTCGCGTCCCTGATGTTACGTCTGCCCCGCCCTTCTCCACGTCTCTGGCTGATGCTGCTGTTGCTGCTCGTCGGTGGCGTGCTGGCGCTGATCGAGCAGCGCAACAGCCTGGAATCGACCGTCAATGTCGAGGTCGACAGCAGTGAGCCGGATTACTATCTCGACGGGGCAGACATGACACGCTTCGATGCGCGCGGCGTGGCGATCCAGTCCATGACCTCGCCGCACATCGAGCACACGCCAGGCGATGACGTGACCCGGGCGCAGACCCCGAAGATTCGCACCAACGACAGTGAAGACCGCCGCTGGTATGCCACGGGTGACAGTGGCGTGTTGAGTGCCGGCGGCGACACCTTCACCCTCGAGGGCAATGCCAGACTGCGCCAGCCCGATGACCGCTGGACCCTCGATACCGATGTCCTGCACTACAGCCGTGATCAGAATCGCGCCTGGAGTGACGTGCCGGTCGTGATCACCCAGAATGGCCAGCATGTCGAAAGCGACAGCTTCAGCGCCGACCTCTCCCGGGACTCCGCCGTGCTGCAGGGCCGTGTTCGCAGCGTCCTGCAACCCGGCACGGGCCAGAGCGAGGCCAGCAAGGAAGCCGAGCGCATCGACTCGGGCACCGACAGCACCACCTCCGATGATGGGCGCGTCAACAGCACCTTCGAGGCAGCGCCTGCCAGCGGTGAATGAACCCGCCGGGCTGGCCGTCACGCCATGACCCGCGCCGCAACACCTTCTTCTCTGCCGCTCGATGGCATCATTGCTCGGGCGGCGACCCCGTCATGCCAAGGAGCCACCATGACTTCCACGACTCGCAAGCCCTTGACGGCCTGTCGCCAGACCCTCAACAGCGGTGTCATGGCGCTCTGCCTGGCACTGGGCATGTCCACCTTCGCCCCGGCCGCCATGGCGCTGGACAGCGATGCCAGCCAGCCGATCAACATCGCCGCGGACGCCCTGTCGCTCGATGACAAGGCCGGTACCGCCACCTACACCGGCCAGGTGGAAATGCGCCAGGGCAGCATGAAACTCGATGCCAGCCGCGTCGATATCAGCCGCGCCGGCAGCGGCGAGATCTCGCTGGTCAAGGCCACCGGCAAGCGTGCCTACCTGGAACAGCAACCCGCGCCCGACGAGAAGCTGGTCAAGGGCTGGGCCGACACCATCCGCTACCATGCGCTGGAGCGCCGCGTGGAACTGGTCGGCAATGCGCGTCTCGAGAAAGGCGATGACACCTTCGAAGGCGGCTACGTGGAGTACTTCCTCGACAAGCGCCAGGTGAACGCCAACAACAGCAAGACGGCACAGCAGACCGAAGGCGGTCGCGTGCACATGACTCTGACGCCGCGCGGCGCCAATGCCAGCAAGGAAAACTGAGTCATGACTGCTGCTACTCCGCGTACGCTGAGCGCTCGCCATCTGGCCAAGGCCTACAAGGGCCGCAAGGTGGTCAAGGACATCTCGCTGGAGATCCGCCAGGGCGACATCGTCGGCCTGCTGGGCCCCAACGGCGCCGGCAAGACTACCTCGTTCTACATGATCGTCGGGCTGGTGCGCGCCGATGCCGGCAACGTCTCCATCGATGACAAGGACCTCTCCGCTGCCGCCATGCATCAGCGTGCACGTGCCGGCATCGGCTATCTGCCGCAGGAGGCGTCGATCTTCCGCAAGCTGTCGGTGGCCGACAACATCATGGCGATTCTGGAGACCCGCAAGGACCTGGATCGCAATGGCCGCAAGGCACGCCTTGAAGAGTTGCTCGAGGAATTCAGCATCACGCACATCCGCGCCAGCGCCGGCATGAGCCTGTCCGGCGGCGAGCGTCGTCGGGTCGAGATCGCCCGTGCACTGGCCACCGAGCCGGACTTCGTATTGCTCGATGAGCCCTTCGCCGGCGTCGACCCCATCTCGGTGGGCGAGATCAAGAGCATCGTGCGCCAACTGCGCGATCGTGGCATCGGCGTGCTGATCACCGACCACAATGTGCGCGAGACGCTCGATATCTGTGACACCGCCTATATCGTCGGCGATGGCCAGATCATCGCCCACGGTGACGCGGACTCCATCCTGGCCAACCAGCAGGTGCGCGACGTCTACCTGGGCCACGAGTTCACGCTCTAGGGTCAGCGGCTGCGCTGAGTCCTCGCGAGGTAAAAGCTTCGAAAGCCGCTGCGTGATTTTATCGCGTAGCGGCTTTTTCATGTCTGACATCAGACGCATGCATGACGTCCATACCACCTTGGTGGAAACATGGCATGCAAGTTGCTTGAATATTCACGACAACCACTTGTCAGTGCCCCGAGTCACGGTATAGCGTAGTAAGCACGTTCCTTTGCCGTGAATTGACTGACTCCATGAAACCCACCCTGCAACTCCGCCTCGGCACCTCGCTGACCATGACGCCGCAGCTCCAGCAAGCGATCCAGCTGCTGCAGCTGTCGACGCTCGACCTGCGTCAGGAGATTCAGCAAGCCCTCGAGTCCAACCCCATGTTGGAGCTCGACGAGGACTACGAGTCGCTGGATGTCGTCGAGACACAGGATTCGAGCGAGATCTCCACTGCCGACTCCTCGAGCGAGATTCCCGAGGAATACCCCCTCGACAGTGACTGGTCGGACCTCTACCAGGACCACGCCGGTAGCCTGACCAGCTCCGGCAGTGGCAGCGGGAGCGAAGAAGGGCCGGACTTCGATCGCAATACCAGCGTCGAGAGCCTGCAGGACCACCTGCGCTGGCAGCTGGCGATGACCGACCTCGATGGCCGTGAACGCCAGATGGCGGAGAGCCTGATCGATGCCGTCGACGGTGCCGGTTATCTGAGTCTGTCACTCGATGAGCTGGTCGATGGCCTGCGCGGCCAGGGCCTGCCCGGCCTCAAGGCCTCCGAACTCGAGCAGGTATTGCTGCGTCTGCAGCAGTTCGACCCGACCGGCGTCTTCGCCCGTGATCTGCGCGAATGCCTGCTGCTGCAACTGGCACTGCTGCCGGATGACCTGCCGCTGCTGGCGCAGGCGCGCCGCCTGGTACGTCAATTCCTCGAGGCACTGGGCAACGATGACCGCAAGCTGCTCAAGCGCCGCCTGAGCCTTGACGATGACGAGCTGGATCACGTCATCCGCCTGGTACGCGCGCTCGATCCGCGTCCGGCATCCGCCTGGGGCGAGCCCGCCAGCGATTACGTGATCCCTGATCTGCTGGTGCGCCATACCCGCCATGGCTGGCAGGTCGAGCTCAACCCGGAAGCGCTGCCCAAGCTGCGCATCCAGCCGGAATACGCCGCGCTGATCAAGCGTGCCGACAAGTCCGCCGACAACACCTTCCTCAAGGACAACCTGCAGGAAGCGCGCTGGCTGATGAAGAGCCTGTCATCACGCAATGACACCCTGCTCAAGGTCGGCCGCGAGATCATGGCGCGCCAGATCGACTTCCTCGAGCAAGGCGAGGAAGGCATGAAGCCGCTGATTCTGGCCAACATCGCCGAAGTGGTCGAGATGCACGAATCGACCATCTCGCGGGTCACGACCCAGAAGTACATCCACACCCCGCGCGGCGTCTTCGAGCTCAAGTTCTTCTTCTCGAGCCAGGTCGGTGGCAGCGGCAGTGGCGACGCCCACTCAAGCACCGCCATTCGTGCCCGCATCCGCAAGCTGATCGCGGAAGAGCCGGCCCGCAAGCCTCTCTCCGACTCGCGGCTGGTCGATCTGCTCGCCAGCGATGGCATCGAGGTCGCACGCCGTACCGTGGCCAAGTATCGCGAGGCGATGGGCATCCCCTCCTCCAGCGAGCGCAAGCGTCTGGCCTGAGGCGTCACCTGCGGCTGCCATGCCCTGCTTTCACCTCCACAATGGCAGCCGCCGCCAACCTCAAGCGCTGGATTTTCCGCTCATCAGCCTCTGACTTCGCGGGCAGCGGTACGCCTGTCGCGCGCTCGGTCATGCCGTCAACCGCTCATCAATTGCCCGTCATGGGCCATGACGGCGCGCAGGATGACGGTAAAAAACCGCCGTTCCGGCAGCGTCATTCACCGTCAATCGCATGTTTTTAAAGTCACTTTTGCGCGTATTGCACCTGGATGACACCCGGAGAACCTCCCGGAACGCCGCTTGCTCCACGCAATCGAAGCGCCTGAAAGGCGACGTACATGCAGGCATTGGCGACGAAAACCCGCCTTCTTGCGCGTCTTTCACGCACCACCCACCAGACGTGCCCTTGAAGTCCACTCCGTTACCCCTCAATGAGTTGAAGACAAGCACTGAGCCACGATGCAGCGCAGCGTTGATCTTTGCGCAAAGCTTGGGCATTGTCGGTACAGACGCTCACGACATCTGACGCCACTGGCAAGGGTGCGAAAACATCGCCAGACGGTGGCCGTCAAGCCTGTTGCAGAGCGTCCGATCAGGGTTTGCTCGTAGTCAAAAAGGGTTACAATTGAATGGCAACCCGCTGGATAAAGGAGCGTGTCCATGCAAGTGAATATCACCGGGCATCATGTGGAACTTACCGATCCTCTCCGCGATTACGTCAACGAGAAGCTCGCTCGCCTCGAACGGCATTACGACAACATCACCAATGTTCAGGTGACACTGTCGATCGAGAAGGAGCGCCAGCAGGCTGCCTGCACCTTGCACGCGGCAGGCGCTGACCTCCACGCCCTGGCAGAAGACCCCAACATGTACGCTGCCATCGACGCGCTCGCCGACAAGCTGGATCGCCAGCTGGTCAAACACAAGGAAAAGTCCCAGGCTCGCTCTCAGGGCACCGGGACCCGTTGACCTTCAGCCATGACACTTGATCAGATCCTTCCCCCCGAGCGCACGCTTTACGGTGTCCCCGGGGGGAGCAAGAAGCGGGTGCTTGAATTCTTCAGCACCTTCATCGCACAGAACATTCCCAGCCTGGATAGCCAGGAAGTCTTCTCGCGCCTGATCGGGCGCGAGAGACTGGGGTCGACCGGCATTGGCCACGGTGTGGCCGTGCCCCATGCACGCAGCCCGCATTGCAAGACGCCAATCGCTGCGTTTCTGAAGCTCGGTGAACCCATCGACTTCGATGCCATCGACGGAGAACCCATCGATCTGCTGTTCGTGCTGCTGGTGCCTGAGGAAGCGGATGAAACTCATCTGACGCTGCTCGGGCAGGTCGCGGAATTGCTCAATTCCCCGACCAATCGCTCGGCCCTGCGCCAGGCAGACAGCCAGCGTGCACTCTTTGAGGCATTGACCCAAGCCATCGCCGAATTACCGGCGCGCTGAATGACAGGCCCGGACATCGTCCGGGCTTTCGTCTTGCTGGCCTCCCATCGGCCGACGTACAGCGCACTGATAGCGGGCAGCCTTCTGCCCCACCCCTGCATTCTTTCGACGTTGACCTCGCCCTTGGAGAGCACTTCATGAAGATCGTGATCATCAGCGGCCGCTCCGGCTCCGGGAAATCCATCGCTCTCCAGGCGCTAGAAGACATTGGCTACTATGCCATCGACAATCTGCCCGGCATGCTGCTGGCGCCACTGGTCGATCAGCTCGAAAAGGACAGCCCGGCGCGCCGGCGCATCGCGGTCTCCATCGATGCCCGCAACCTGCCGGAAGCCTTGACCCGCTTCCCCGAATTGCTCGACAACGTCCGCCAGAGCGGCATGGACGTGCAGGTCGTCTACCTGACCACCGATTCGCGGGTGCTGCTGGAACGCTACTCGGCGACCCGTCGTCGTCACCCTCTGACGCGCGACAACGACCACACCCTGGCCGAGGCCATCGAGATCGAGCAGAAGACGCTCGCTCCCATCCGCCAGAAGGCCGATCTGGTCATCGACTCGACCAACCTGAGCGTGCACGACCTGCGCTCGCGGATCACCGAGCAGGTCGCCCAGCACAGCTCCCGCCACCTGACGCTGACCTTTGAATCTTTCGGCTTCAAGCATGGCGTGCCGACCGATGCCGACATGGTGTTCGATGCCCGCTGCCTGCCCAACCCGTACTGGGACATCAATCTGCGCGGCGATACCGGTCGCGATGACAGCGTGGCCGAATTCCTGCAGCGCTACCCCACCGTCCAGGCGATGCATGACGATATCGCTGGCTGGCTGGAACGCTGGCTGCCCGCCTATCAGGACAGCAACCGCAGCTACCTGACGGTATCCGTGGGCTGCACCGGCGGCCAGCATCGCAGCGTCTACCTGTGCGAGCAGCTGGCGAGCTACTTTGCCGAGCGCCTACCTGAGGTGCGCCTGCGTCACCGCGAGCTGGGCATCCATACCGCGCTGAGCAACGCGGGTGAGACAGGTGATCAGCAAGAGCATCAGCAGGAGCATCAGCAGGAGCATCGCGATGGCCTCTCGTGAGCTGACGCTGACCAACCGCCGCGGGCTGCACGCCCGCGCTGCCACCAAGCTGGTCAATTGCTGTGCGCCCTATTGCGCGACGGTGATGGTCAGCCATGGCGAGCGACGCGCCAATGCAGCCAATGTGATGGCATTGCTGATGCTGGCCGCCCCCTGCGGCACCACGTTGCTGATCGATGTCGAGGGCGAACAGGCCGATGAGGCGATGCTGGCCATCGAGGCGCTGTTCGAAGCGCGTTTCGAGGAAGACGAATAACCGCCACTGACAGCGCTGTGCATTTGCGCTGTGTGTTAGCGCTGTACATCAGGGATGTGCATCGCGGCTCATTCGTCTGGCTCTCGCCTCCTTGCCCCTTTCACCCTTTGCGCACAGCCTTCCTTTAGGCCCTCCCCCTTTTCGGTCAGCCCCTCGCGCAGCTTCCTTGGGCAGCTCCATCACTGCTCACGCAGGATGTCTGTGCCTGTTCTTGCACCTGTCCTTGCGCCTACCCTTGTACCAATCCCAACACCTATCCTTGCGCCTGGCAGCCATGCAACGCTGCTTTTTCGCCAGTAGCGGAACGCGGATTGTCCTTTCGATAAGAAACACTGTTTTCTTTTGTCGACGCGCCCCCCTACGCCAATGGTAGAATCAGCGCTGTCCTTCATGTCGACAGGGGAAGCCGACAGATGAGCAAGACGTCTCGTAAACTCAAGCCAAGACTTGATCGCCTGTCACAGGCGCTGGAAAGCGGCGAGCTGGAACAGGCAAGACGCATGCTCAATCGCGGCCTCGCGCCAGTGGACGTGGCCCACCTGCTGGAATCCTCGCCCCCCAAGGAGCGTAATCTGCTCTGGGAGCTGGTCGATGCCGAGCTGCAGGGCGATGTCCTTCAATACCTTGGCGAAGACATCCAGACCGACTTCCTCAAGGACATGGACGCCGTCGACGTTCTCGCCGCCACCGAGAACCTGGAACCGGATGATGTCGCCGACATTCTGCAGCGCCTGCCGAATGCGGTGATTCTCGAGGTCCTCGACTCCATGGAGGCGCAGGAGCGCCTGCGCGTCGAAACGGTACTGTCCTTCCCGGAGGACACCGCCGGCGGCCTGATGAACACGGACACCATCACCATTCGTCCGGACATCACCCTGGATGTGGTGCTGCGCTACATCCGCCGCCACGAGCGCCTGCCCGACTCCACCGATACCCTGCTGGTCGTCTCACGCCGTGATGAATTCATCGGTGCGCTGCCCATCAATCGCCTGCTGGTCTCGGACCCCGGCGTCACGGTGCGCGAAGTGATGGACACCGACAGCGTGGTGATTCCGGCCCTGATGCCGGAAACCGAAGTCGCCTCACTGTTCGAGAAGCACGACCTGATCTCGGCGCCCGTGGTCGGCGGCGATGGCAACCTGCTGGGTCGCATCACCATCGATGACGTGGTCGACGTCATCCGCGGCGACGCCGAGCACCAGGTGATGTCGATGGCGGGGATGGATGAGGACGAAGACACCTTCTCTCCGGTGATGCGAACCTCATGGCGCCGCGCCGTCTGGCTCGGCATCAACCTGCTGACCGCCTTCATGGCCTCCGCCGTGATCGGCATGTTCGAAGGCACCATCCAGAAGATCACCGCGCTGGCCGTACTGATGCCCATCGTCGCCAGCATGGGCGGCATCGCGGGCTCTCAGGCACTCACCGTCCTGATTCGCGGCATCGCGCTGGGGCACGTCAAGAGCGGCAATGTCCGCTGGCTACTCAAGCGCGAGGTCATCGTCGCGGGACTCAACGGCCTGTTATGGGCCGTGGTGGTGGCGGGCATCGCCATCGTGTGGTTCGGGGATGTCCAGCTGGGGGCCATCATCGGCGCCGCGATCATGATCAACCTGTTGATCGCCGCCGTGACGGGTACGCTGCTGCCGGTACTGCTCAAGAAGCTCAATATCGACCCTGCCCTCTCCGGCAGCGTGATATTGACCACCGTGACCGACGTGATCGGCTTCATGGCCTTCCTGGGGCTGGCGACCTGGCTCTATCTGTAATACGCCCGACGGGTTCCAGTGACTGCTCCAGAAAACAACACGGCCGCTCCCTCGGGAGCGGCCGTGTTGCATCTCGCCTGTCGCGCGATCAGAGAAGCCTCAGCGATCAGCCTTCCAGCGCTTCGTCTTCGCCTTCGGACATGCCCGCAACGGTCATGCCATCGATCAGCCAGCTACCGCTGTGGATGCTGCCACGCGTATCGACATCATCGCCGACCGCCAGCAGATTGGCCGCCATGTCGCGCAGGTTGCCGGCAATGGTGAACTCCTCGACCGCATGCTGGATCTCGCCGTTCTCGACCCAGAAACCGGAGGCGCCACGAGAGTAGTCACCGGTGACGCCGTTGACGCCCTGGCCCATCAGCTCGGTCACCAGCACGCCGGTGCCCATCTGCTTGAGCATCTCATCGAGCGAGGTCAGCGGCGCGGTGATGCGCACGTTGCGCGCGCCGCCGGCGTTGCCGGTGGTCTGCATGTTCAGGCGACGGGCGCTGTAGGCGCTCAGCATGTAGCTCTGCACCTTGCCGTCGGCAAAGTAGACATTGTCACGCGTCGCGACGCCATCGTTGTCGAAGGCGGCGCTGGACATGCCACCGACTTCCCGCGGCTTCTCGCCCAGCGTGAACCAGTCGGGGAACAGCGGCTGCCCCAGGCTATCGCACAGGAAGCTGGACTCACGGTACAGCGAGCCGCCGGCGATGGCAGACAGGTAGTGACCGACCAGCCCGGCCGACATCTGCGGGTCGAACAGCACCGGCATGCGGCCCGTCGCGACCTTGCGCGCATTCAGACGCGCCAGCGTACGGCGCGCGGCTTCACGCCCCACCGACTCGGGGGAGCGCAGGTCCGCCGGATTGCGCACGCTGGTGTAGTCATAGTCACGCTGCATGCCCTGTGCATCCTTGGCGATCAGCATGCACGACATCGAGTGGCGGCTGCCGCACTGGCTGGCCAGGAACCCATGGCTGTTGCCATAGACCTGCACGCCTTCACCACTGGAGAAGCTGGCGCCTTCGGACTGCGCGATGCCTTCCACTTCCAGCCCGGCACGCTCACAGGCCAGCGCCAGGTCAGTCGCTTCATCGACGCTGATCGCCCAGGGATGATGCGCCTTGAGATCAGGGAAGTCGGTGGCCATCAGCTCGGCCGGCGCCAGACCGGCAAAACTGTCTTCGCCGGTATAGTGCGCGATGGAGACCGCCTTCTCGACCGCGGCACGAATCGAGTCGCTGCCGGCATCGGAAGATGTCGCGCTGCCCTTGCGATTGCCGAGATAGACGGTCACGCCGATGCCCTGGTCACGCGACAGTTCGACAGTCTCGACTTCGCCGTCACGCACCGAGATGCTGACACCCTGATCGACGCTGGCACCGACCTCACAGGCGTCGGCACCCAGGCTGCGGGCAAGCTCGAGAGCTTCGCTGACGCGACGCTCGAGCAGTTGTTGCTGAGCAACGGCATCAAAGGCCTGGCTCATGTTGTTCTCCTTCTGAGGAGACGGGGGCCCGGCAGTGCTATACTGCCGCAAATTTCCCCGACTCATTGGAATTGGCATGCGTAAAGAAAGACCCGAGGAGCTCGTCGAGCGCCCCAGCAAGTCCCAGTTGAAGCGCGAGATGATCGAGCTGCAGGCGCTGGGCAAGAAGATCATCGATCTGCCGGAAGGCCAGCGCGCCAAGTTCCCGCTCTCTGACGACATGCTGGCCGCCATCGAGGAGACCCATCGCATTCGTAGTCACGAAGGCCTGCGTCGCCACATGCAGTACGTCGGCAAGCTGATGCGCAAGGAAGACCTGGACGCCGTGCGTGCCGTCTTCGAAGCCATGGAGCAGCAGAACGTGCGTCGCGATGCTTCCTTCCAGCGTCTCGAACGCTGGCGCGATCGCCTGCTGGACGACGATGAAGCCTTCGTGATCTTCGTCGAGGATTACCCTCACGTGGACCGTCAGGCCCTGCGTCAGCTGATCCGCAATGCGCGTGCCGAACGTGACGCCGGCAAACAGCCCAACAGCGCCAAGAAGCTCTTCAAGCTGCTGCGGGCCGAACTCGACCTCTGACACGGGTCCTGCCACTTTCGCACTGCTCTGACGAGCTGATCCTCAAGCGCTTCCTCGACACCGCCATGGCCCTGCCATGGCGGTGTCATCGTATTCATCGCTTCATTGTGAACGCGACCCGCTCAGGATTGCGTGCCGCCGACCGTCAGCTCATCGAGCTTCAGCGTCGGCTGACCGACACCGACGGGCACGGACTGGCCGTCCTTGCCACACACGCCGACACCGGTATCCAGCTCCAGGTCGTTGCCGATCATCGAGACGCGGCCCATGGCTTCCGGCCCGTTGCCGATCAGGGTCGCGCCCTTGACCGGCGTGGTCACCTTGCCGTCTTCGATCAGATAGGCTTCGCTGGCGGAGAACACGAAACGCCCGGAGGTGATGTCGACCTGACCACCGCCGAAGCTGACCGCGTAAATGCCACGCTTGACGCTCTTGATGATCTCCTGCGGATCGCGATCGCCACCCAGCATGTAGGTATTGGTCATGCGCGGCATCGGCAGGTGCGCGAAGGACTCACGCCGCGCATTGCCCGTCGGCGCCATGCCCATCAGGCGGGCATTGAGCTTGTCCTGCATGTAGCCGGTGAGGATGCCGTCCTCGATCAGCGGCGTGTACTGCCCCGGGGTGCCTTCGTCATCGACGGACAGCGAGCCACGGCGATCGGCCAGGGTCGCATCATCGACCACGGTGACGCCGCGTGCCGCGACCTGCTCACCCATGCGGCCCGAGAAGGCAGAGCTGCCCTTGCGGTTGAAGTCACCTTCCAGACCATGACCGACCGCCTCGTGCAGCAGCACGCCCGGCCAGCCGTTGCCCAGCACCACCGGCATCTGACCGGCCGGTGCATCGATGGCCTCGAGATTGACCAGCGCCTGGCGCACGGCTTCACGCGCGTATCGCTCGGCGACATTCTCATCGCGCAGACGGGTCAGCGGGAAACGACCACCGCCACCGGCACTGCCACGCTCGCGACGGCCATTGCGCACCGCGATCACGCTGATGTTGAAACGCACCAGCGGACGCAGGTCCGCGGCGAGGGTGCCATCGCTGGCACGCACCATCACCACCTCGTAAAGCGCCGACAGCGAGGCCGACACCTGACTGATGGACGGGTCAAGGCTGCGCGCGATGCGGTCCGCTTCCTTGAGCATCGCGACCTTGTCCTCGGCGCTCAGGCCATTCAGCGGGTCGATGCCCGCATAGAAGGACGGTGCCTCGGTGATGATCGAGCGCGCGACCGTGCCGCTGCTGCCGCTGCGCGAGATACCCGCTGCAGTACGGCCAGTGTCGGCAAGCGCGGCGGCATCGATCTGATTGGAGTACGCGAAGCCGGTCTTTTCCCCCGCCAGTGAGCGTACGCCCACGCCACCATCGATGTTGTAGCTGGCGTCCTTGACGACGCCGTCTTCCAGCACCCAGCTCTCCTGCCAGATACGCTGGAAGTAGAGGTCGGCATAGTCGGTGCCCGGGCCCATGGCATGTGCCAGGCCAGCATCCAGATCATCCAGGCTGAGCCCGCCCGGGGTCAGCAACAGGGCCGCGGCATCGTCGAGCACGCGACCGGAACTCGCATTTTGCGTCATTCGGCACTTTCCAGAGTAATGTTCGGGTCGCCCCAGGGGCCTGATACCCGATAGTGAATTTGCGTCACCTTGTCGATGAAGCGGCCGAAGATCTTGTCGGCCACGAACAGCGCCCCGCCCACGGCGGGTGCGCCTGCCAGCACGGCGGCCAGCGGAAGGTTCTGGCTGACCGGCACCGTGATGGCCATGCGTTGATCAAGGGTACCGCGAAGCAGATCGACCTGCCCGTTGAGTGTCACGGTGGTGGACGGCGCCTCGATACGCAAGGGGCCATCGCTTTCCAGCCGCCCATCGAAGAGCGTCGCTGCGCCGCGCACCTTGTCGAAGGCCGTCCCCTTGTCGGTGACGTCAGAGAAGTCCAGCGACAGGCGGCGCAGCAGGTTATCCACATTGACCAGCCCCAGCAGGCGGGCGGAGGTCGAGCCCAGATTCAGGAAGCGTCCGTCATCCAGCTTGATCTCGACGCGACCATTGGAGCGCGACAGGGCAAAGTCCTGCGGCGCGCCGGGCCAGGCCAGCTTGACCTCGGCCCGGGCGCGGTCCGCCTCGATGCCGCGCGGCTGGGAGAGACGCTCGAGCAACCCGCCCAGATCACTGCCATCGGCGGACAGGCGAGCGCGCGTCAGACTGTTGGCGCCGGCATCCTCCCAAGTGATGTTGCCCACCGCGGTGATATTGCCCAGCGTGATGGAGAGCGGCAACACCACCAGCTGCTGGCTGTCGGCGGTCCAGTCGGCACTGATCGGCCCCAGCTGCTGATCGCGCCAGATGAGGTGTGCCAGACGCAGACTGCCCGCGGGCAGGTCGGCAAGCTCGGCGGGATACGGCGTCGGCTCGATGCCGACATCGATAGCCTCGGTAAAGTTGCCTGGCGCACTGGCGGTCTGCGTCTCCTGCTCGGCATCCGCGGGCCACAGGGCATCGAGATTCAGGGTGTCCAGATCCAGAATCAGCGGTCGCGCGGCGCCTGACTGCCACACCAGCTCGCCACTGGCGAGCTGACCATCCAGCGTCGCGGCCAGCCCCAGCCCTTGCTGCTGCGAGCTCTGGCGCGGCGCGGCCTCCAGCGTCATCGGCCCCGTACACCGGGACTGGATCATCAGGCAATCGGTGGCAACGCGCAGGCGTGACAAGGCACGCAGGGGGTCGCTCTGCTCCGCGTCGCTGCCCTCACCACTCGCGCTGCCCTCTCCACTCGCGCCACCTTCACCGGAGAGCGCTCCCGCCCACGGCTTCCAGAGCTCGGGGGCGAGGGTCGGCGTGCGCCAGGCGATGTCCCAGCCGGTCTGGGTGGGCCACTGCGGGTCACTCGGCCAACGTTCCAGCCACAACTGCCCCGTCATCGGCACCGTGCTGCCATCGTCTCGCGTATTGCCGCCTTTCCAGCGTGCGCGGGCGCGATTGTCGAGGCGCACATCGCCGCCACCCTCCGCGAGCCCGATATCCACCGCCAGCGGAGCCGCCTGATCGCGCGTCTTGCCAAAGGGTGCCGGCAGATTGATGGCGACTCCCTTGAGGTCACTCGAGAGCGCCAGACTGGCGCCGTCATCCGGCAGCATCAGGCGCGCCTGGTAGTTGAACTCGCCGCCCAGCGCGCGCGGCGTCTCGCCGTCCTGCAAGGCGGCCCGGGTGTTCTCGGCGGCATCGCCGATCAGGTGCTCGGGCGCGCCCAGCCAGCCCAGCACCGGTGCCAATGGTGCCTTGCCGTCGAAGGTGATCGCGCCCTTGCTGCTTGAATCTGCCTGCCCGATGTTGAGCGCCGCCTTGACCGCACCGCCGAACAGCTTGCCGGAGAGGTTGCCGGTCAACTGTTCACGGCGTCCCTCGGGGCGCGATGGGTCATGCACGAACTCGAGCGGCCCGCGAATACCGTCAACCTCGATGCCCGGCCCCGGGAAGGCCAGCGTCGCTGCCTGGCGCTCGCCGACCTTGCCCGCCGCCGTGATGTGCGTCTGCTCAGCGTCCTCCAGCGGCACGCGGATATCCATCGTCGCATCCACCGAGCCCTTGCCCTGCCATTCGGCGATCAGCGCAGCGGTATCTTCCAGCGGCGCATGCGAGAGCAGATCGAACAGCGCCTCGACGCTGCCGGTCACGTCACCCTGAATCTTCAAGGTGTTGTCCTGCATGTCGACGTCGGCCTGACGCACCGCCAGGGGCGCTGCACTGCCCAGCGCCGTGACCGGCTGAGAGTGTGCCGCCGCGACCGTGGCACTCAACGTGTTGTCATGCAGCGCGAGGTTGCCCTTCACGCCCTCCAGCGCAGGCCAGCCCTCGGCATAACCGAGTCGCCCATCCTCGATGGCAAGCTCAAGGTCCATCGCATCGCCGGGGCCATAGCCATTTTCGCCATTATCGTCATCCCACACCTGGGTGAGATGCAGGCTGCCCTCGGAGACCTGCCCCGCGACATCGCGCGTCAACCACTCGCTCAGCGCCGGGTCCAGTACCTTCATCGGCAACCAGGAGGCCAGCGGAATGCTGCGGGCATTCACGTCGCGCATCTCGAGATCCAGCTGGAAGCGATCATGGTCCTTTGCGGGAATCTGCAGGCCGAAGCCGCCCGTCACATCGGCGCCAGCGCGCTGGATATGCAGGTCATGCCCCGAGACGCTGCTGCCACTGTCATCGACCTTGACCTCGACCACCCCGTCGGCAGCCTCGAGCTGCCAGCCGTCGCCGAAGACCTCGGGGAAGTGGAAGCGCATGCCCGGGTCGCCACGAAACGCGATCCGGCTCGCGATGCCGCCTTCATCAAGGCTCTGCGCGGTGACCCAGGCCGCCAGGGGACCGAGTCCCGGAGCGCCCTGCCAGGGTTCCACCTCGGCGCCGGTCAGGCCCAGCGCCAGCTTCATGGTCAGCGGGGTATCGAGGCCGATCCCGGCCAGCGACAGGGAGAGGCCGGTGGCCGTGCCACGCGGATCGAGAGACTCGAGCACATCGCCCAGCTCGCCGAGCGCCAGCACGTTGCGCCAGCGCGCCACCTTCTCCAGATCGAAACTGCTGGTGACCAGCGACACGCTGCCCTCGGCGAGATCCCCCGACAGCGAAATACGCTCGGGCAGACTGGCAAGCGCCGCGGAGACTTCTGGCGATGACGCCGCTTGCGGCGTCTGGCCGTCACTGTCGGCCACCGGAGTGCCGGCCACCGGGGCGCCGGCCGCCGGGGCGTCATCGAGTTGCGTGGCGCCGACCGAGATCTGATTGAGCCAGGCCTGCCAGCGATCACTGCCCGCCAGGTCGCGCAGCCACTGGCCACGCGCATGAATGTCCTTGAGCGCCAGCTGGGCGCCATGGTGATCCAGCGTCAGGCGATTGAGATCGAGACGCAGACGAGCATCTTCCAGTCGCGCATCACGCCAGCGCGCCCACAGCGTCGCGTTGCCATCGGCGTCGCGCAGCATCAGGCTGTCGCGCTCGCCCATCAGGCGCCCGACACTCGCCAGCGCTCCGGCGTCCAGCTCCACCTGCAGCTGGGCCGAGTAGTCGGCGAGGCCGTCATCTCCCGGCAGCACCTCCAGCACGGCGCTGACACCGGCCTGAGGCGATTCCCCGACCCGCAACTGGCCCTCCAGATGCGCGCGATCGCCTTCTCCCGACAGCAGCAGCTCGGCGGCATTCAGGTTGAGGGTATCGTTGCGACCATGCAGCACCAGGCGCACGTCCTCGAGCCGCACACGCTGCCGTGCCAGCAGCGCCAGCCCCTGCTCCGTCTGCGCAAGGCTCATCTGTCCTTCGGGTTCGAGCGCTTCGGGAGGACGCGGCGGCCCCGGCCAGCCCCAGTTGCCATCTTCGCGCTGGTACAGGTGCACGATGACGCCGGTGGCGGTGGCGCGATCAAAGACAGGCGCCAGATGGCGCAGGGAGGAAAGCACATCGAGACGGGTTTCCAGGTGGGACACGCTCAACAGCGGCGCCGCCTGCATCTCGTTGGGTCGAAAGAGGTTGAGACCCGACAGCTTGATGGCCGGATCAAGGTGATCCATGCGGCCTTCAAGCGATGACATCCCCACATTGGAGTGGGTCTGGGTGGCAATGAAGTCACTGATGGACTCACTGCGCGAGTCCAGCGTGGTCAACCACCAGCGCAGCCCCCCGATCAGGATGGCCAGCACCGCCAGCAGCACCGCGAGCGCCATCAACAGCCCGCGCGCCCAGCGCCGCCCACGCGAGGGTGGCGCTGGCGTCGCAGCTGACGAAGACGGGGCGTCTTCGACGCCCTCCTGCACCGCCTCTTGCGAGGTAGAACGTGCCGCCTCTTGTGAGGTAGAACGGGTCACTGGTGGTTCTCCGAACAGGACTGACTCACGATGTGGATAACGCGACTCCCGGCATCATCGCAGGCGCGGCGGCTGACAGATCACATGAGCACAATATCGTACTGCTCCTGGGTGTAATGCGCCTCGACCTGGAAGCGGATGGTCTTGCCGATGAAGCTCTCGAGGTCCGCCACGGCCGCGGATTCCTCGTCCAGCAGGCGATCGACCACGTTCTGTGAGGCCAGCACCATGTAGGTATCCGGGCTGTAGGCGCGCTCTTCGCGCATGATCTCGCGGAATATCTCGTAGCAGACCGTCTCCGGTGTCTTGAGGGTACCGCGCCCCTGACAGGTAGGGCAGGCCTCGCACAGCACCTGCTCCAGGCTCTCGCGCGTGCGCTTGCGCGTCAGCTGCACCAGGCCCAGTTCGGTCACGCCGGTCATCTTGTTCTTGGCGTGATCACGCTCCAGCGACTTCTCGAGCACGCGCAGCACCTGGCGCTGGTGCTCGGTCTCTTCCATGTCGATGAAGTCGATGATGATGATGCCGCCGAGATTGCGCAGGCGCAGCTGGCGCGCGATGGCGGTCGCCGCCTCGAGGTTGGTCTTGAAGATGGTCTCTTCGAGGTTGCGATGGCCGACGAAACCGCCGGTGTTGACGTCGATGGTGGTCATCGCCTCGGTCTGGTCGATCACCAGATAGCCGCCACTCTTGAGCTGCACCTTGCGGCCCATCGCCTTGTGCAGCTCATCCTCGACACTGAACAGATCGAAGATCGGCCGCTCGCCGGGGTAATACTCGATGCGCCCTTCCATGTCCGGCATGAACTCGCTGGCGAATTCCTTGAGCCGGATGAAGTTCTCACGCGAGTCGATGCGCACGCGCTCGATCTCGTCACGCATCACGTCGCGCAGCGTGCGCATGAACAGTGGCAGATCATCATAGATCACGCTGGGCACGGCGGCGGTCAGGCGTCGCTCGCTGACCTTGCGCCACAGGCGCAGCAGGAAGTGCATGTCCTGCTTGAGCTCGGCCTCGCTGATGCCTTCGGCCGCCGTGCGCAGAATGAAGCCGCCGGGGGCTTCGGGGTCCAGCGCCGTCAGGCACTGCTCGGTGAGCTCCTTGAGGCGGTCACGCTCGGCATCGCTCTCGATGCGCTGCGACACGCCGGTATGCGGCGAGTCCGGCATGTAGACCAGATAGCGTGACGGCACCGACAGATGCGTGGTCAGCCGGGCGCCCTTGGTGCCGATGGGGTCCTTGGTGACCTGCACCACCAGTGGCTGGCCTTCGCTGAGCAGCTCGCGGATCGAGAGCTGCTCGTCATGCGGCGTATGCGCCGGCATGACTTCCTGGGCATGGATGAAGGCGGCCCGTTCGAGACCGATGTCGATGAAGGCCGCCTGCATGCCGGGCAACACTCTCACCACCTTGCCACGGTAGATGTTGCCGACGATGCCGCGTCGCCCGCTGCGTTCGATGAAGGCTTCCTGCAGGACACCGTTCTCGACCACCGCCACGCGGGTCTCCATCGGTGTCAGGTTGATCAATACCTCGCCGCTCATAGCGCAAGTCCTTGTAAAGTCGTTGCTTGCGATTATGACATAGCAAGGGAGCCCCCGGCTGTGATCTATCGACTAAGGATTTCCTGCAACGGGTATTTTGTGCCACGCACGCAAGCCATCGTCCTTCGCGATGGCGCTGGAGTGCCGTCTCGACACCCGACTGACGCAGTGCAGAACATCGCCCGTCAGAGCGGTTGCCAGGGCTGAACGCCCGCCTTGCTCAGAAGCTCTGCGGTCTCATGCAGCGGCAGCCCGACCACGGCGCTGTAACTGCCCTCGAGATGACTGACGAAGACGGCGCCGAGTCCCTGGATGGCGTAGCCCCCCGCCTTGTCAGCCGGCTCACCGGTCGCCCAGTAGCGCGCAGCCTCCTCTGGGGTGATGGTGCGGAAAGTCACGCGGCTCTCGACCAGCTCGCTCGCGCAGCGCAAGTCGCGCCCGGCGTCGCCATGACACAGCGCCACGCCACTGAGCACCTGATGGCTGCGCCCCGACAGGCTGAGCAGCATCTCGCGCGCATCGGCCTCATCACGCGGCTTGCCGAGAATGCGCCCATCCAGTGCCAGCGCGGTATCCGCGCCGAGCACTCGCCGCCCCGCCGTCTGGCCTGCCGTCCGCTGCGCCAGGGCCGCGAAACCGGCCTGCGCCTTCTCCCGCGCCAGACGCAGCACGTAATGCTCC
Organism: Cobetia sp. MC34; assembly: GCF_018340035.1. Classification (NCBI taxonomy): domain Bacteria; kingdom Pseudomonadati; phylum Pseudomonadota; class Gammaproteobacteria; order Oceanospirillales; family Halomonadaceae; genus Cobetia; species Cobetia sp. MC34. Next base: position 276,412 of record NZ_JADPPY010000001.1, read on the forward strand.
GGCGACTCATTGGCCTGCGGCGTCTCATCGATATCCACCGGCGCCACCTCACATTGGATGCCGATACTGGCCAGCAGGTCACGACGACGCGGCGACCCCGAGGCCAGAATCAATTCCGCATGAGCAGCGCCCTGTTGAGCAACGCCCTGTTGAACAACGCCCTGAGACATCACTTTGCGCTGCCCCGCGGCGTCAGAGTTCGCAAAGAGTGAGGAAGTGGGGCTTGCGGTGTCAGGTGTGGATGGCCTGGAAGTGGATGACCTTGAACTGGATGACATGGAGACCTCGTGAAGAGAAACATGGCTGACAAGTACCAGAAAGCCGCCCGTAGGCGGCTTTTGGAAGCTGACAAGAAGCGCTAGCGACGTGCCAGTGGCACTCAGGCCGCGACCCGCCGACGCAGCATCTGCAGCAGAGTATAGAGCCACGGCCACAGTGCGCCGCCGATGACCGCCGAGAGCAGGAACGACAGGCTGACGGGGCCGGCACCGAACAGACTGCGCAGCCATTGATCCAGCAACTGCGCGATGCCCAGCACCACGATCACCAGCAACGCCTGCTGCAACAGCGAGTAGGCGCGAATGCGCTGATAGAGCAGCACACCCATGAAGGCTGTCAGCGACAGCACCAGGGCGTTGTGCCCCAGCGGTGCGCCCTGCAGGACATCCAGCGCCAGCCCGAACAGGAAGCCGTGGAAGACTCCGACACTCTGCGGCGAGACGATGCACCAGTAGACCAGCATCAGACCCAGCCACTGGGGCCGCCAGATCAGCCATACATCCGGCAATGGCATGACCTGCAGACACAGCGCCAGCAGCAGCGAGAACCAGCACAGCAAGGTGGTCTGGGGACGAAAGGCCATCAGTTGTTCTCCCCGGCAGCATCGGTGGGTGCCTGTGCGTCTGCCGCATCCTCGGCGGAGCCTTGTGCGGCGTCGTCACCCTCGGGTCTGGGCGCCGCCAGGTTGTCGCGCGGCAACTCATCGAGGCTGTCATCGACATACAGGTTGTCGGTGTCCACCGGCGGCGGCATCTGGATCAGGAAGTTGCGCGAACGCTCCAGCTGCGCGATGGGCTCGGCACTCACGCGGGCGAACGGCTTGCCGGGATCATGGTAGACCTCGGTGACACGTGCCACCGGCAAGCCGCGCGGAAAGCGCAGCGCCAGTCCGGAAGTCACCAGCAGATCACCGACACGAATGTCGGCGGTGTCCGGCACATGCAGCACATCGACCTGATCGATCTTGCCGCTGCCCTGAGCGATGAAGCGCAGGCCATTGCGATTGATCTCCACCGGCACGGCGTGGCTGGCATCACTGATCATCAGCACGCGACTGTTGTAGGCCGAGGTGGAGATGACCTGGCCGACGAGGCCATAGGCATCGAGTACCGGCAAGCCGATGCGCACGCCATCCTGCTCGCCGCGGTCCACCACCATGCGGTGGGAGAACGGGTCAGCATCGAGGGTCAGCAATTGGGAGGTGATATAGGGGATGTCGCTACGCTGCCCGGCATTGAGCAATTCGCGCAGGCGCGTATTCTCGGAGGTCAGGCTCGCCATGCGTTGCACACGGCTGGACAGATTGAGCAGCTGTTCGCGCAGCGCGCGATTCTCGTCGGCCAGCTCCTGCTGGTCGGCAAACACCAGCGCGCCCCAGCTGATGCCTTCCGTCGGCAAGCTGACGACCCACTGCACGGGCGATACCAGCGTCGCCATGCTGGCGCGCACATCGACCATCCAGCTGAAGCGATCTTCGGCAAACATCAGCGCGAGTGACAGCACCGCGCACAACAGCATGCGGTAGCCGGGCACGGGGCCACGCGTGAACAGGGGTTTGATAGCACTTCCTCCGACAGGCCGGGACCAGCCGTACAGCACACAGCATGCCCGGCCCCGGACGAGGTCAATCGCTCGACAGCAGCTCGAAGGTGTGCTGATCGATCATTTCCAGCGCCTTGCCACCACCACGCGCCACGCAGGTCAGCGGGTCTTCGGCGATGATCACCGGCAGGCCCGTCTCTTCCGCGATCAGCTTGTCGATGTCACGCAGCAGCGCACCACCACCGGTCAGCACCAGGCCGCGCTCGGCGATGTCGGAGGCCAGCTCCGGCGGAGACTGCTCGAGCGCGCTCTTGACCACCGAGACGATGGCCGCCAGCGGTTCCTGCAGCGCATCGAGAATCTCGTGGGAGTTGAGCGTGAAGGAACGCGGAATGCCCTCGGCCAGGTTGCGGCCGCGCACGTCGATCTCGCGCAGCTCGCCACCCGGGTAGGCACAACCGATCTCTTCCTTGATGCGCTCGGCCGTCGCCTCACCGATCAGGCTGCCGTAATGGCGACGCACATAGGAGGTGATGGCTTCGTCGAAGCGGTCACCGCCGATACGCACGGATTCGGAATAGACCACGCCGTTGAGCGAGATGATGGCGATTTCAGTGGTACCACCACCGATATCGACCACCATGGAGCCCATCGCCTCTTCCACCGGCAGGCCCGCACCGATCGCGGCAGCCATCGGCTCCTCGATCAGGTAGACCTCACGCGCGCCGGCCCCTTCGGCCGATTCCTTGATGGCGCGACGCTCGACCTGGGTCGACATGCACGGCACACACACCAGCACACGAGGGCTGGGTGTCAGGAAGGTGCTCTGATGCACCTTGCGGATGAAATGCTGGAGCATCTGTTCGGTAACGGTGAAGTCGGCGATGACGCCGTCCTTCATCGGACGGATGGCCGTGATATTGCCGGGGGTACGCCCCAGCATGCGCTTGGCATCGGCACCGACGGCCGCCACACTGCGGGCATTCCCGGACTGGCGAATGGCCACGACTGAGGGCTCGTCGAGCACGATACCGCGACCGCGCACATAAATAAGCGTGTTGGCAGTACCCAGATCGATCGACAGATCGCTCGAGAACAGCCCACGTAAACGTTTAAACATGGAAGTTGATCACCTAGTCCAGACCGGAACCCTGTGCAGACGCGAACGGTACCATTGCCACCCCATGGCGGCAAGCTGACACGCCTGCCAGAGCGACGCAGATGTGGTACATTTCACGCCGAATCACACTGTAACGGCGCATTCGGCGACAGATTGCTCCATCGCTGCAAAGCGCGCTGTTTTACAGGGTAACGGGCATCGGGTTTGCCGGGACACCACAATTTTCGAATTCGGCTTTTCGCGCACCTCGCGCCAGTCCGATTCCGCGTGGTCGTCTCCGACTCCTGCCGTCACCTCAAGCCTCTCGAAGCCAAGACAGGGAAACTTCAATGGCCCTTGAACATTCAGATGTGCTGCGTGCCGCTCACCTCGCACGCCTGGGTCTTGCCTCGCAGGATGCCGAAGCCTACGTCGAGGATCTCGACCGGATTCTCGCCATGGTCGACCAGCTGCAACAGGTCGATACCGACGGCGTCGCACCGCTGGCACACCCGCTGGAAGCCACGCAACGCCTGCGCGCCGACGAAATCACCGAATCGAATCAGCGCGAGCGTTTTCAGCAGGTGGCCCCGGCCACAGAGCAGGGTCTGTATCTGGTTCCGCGCGTCGTCGAGTGATCTCGCCTGGCAGGTCGCTCACGCATCGTGACCGGCTGCCATCGGATACCACGTCACGCGGCACGCCCCGTCCGCCCCGGAATTTCTGCGGACGATGCCCGGCGCATCGTCTGCACTGATGGAATCGAACATGTCATCGTCCATTGCACTACATGACAAGACGCTCAGTGAGCTGGCGCAAGGCCTGGAGGCCGGCGAATACACCAGCCGCGAGCTGACGGAAGCCTTCCTGGCCCGTATCGAACGCCTCGACGGCGAGCTCAACAGCTACATCACCCTGTGCCGCGAAGACGCGCTGCGTGATGCGGATGCCGCCGATGCACGCCGTGCCGCTGGCAATGCCGCCGCGCTGACCGGCGTGCCGATGGCCATCAAGGACATCTTCTGCACCGAAGGTGTGCGCACCAGCTGCGGCTCGAAGATGCTCGACAACTTCGTCGCGCCCTACGACGCCACCGTGATCGAGAAGCTCAAGGCCGAAGGCGTGGTGATTCTCGGCAAGACCAACCTCGATGAGTTCGCGATGGGCTCCTCGAACGAGAACAGCCACTACGGCGCCGTCAAGAACCCGTGGGATCTGTCCGCCGTCCCGGGCGGCAGCTCCGGCGGCAGTGCCGCCGCCGTCGCCGCTGGCCTTGCGCCGGCCGCCCTTGGCACCGACACCGGCGGTTCCATCCGCCAGCCGGCCGCCTTCTGTGGCATCACCGGCCTCAAGCCGACCTACGGTCGCGTCTCGCGTTACGGCATGATCGCCTACGCCTCCAGCCTCGATCAGGGCGGCCCGATGGCCCGCTCCGCCGAAGACTGCGCGCGCCTGATGAACGTGATCGCCGGCGCCGACCCGCGCGACTCCACCAGCGTGGTACGTGGCGTGCCGGATTACGTCGAAGGACTGGACTACAACCTCAAGGGGCTGAAGATCGGCCTGCCGAAGGAATACTTCGGCGAAGGCCTGTCCGAGGAAGTCGAAGCTTCCGTGCGTGCCGCGATCAAGGTCTTCGAGGATGCCGGTGCCAGCGTGCAGGAAATCTCGCTGCCGCATACCCACCTGGCCATCCCGACCTACTACGTGATCGCACCGGCCGAGGCCTCCTCCAACCTGTCGCGTTACGACGGCGTGCGCTTCGGCCATCGCTGCAAGGACCCGCAGGACCTGGAAGACCTCTACAAGCGCACCCGCGAGGAAGGCTTCGGCGACGAGGTGAAGCGTCGCATCATCATCGGCACGCACACCCTGTCCGAAGGCTTCTTCGATGCCTACTACATCAAGGCCCAGAAGGTGCGTCGCCTGATCCGCCAGGACTTCCTCGATGCCTTCGACCAGGTCGATGTACTGATGGGCCCGGCGGCACCGACCCCGGCGTTCGATCTCGGCGCGCACAAGGACCCGCTGTCCATGTACCTGCAGGATCTCTACACCATCGCCATCAACCTGGCGGGCATTCCGGGCATCAGCGTGCCGGCCGGCCTGGCAGGCAAGCGTCCGGTGGGCCTGCAGATCCTCGGCCCGCACTTCGGTGAGCAGACCCTGCTGGGCGTCGCGCACCAGTTCCAGCAAATCACCGACTGGCACCGCCAGCGCCCGGAATTCGGACAGGAGCAAGCCTGATGCAATGGGAAGTCGTAATCGGGCTTGAGGTTCACGCTCAGCTCGCCACCCAGTCAAAGATCTTCTCCGGCTCTTCCACCACCTACGGTGCCGAGCCCAACACCCAGGCCAGCGCCGTGGACCTCGGCCTGCCGGGCACCCTGCCGGTGCTCAACGAGCAGGCCGTGGCCATGGCCGTGCGCTTCGGCCTCGCCGTCGATGCCGCCGTGGCCGGCCGTTCGGTGTTCGAGCGCAAGAACTACTTCTACCCGGATCTGCCCAAGGGCTACCAGACCAGCCAGATGGATCAGCCCATCGTCGGCCCTGGCGTGCTCGAGATCCTTCTGGAAGATGGCACGCGCAAGTCGATCCGCATCCACCACGCCCACCTCGAGGAAGATGCCGGCAAGTCGCTGCACGAAGACTTCCAGGGCATGACCGGTATCGACCTCAACCGTGCCGGCACGCCGCTGCTGGAAATCGTCTCCGAGCCGGACATGCGTTCCGCCAAGGAAGCGGTGGCCTACGTGAAGGCGATCCACGCCATCGTCACCTACCTGGGCATCTCCGACGGCAACATGGCCGAAGGCTCCCTGCGTTGTGATGTCAATGTCTCGGTGCGCCCCAAGGGTCAGGAAGCCTTCGGCACCCGCGCGGAGATCAAGAACGTCAACTCCTTCCGCTTCATCGAGCGCGCCATCCACTTCGAGGTGGAGCGTCAGATCGAGCTGATCGAGGACGGCGGCAAGGTCGTGCAGGAAACCCGCCTGTATGATCCGGACGCCGACGAGACGCGCAGCATGCGCACCAAGGAAGAAGCCAACGATTACCGCTACTTCCCGTGCCCGGACCTGCTGCCGGTGGAAGTGGACGAGGCCTACATCGAACACCTGCGCCAGACCCTGCCGGAACTGCCGGCCGAGAAACGCGCCCGTTTCGAAAGCGAACTGGGCCTGTCCGCCTATGACGCCAGCGTGCTGTCCGCCAGCCGCGAGATGGCCGACTTCTTCGAGGAAGTGAAGGATGTCTGCGGCGACGCCAAGCAGGCCGCCAACTGGGTGCAGGGCGAGCTGGCCGGTCGTCTCAACAAGGAAAACCTCGACATCACCGTCAGCCCGGTCTCCGCGGCCCAGCTGGGTGGCCTGATCAAGCGCATCGTCGATGAGACCATCAACGGCAAGGCCGCCAAGCAGGTGTTCGCTGCACTGTGGGATGGCGAAGGCAAGAGCGCCGACGAGATCATCGAGTCACGCGGCCTCAAGCAGGTCACCGACACCGGTGCCATCGAAGCCGTGGTCGATCAGGTGATCGCCGACAACCCGGCCCAGGTGACCCAGTATCAGGAAGCCGAACCGGACAAGCGTGGCAAGATGATCGGCTTCTTCGTCGGTCAGGTGATGAAGGCCTCGCGCGGCACCGCCAATCCGCAACAGGTCAACAAGGTGCTGAAAGACAAGCTGGATAGCCTCAGCTGAGCCTGTCCATCAGTCGCTGAATGAAAAAAGCCCCCACCGTCATCACGACGCTGGGGGCTTTTTCATGCTCTATCGAACGGCAATCAGCAGCCGCCTATGCAGGCTCACCACCGCCACACACCTGGCAGCCGGGGTCGCGCTTGAGGCCCATGCGTCGCCACTCACCGGTCAGACCATCGAAGGTCGCCAGGCCGCGATGCACACTGCCTGCACCGCTGATCAGCTTGAGGGCCTCCAATGCCTGGAAGGCGCCGATGATGCCGACCAGCGGTGCGATGACGCCACTTTCAGCGCAGGTCAGCTCCTCATCCCCCAGCTCATCAGGCGGATACAGGCAGCCGTAACATGGCGCTTCTGGATCACGGCGATCGAAGACTGCCAGCTGACCGGAGAAACGAATGGCAGCGCCGGAGACCAACGGAGTACCTGCCGTGACGCAGGCGGCATTGATCGGGAAACGTGAACTGAAGCGATCCGTGCAATCAAGCACCACATCTGCCGCCGCGACCTGCTCGGCCAGTGCCTCACCCTCGAGACGCTCAGCCAATGCGATCACCTCGACCTCAGGATTGATCGCCAGAACAGACGCCTTCAATGAAGCTGACTTGGACTGACCGATATCGGCATCGCCGTGGGCGATCTGGCGCTGAAGATTGGACAGCTCGACATGATCATCATCGGCGACCACCAGGGTGCCAACCCCTGCGGCTGCCAGATACAACGCCGCAGGGCAGCCCAGGCCACCCGCCCCGATCACCAGAACCCGCGCCGCCAACAGGCGCTGCTGCCCGGCGATGTCGACCTGAGGGAGCAGGATCTGGCGCGAGTAGCGCAGCAATTGCGAATCTTGCATGGGAGAAAAGCCGCCTATCGGTAAATGAAGTGAGAAGCCATGAGCCCTGCCTGGCAACAGCAGGGCTTGCCATTACTTGGCATCCAGCTCCTCGATATCGGGCACATGCAGCGAGAACTGCTCCTTGACCTCTTCCATCACCACATAACTCTTGGATTCCTTGACGCCGGGCAGCGTCAGCACCACATCGCCGAGCAGCTGACGATAGGCGGACATTTCCGGAATCCGGCACTTGAGGATGTAGTCGAACTGCCCAGAGACCAGATGACATTCCTGGATCTGCGGCAGCTTGGAGACGGCGCGGCGGAATTCATCGAACACCGACGGCGACTGCGTCTCGAGACTGATCTCGACGAAGACCAACAGATTGGCCTTGAGCGCCTTGGGGTCGAGCACCGCCTTGTAACCGCGGATGACGCCGGCACGCTCGAGGCGTTTGACGCGCTCCAGGCACGGCGTGGTGGAAAGGCCGACTTCCGAGGCGAGGTCGACATAGGAGATACGAGCATTCTCTTGCAGGCAACGCAGAATCTTGAGGTCGATGCGGTCCAGAGAGCGTGATTTTGCTTTCATTGTAATAGTTTTCCCAGCAGGGTGACTTGCAGCAGGATCATCCGTGCTCCTGGCTTCCGTGCAGTCAGGCCGTCGGATAACAAGGGGGTTATCAGATGACCATGCCAATCATGCAGGTTCATTACTATCATACCCGGCCAACAGGGGATACGCCTTCACTGGCGGCACTGTGACGAGGATTCCACGCAGACTCCACTGAAAACGGTGGAATGCACTACAGGGGTGCCATGCGCGAGGATGTCAGCGGGGACCACGCACGGGCGCCACTACACGGGCACCGCTAGACGGTGCCCGGCGAGCATCAGGTCAGCTTGCCCAGCGTGATGCGTTCGCGCCCGCCCAGGTCTTCCAGGGTCTCGACGTCGATGAAGCCGCCGGCACGCAGTGCCTCGCGCACTTCATTGCCCTGGGTGAGACCATGCTCCAGCATCAGGTGACCGCCTGCGGCCAGGTGCTGCGGCGCAGTGGCGATCAGATGCAGGAAGTCCGCCAGCCCTGCCTCGGCCGCGACCAGCGCCGAGCGCGGCTCGAAGCGCACATCGCCCAGCGCGAGATGCGGGTCATCATCGGCCAGATAAGGGGGGTTGGCGGTAATCAGCGCAAAGCCGCTCTCGGTGACGGCACTGAACCAGTCACTTTGGCGGAATTCGGCATTGGCGATCGCCAGACGCTCGGCATTGTCGCGTGCAAGCTGCACGGCTTCCTCGATGAGATCGACTCCCAGCACCTGCCACTGCGGGCGATGACGCGCAAAGGCCAGCGCGATGGCACCGGTACCGGTGCCGAGATCCAGCAGCTTACCGCTGGTGGCCTCGGCCAGTTCCAGCGCGCATTCCACCATCACCTCGGTGTCCGGGCGCGGAATCAGTGTGGCCGGTGAACAGGCCAGCGTCAGGCCATAGAATTCACGCCGCCCGAGCAGATGTGCCACGGGATGGCCCTCGGCGCGACGCGCCAGCAGCGCCTCGAAACGTGCCACGCCCTCGGCGCCGGCCTCGCTCTCGAGATCACGATCGCCCCAGGTGTAGAACCAGGTGCGCTCTCGTCCCATTACCTCGCCCAGCAGCAACTCGGCATCCAGACGCGGAGAATCGCTGCCCGCCTCGCTCAGACGGGCAGTCGCGGCTGCCAGGGTGACATCGATTCTCACCTTATTGCTCCTGCAGTGCGGTCAGCTGATCGGCCTGGTATTCCACCACCAGTGGCTCGATCACTTCGTCCAGCTGGCCGGCGATCACTTCATTGAGCTTGTAGAGCGTCAGGTTGATGCGGTGATCGGTCAGACGCCCCTGCGGGAAGTTGTAGGTCCGGATGCGCTCGGAGCGATCACCGGAGCCGACCAGCTTGCGACGGGCATCGGAGGTGGCCTGTGCCTGGGTGTCCACCGCGGCCTGCTTGAGGCGCGCCGCCAGCAGTGACATGGCGCGCGCACGGTTCTTGTGCTGGCTGCGCTCGTCCTGACACTCCACCACCACGCCGGTGGGCAGGTGGGTGATGCGAATCGCGGAGTCGGTAGTATTGACGTGCTGACCACCGGCGCCGGAGCTGCGATAGGTATCCACGCGCAGGTCGGCCGGATTGATGTCGACGTCACCGACTTCATCGGCCTCGGGCATCACCGCCACGGTGCAGGCCGAGGTATGGATACGCCCCTGGGATTCGGTGGCGGGCACGCGCTGCACGCGGTGCGCGCCGGACTCGAACTTGAGGCGCGAGTAGACGCCCTCGCCCTTCACGCGGGCGATGACTTCCTTGAAGCCGCCGTGCTCGCCGTGGCTGGCACTGACGGTCTCGACCTTCCAGCCCTTGAGCTCGGCGTAGCGCGAATACATCTTGAACAGGTCACCGGCGAACAGCGCCGCCTCGTCACCGCCCGTACCGGCGCGCACCTCGAGGAAGACGTTGGCGCCGTCATCCGGGTCACGCGGAATCAGCAGCTGGGTGATCTCGGCTTCCAGCGTCTCGAGCGCCGCATCGGTATCGCGGACTTCCTCTCGCGCCATGTCGCGCATCTCGGGATCACTGTCCTCCACCATCGCCAGCGCGGCGTCACGGTCTTCGTTCAGGCCGCGATGGCGGCGCCATGCCTCGATCAATGGCTCAAGCTCGGCATACTCCCGCGACAGGTCGCGGAACCTGGCCTGGTTCCCGATCACTTCGGGCTCCGACAACAGTGCGGAGATCTCCTCGAAGCGGTCATGGAAGGTGTCGAGCTTGGTGATGAGGCTGTCTTTCATGAAGGGTCCTGTGATGAATCAGCCGGCGCGAGCAGAAGCGTCTGGGCCGTCTGAAGAATATCCTGGCGATCGTCTCCCGAGGCCTGGCGCAGTGCCAGCGTCGGGTGATGCATGAAGCGATTGGCCAGCTGGCGTGCCAGCTGCGCGACCACTTCCTGGGGGTCGCGTCCCTGATCGAGCTCCGCCAGCGCCTGCGCCTCGCATTCGGCGCGCAGTTGCTCGCCATGGCTGCGGTAGCGCTTGATGACTTCGCCGCCACTGCGCACCCGCTTGAGGTGCAACCAGGCGTTGACGCCCTGGCGAATCAGCTCTTCTGCCTGGGCAGCGGCCAGCTCGCGGTGGCGACGATTCTCGTCGATCACTTCCTGCAGGTCATCGACCGTATAGAGGAAGACGTCGTCGAGGTCACCGACCTGCGGCTCGATATCGCGCGGCACGGCGATGTCGACCATGAACACCGGCTTGTAGCGGCGCTTCTTGAGCGCGCGTTCCACCATGCCCTTGCCGAGAATCGGCAGCTGGGAAGCGGTGGAGGCTATCACGATATCGGCATTCTCGAGGGCATGCGGAATGCCTTCCAGGCCGATGGCGGTCCCGCCCAGCTCATCGGCCAGACGCTCGGCGCGCGATACGGTGCGGTTGGCGATGCACAGGTTGGCGATGCCCGCTTCCTTGAGATGGCGCGCGACGAGTTCGATGGTCTCGCCGGCACCGATCAACAGGGCATTGGCCCGCGAGAAGTCATCGAAGATGTGGCTGGCCATGCTGACGGCGGCGTAGGCCACCGAGACGGGGTTCTCGCCGATACCGGTCTCGGTACGTACCTGCTTGGCGACCTGGAAGATATGCTGGAAGAGCTGCTCGAGCTCACCGCCCAGCCCCACCGAGTTGCGCGCGAACTGATAGGCGTCCTTGAGCTGGCCCAGAATCTGCGGCTCGCCCAGCACCATCGAGTCCAGCCCCACCGCGACACGGATCAGGTGGCGTACCGCCTCTTCTCCCAGGTGCTGATAGCTGCAACGCGACAGCTCCTCCACCGGCAGGCGATGAAAACGCCCCAGCCACTCGAGCACCGACTTGGCGCCATCGCTGGTCACGCAGTAGAGCTCGGTACGGTTGCAGGTCGACAGCACCGCCGCTTCGGAGACCGCCGGCAGGCGCTTCAATTCGCCCAGCGCGGCATCGAGCTGCGCAGGCGTGAAAGCAACGCGCTCGCGCACGTCAACGGCGGCGGTGCGGTGATTGATGCCAAGGGCAAGAAGGGTCATGGAGTCAGTCGTCAGGGTCTGGCCGGCAGGAATCGGCGTCAATGTCAGGCGGCTCTCGGTGCTGGCCTGCCGCGAGGCCAAGGCCAGGACAGCAGGTAATCCGCGCAGGCTCGGTGCCTTTACACCTGTCGACTCAATGGGGACAAAGGCGGCTGACATAAAGGCACACAGGGCTGCCGAAGCGGCTGAGATCGTAATATTAGCGCGCTCATTCTACCACAGCGTCTGTACCACGCGACCCCGCAGCATGTCGCAGCCGATGAGGATTTTCCATGATGCTGGCAGGCTATCGCTATCAGCCCGCGCGGCGTATCTGTCGGCATACGAGGTGACCGGTGGGTCATGCCACTTGCTTGCATCGGCAACGCTATCCCCGCTCGCCGCCAGCCGTTATGCTGCGAGACACGACGCCGTCGTCAGCGCCACACTGCGCGCATGACCCGGCCTGCGGCTCGACCGCCCCGTTCCCTCATCCTGCTCCCACTGACAAACGCGAGGTTGCATGCACGCTTCGACTGCCGCTGAACATAGCCCCCCGCACGCGCACGCCTGCCTTGATGCCCCCCGTCGCCCGCGCGCCGGATGGAAGTCCTGCGTCGTGGGCGGATTGCTGCTGGGCATGACCGGCTGTCAGTCGATGAGCGACTCCGCGCCCCTGATGGCGCAGCCCGACCCGCTGGCCACGGCGCCGCCCATCCAGCAGGGCCTCGATGCCGACAGCCTCAATCAGCTGCTGAGCGCCGAACTCGCCGGACAGCGCGGTGACTATCCCCGTGCCGCCAATGGCTATCTGGCCGCCAGCCGTCACTTCGATGACCCGGAACTGGCGCGACGCGCTGTGCTCGCGGCCCGTTTCGCCGACAACCCAGCTCTGCTGGAGCGCGCCGCCGAACGCTGGCAGCAACTCGATGAGTCCGCCAGCGAGCCCGGCATCATCCGCGCCCGCCTGGCAGTCGAGCGAGGCGACTGGCAGGCCGCGCTCGAGCAGCGCCTGATGCTCACCGCCAGTGGCGGCAATGGCAATCTGGCGACCCTGGCCGAGCAGGCGATCGATGCCGGCGCCGAGCTCGAACCCCTGCTGGCGATGCTGGAGACGCATATCGCCCAGTATCCCGAGCAGCCGATGCCCGAGATTGCCGCGGCACTGTTCGAGGCAGCGCTGGGCAATGAGACAGCAGCGCGTGCACGCCTGGTGAGCCTGGAAAGCGCTCACGCCACGTTGACAGAGCTCTGGCTGGCGCGCAGCGAGATCGAACGCAGCGCGGGGCGTCTCGAGACGGCGCGGCGCGCGGTGGCCCGAGGCCTAGAGATCGCTCCCGATGACAGCCGCCTGATCCTGAGCGCCGCGCAGACCGAACTGGCCAGCGGCGATCTGGACGCCGCACGCGAGCGCATCGACAGCCTCATCACCCGCCATCCCAACGCGCCACGTCTGCGCCTGGCGCTGGCCAGCCTCTATCTTGATGCCGATTCCCCCGAGGACGCCCATCGCCTGCTGCTGCCGCTGCTCGACGAAGACCCGGTGCCGGACGCCGCCTATGCCCTGCTGGGGCTGGCCGCCGAGTCCAGCGGCGATGTCGACAACGCCATCCTTTACTACCGTCAGGTGCCGGACGGCGAGCGCTACATTTCCAGCCGCGCCCGTGCCGCCCAGTTGCTGGTCGAACATGAACGCACGGACGAGGCCCGCCAGTTCCTGGCCGTGGAACGCCTGCGCCATCCGCGTCATGCCATGACGCTGCTCAGCTTCGAGATCGACCTGCTCGACTCCCAGGAGGCGCATGCCGAGGCCGAGGCCCTGCTCAGCAGCAGCATCACCACGCGCCGCAAGGCACTTGCGCAAGCCATCGCCGCCCAGGAGGCCGATACGCGCAACACGCTGGAAAGCGAGCTGGGCAGCCTGTTGTTCCTGCGTGGCATCCGCCGCCTGGAAGATGATCAGCTGGGCGGCATGGAAGAAGACCTGCGGGAAGTCATCGCGCTGGAGCCCGACAACGCCAGCGCCTACAACGCGCTCGGCTACACCCTGCTGGTGGAGACGGACCGCCTCGAGGAAGCACTGGCCTTGATCGAGCGCGCCCATGCGCTGTCGCCCGACGACGCGGCCATTCTGGATAGCCTCGGCTGGGGCCGCTATCTGACCGACGACCTCGACAATGCGCTGGCACCGCTGGAAGCCGCCTGGGCCCAGCAGCAGGATGCCGAGATCGGTGCCCATCTCATCGAGGTGCTGTGGGCGCTGGGCCGCGAGGATGAAGCCCGCGGCCTGGCGGTAGAGCTGAGCGAGCGCTTTGAAGAAGCCAGCGAGCTCGAAGCCCTGTTCCAGCACATCCCCGAGCTGCGCCCGGTCGTCGACGCGCCCTGAAGGGCACTGCCACGCTACCCGGCACTTTCTGCCCACTGGCGAGTCCATTATCCTGACTCGTCAGTGAGTGGAGTCTCACTCACCGTCACTCATCTTCTCGCCATCCGGAAGGCCTTCGCGTCATGATCACTTCTCCCCTGTCACTTCCCCTGCTGAGCCAGGCACGCCGTCTGCTCGGGCCAGCCCTGCTGGCCATGACACTGGTACTCAGCGGCTGCGCCAGCCAGATGGCCAGCGACAATGCCGGTGATCTGACGCGCAGCGACGGCGACTGGCAGCAACAGGATGCACAACTTGCCGCCCTGACTCACTGGCAGCTGGCAGGCAAGGTAGGCATCCGCACCCCCGAGGAAGGCCACAGCGCCAACCTCGACTGGCAGCAGGACGGCGATGACTACCACATGCTGATCACCGGCCCGCTAGGTGCTGGGCGCACGACCCTGGTGCGCGACGCCGATGGTGTGCGCCTCTCCTCCTCCGAGGGTGACTTCGAGGCCCCGGATGCCGAGAGCCTGATGCTGGCGCAACTGGGCTGGTCATTGCCGCTGGGCGCCCTCGACAACTGGGTGCGCGGCGTACCGGCCGCTGGCGAGCATGACATCGAGGCAGATGAGCTGGGCTTCCCGACCACCCTCTACCAGGACGGCTGGGAAGTGGACTATCAGGACTGGACCCGCGCCGAAGGCCTGTGGTTGCCGCGCAAGATGAAGCTCTACTACGGCGACCTCACCGCCACGCTCATCGTCAACCAGTGGCAGGCGCTGTGATCGTGACACCTTCTCCTTCTTCCATGACGACCCCGACAGCCGCATCCACATCCGCATCCGCATCGACCATGACTCTCACCCTGCCCGCCCCAGCCAAGCTCAACCGCATGCTGCATATCACGGGCCAGCGTGCCGATGGCTATCACGAGCTGCAGACGCTGTTCCAGTTTCTCGAGCACGGCGACAGCCTCAGCTTCACGCTGCGCGACGATGAGGCCATCCGCCTCTCACCGCCTATTGAAGGCGTGCCCGAAGAGGCCAACCTGATCGTGCGCGCCGCGCGCCTGCTGCGAGAAGCCGCACACGCGCAGGGCAAGGTCGCGTCACCCACCGCATTGCCCGGTGTCGATATCACGCTAGAGAAAGTGCTGCCGATGGGTGGCGGCCTGGGGGGCGGCAGCAGCGACGCCGCCACGACCCTGCTGGCACTGGACAGACTCTGGGGCCTCGAGCTTGGCGAAGACGCCCTTGCCGAGCTCGGGCTGTCGCTTGGCGCGGATGTGCCGGTGTTCGTGCGCGGCTTCGCCGCCTGGGCCGAAGGCATCGGTGAACGCCTGGTGCCAGCCCCGCTGGACACCCCATGGTTCGTGGTGATCCACCCCGGTGTCGAGGTCGCGACACCCGCCGTGTTCGGCCACCCGCAATTGACACGTTCCAGCCTCGCGATTAGTATGGCGCGCGCACTGCAGGGGGGCCGCAACGACTGTGAAGTCGTGGTGCGCACTTTGTACCCGGCAGTCGCCGACGCCCTGGACTGGCTGGACCAGTTCGGCACCGCCAGACTGACGGGCACCGGCGCCTGTGTGTTCTGTGCGTTTGACGACGCACGACAGGCCAGCGAGGTGCTGGGTCGACTCGAACTCGAGCGCCCGATGTGGCACGCCTTCTCGGCACGCGGTTGCAATATCTCCCCTCTACATGCCGCTCTGGCTTCGGCCTGAGCACAGCAACTGGTTGAAGTGAACGTTGCTGGGGTATCGCCAAGTGGTAAGGCACCGGTTTCTGGTACCGACATTCCCAGGTTCGAATCCTGGTACCCCAGCCAATCCTGGCCGTTCCCGGTCAACCCGGAATTCTCCACTCCCGAGATCCCACAAGACTCCAAAGGTGGCTGCGCGTGTCAAAACTGATGGTATTCGCGGGGAATGCCAATCCCGCTCTCGCCCGCAAGGTAGCTGAAGCCCTCGATACCCGCCTGGGCCATGCAACCGTCGGTCAGTTCAGCGATGGCGAGATTGCGGTAGAAATCAACGAAAACGTTCGCGGCAAGGACGTCTTCATCATGCAGTCCACCTGCGCACCGACCAACGACAACCTGATGGAGCTGATCCTGATGGTGGACGCGTTGCGTCGTGCGTCTGCGGCGCGTATCACTGCGGTCGTTCCCTACTTCGGCTACGCCCGTCAGGACCGCCGCGTGCGCTCTGCTCGCGTGCCGATCTCGGCGAAGGTGGTCGCGGACATGATGGTCAAGGCTGGCGTCAATCGCGTCATGACCATGGACCTGCATGCCGACCAGATCCAGGGCTTCTTCGATGTGCCGGTGGACAACGTCTACGGCTCACCGATCCTGCTCGACGACATCGAACGTCAGAACTATGACAACCTGATCGTCGTCTCCCCGGATGTGGGCGGCGTGGTACGTGCCCGTGCCATCGCCAAGCAGCTCAACTGCGAGCTGGCCATCATCGACAAGCGTCGTCCCCAGGCCAACCAGGCCCAGGTGATGAACATCATCGGTGATATCAAGGACCGCACCTGCGTGCTGGTCGATGACATGATCGATACCGCCGGCACCCTGTGCAAGGCGGGCGAGGCACTCAAGGATCATGGCGCCAACCGCGTCGTGGCCTATGCGTCCCACGCGATCCTGTCCGGCCCGGCGGTCGACAACATCACCAACTCCGTCCTCGACGAAGTGGTGGTTGCCGACACCATCCCGCTGTCCGACGCCGCGCGTCGTTCCGGCAAGATCCGCCAGCTGACAGTCGCTGGCCTGATCGCCGAGGCGATCCGTCGCGTCAGCAATGAAGAATCCGTCAGCGCCATGTTCCACTGAGTCCTGTCGGCGGGCCCTGCTCGCCGCTGCTCGGGGAAGAGGCACTGACAACGGCAGATGATCCGTCATCTGCCGACAAGCGGCCGGCCCGGAAATCTCCGGGCCGGCCTCATGGATCCGGTAGCGCTCTGGTCGCGGGGGCTACCGGATTCTCATTAGACCCTTGAGGTATCTGCAAAATGAAACTGTTCAAACTGAATGCTGAAGTTCGTGAAGACCTGGGGAAAGGTGCGAGCCGCCGCCTGCGTCGTACGAACGACTTCGTGCCGGCCATCATCTACGGTGCCGACCAGGCCCCGACTCCGGTCATGATCGACAAGCCGAGCCTGTACAAGGCGGTTGACGATGAGGCGTTCTACTCCTCCATCATCACCCTGAATGTTGCGGGCAAGACCGAGAAAGTCGTCATCCGTGACCTGCAGCGTCACCCGTTCAAGCCGCTGCTGACTCACGTCGACTTCCTGCGCATCGATCCGACCCACAAACTGACCATGAACGTGCCGCTGCACATCACTGGTCAGGAAGCCTGTGTCGGTGTCAAGGACCAGGACGGCGTCCTGCACGTCCTGGCGACTGACGTCGAAATCAGCTGCCTGCCGGAAGCCCTGCCGGAATACCTGGAGCTGGACGTGTCCAAGCTGGAAGTTGGCCACACCCTGCACCTGTCCGACATCGCTCTGCCGGAAGGCGCAGAGTCCGTTGCCCTGTCCCACGGTGCCGATCACGACACCGCTGTGGTCAACGTCACTCGTCCGAACATCTCTGCTGACGCAGAAGATGCTGCTGAAGGCGAAGAAGCACCTGCTGCAGAATAACGCAGCCTGATCAAGGAGCCAGACAGCGCATGTCACGAGTGAAAGCGATCATCGGCCTCGGTAACCCGGGGAACGAATACGAAGACACCCGTCACAATGCCGGCGTCTGGCTCCTTGACGCTCTTGCGCGCCACGGTCACACCACGTTGCGTCCGGAACGCAAGTTCCATGGCCAGTACGCGAAGGTCCACTTCGCCGGTCAGGATCTGCATTTGCTGTTCCCATCGACGTTCATGAATCGCAGCGGTCAGGCCGTGGCCGCATTGTGCAACTTCTACAAGCTCGCCCCGGATGAACTGCTCGTCGCCCACGATGAGCTGGACATCGACCCCGGCACCGCCCGCTACAAGCAGGGTGGCGGCCATGGCGGTCACAACGGGTTGCGCGACATCATCAGTGCACTGGGCAACGACAAGTCGTTCCATCGTGCCCGCATCGGCATCGGCCACCCCGGCAATGCCAAGCTGGTGACCAACT
The DNA here is from genome assembly GCF_018340035.1 of Cobetia sp. MC34. Taxonomy (NCBI): domain Bacteria; kingdom Pseudomonadati; phylum Pseudomonadota; class Gammaproteobacteria; order Oceanospirillales; family Halomonadaceae; genus Cobetia; species Cobetia sp. MC34. The sequence goes on from NZ_JADPPY010000001.1 coordinate 294,447, forward strand.
TCGTGCTCGGGCGTCCCGGCAAGGCTGAACGCCAGGCCATCGACGACGCCATCGACGAAGTGGTGATGACCCTCCCCGACGCCATCAGTGGCGAATGGGCACGGGCCATGAATCGCCTGCATTCCTTCAAGAGCTGAACCTCTGCATCACCCGGTATCACCCCTCTCCGAATTTCGGTGATTCGCTCAGCGCATCACCTCGCTTGCGTGCGCGCGTCTCGCCACGCGATCAGCAGCAAAAGGCATCATTTGTCGCGCGACATGCGCCCAATGGATGACCTCGGCGGCATGAGGCCTTACACTTCCCGCCTGTCTTCATTCCGTGCCTGCCCACTCGTTTCCCCGCATGCCCAGTGCCTGTGCACTCAGAGCCTGCTGGTCGAGACGACTGCCAGTGCCACGCCCCATTCGATACGTCATACCAGGATCTAGCGCCATGGGTTTCAATTGCGGCATCGTCGGCCTGCCGAACGTCGGCAAGTCCACTCTCTTCAATGCACTGACCAAGTCTGGCATTGACGCCGAGAACTTCCCCTTCTGCACCATCGAGCCGAACACCGGTATCGTGCCGATGCCTGACCCTCGCCTGAACGCGCTGGCCGAGATCGTCAAGCCAGAGAAGGTGATTCCGACCACCATGGAATTCGTCGACATCGCGGGTCTGGTCGCGGGCGCTTCCAAGGGCGAAGGTCTGGGCAACAAGTTCCTGGCCAACATCCGCGAGACCGACGCCATCGCGCACGTGGTGCGTTGCTTCGAGGATGACAACGTCATCCACGTCGCCAACCACGTCGACCCGGCCGCCGACATCGAGACCATCAACATCGAGCTGGCCCTGGCCGATCTCGACAGCGTCGAGCGCAGCATCCAGCGTCTGGCCCGTGTCGCCAAGGGCGGCGACAAGGAAGCCATCGCCACCAAGGCCGTGCTGGAACGCATCCAGCCGCACCTGGCCGAAGGCCAGCCGCTGCGCAGCTTCGGTCTCAGCGATGACGACCTGAAGATCGTGCGCGGCTTCGGCTTCCTGACCCTCAAGCCGACCATGTACATCGCCAACGTCAGCGAGGAAGGCTTCGAGAACAATCCCTACCTCGATATCGTGCGCGGCATTGCCGCCAACGAAGGCGCCAGCGTCGTGCCGGTGTGCAACAAGATCGAAGCCGAGATCGCCGAGCTGGACGAGGAAGAGCGCGAGATGTTCCTCGACGAGCTGGGCATGGAAGAGCCGGGCCTGGACCGCGTCATCCGCGCCGGTTACGAGCTGCTGGGTCTGCAGACCTACTTCACCGCTGGCGTGAAGGAAGTGCGTGCCTGGACCGTCAAGATCGGCGCTACCGCACCGGAAGGCGCTGGTGTCATCCACACCGACTTCCAGAAAGGCTTCATCCGTGCCGAAGTCATCTCCTATGATGACTTCATCGCCTACAAGGGCGAGCAAGGCGCCAAGGATGCCGGCAAGTGGCGCCTGGAAGGCAAGGACTACATCCTCAAGGATGGCGACGTGGTGCACTACCGCTTCAATGTCTGATGGCTCACCGGTGCCCGGCGACGTCTGGGCCCACCTGTTGCCCTGACAGCCTGTCCTGACAGAACGGCCCTGATCTCTCACGAGGTCAGGGCCGTTCTGCGTTGTGGTGCGGCAAACGGTTCAATCAGGGGCACCGATCAAGGCGCTGAGGGCTCTGCCAGCGGCACCTGCAGCCACTGCGCGGCCTGCCTGGCGAGCTGATCTGCCAGCGACTGGGCCAGCCGCGAACGCCCCGCCTCGCGTCGCCACACGGCACTCAGCACCAGCTCACCCGCCTGGGGCAGCTGACGAGCGCTCAAGCCGCGCTCCGTGGTGGCGGCATGCGCCGTGAGCGCATCGACCACCGCCAACCCCTCCCCCGCCTGAACCAGCGCCGCCGCCAGTGGATAGGTCTGCACACGCGTCACGATGCGCGGTGAAGATGGCAAAGCGCTTGAAGCTTCCTGCGCCACGCTCGCCAGCAGACCATCGAGTCGCCGCGCCAGCGGGTCGTGCGCTCCCAGCGCGATCAGGCGTTGACCGGCAAGCTCCGCCACCGTCATCGGCGCCTGGTGACAGTCCTGTGCCCAATACCCTTCAGGCGCAAGCACCAGTAGCGGCATGCGCACCAGCGGACGCGTCATCAGCGCAGGATGCGTCGGCGCACTCAGCGTGAAGGCGATATCGACCTCATGCAGCAACAGGGCATCGACGATCTCGCGGGTATGCTGGGTCGCCAGCTCACAGCTGACTCGCGGCTGACGCCGGCGCCACTGACCCAGCGCCTGCGGCAGCAATTGCTGGGCGATGGCAGGCGTCGCCACCACCTTGAGCGTGCGTGCCTCGCCCTCACGCAAGCCATCGACCAGCCGTCTCACATCATCCAGCTGACCGAGCATTCCCTGACTGGCCGCTTCCAGCTTGCGCGCCTCCTTGGTGGGATGAAGCTGCCCTGCACTGCGCGTGAACAGCGTGATGCCCCACTGGCGCTCGACCTGCTGCAGCGCCTTGCTCGCCGCCGGCTGGGAGATATGCAGCAACCGCGCCGCACCGGTCACGCTGCCGGCCTGCAGGACGGCGTGAAAGATCTCCAGGTCCCTGAGCCGCATGCGCTATCTCCCTGTCCGGTTGTCTAGAGGGCTTACTTGAGGGCGTACTTTAGCGCCTGCGCATCAGGTTACCCCATAACCTCGGGTTATGGCGCGGCACATCCTTTTCATTCGCCACTCACGCAAGCGACCGGCAAGCTCGAACACAACGAAACACGACCTTCACGACCCGGGAGCCCAGCATGCAACGCCACGTGACCGTCATCGGAGGCGGCGTGATCGGCCTCGCCAGTGCCCACGCCCTGGTGCGCGCCGGCCACTGCGTGACCCTGATCGACGCCCATGCCGAGGTCGCCAGCGAGACCAGCCACGCCAATGGCGGCCAGCTGAGCTATCGCTATGTGGCGCCATTGGCCGATAGCGGCGTACCCCGCCAGGCCATCAAGTGGCTTTTGGCAGGCAATGAGGCACCGCTGAAACTGCGCCCGAACCTGGACCCCGCACAATGGCGCTGGATGGCCCGCTTTGTGGCCGCCTGCAATCACCGCACGCATCAGACCAGCGCAGCGCAGATGCTCTCGCTGGCGCTGCACAGCCAGGCGATCATGAGCGAGTGGCGCACTCGAGATGCGCTCGGCGACTTCGCCTGGCAGCAGCGCGGCAAGCTGGTGATCCATCGTGATCCCAAGGTGCTCGACAAGGCGGCCGCCGCGCGCGTCGCCCCGCAGGACCAACAGGTGCTCGATGCGCGCCAATGCATCGCGCTGGAGCCCTCACTGGCCCATCAGCAAGTCCACCTGTCGGGCGGCATCTTCAGCGCCTCGGACGAGACGGCGGATTGCCATGCCTTCTGTCAGGCGCTGGAGCGCAAGCTGCAGGCCTCCGGGCGCTACACGCGCATCGCCAACACGCGCGTCGCCGCGCTGAGCGCACGCAACGGTCGCATCGCGCAGCTCGAGCTCAGACACCTTGATGGCCGCCGAGAATGCCTCGCCGTCGAAGAGGTCGTCATAGCGGCCGGCAATCATGCCGCCGAGCTGGTGCGCCCCCTTGGCATCCGCCTGCCCCTGCAACCACTCAAGGGCTATAGCCTCACCTTGGCGCTGACAGCTGACACCCCGGAGACGGCCGCGCCGCGCATCAGCGTCACCGACTCGGCACGCAAGGTGGTCTATGCCGACCTGGAGTCGTCGGCATCACGCCAGCTGCGCGTCGCGGCGATGGTGGATATCGGCCAGCGGGAACGCGACAGCTTCCACCCCGAACTGGATGAGCAGCGCATTGCCGCCCTGCGCAAGCTGGCCAGCGATACCTTCCCCGAAGCCGGCGATTTCGCGCAGGCCACTCCCTGGGCCGGACTGCGCCCCAGTACGCCCAAGGGGCCGCCGATCCTCGGCCGTCCCCGGCAAGCGAACAGCCCGGACAATCTGTGGCTGAACGTCGGCCATGGCAGCCTTGGCTTCACGCTGGCCTGCGCCAGTGGCGACCTCATCGCACGCGCCATCTCGCGAGAGGCGATACCCGGCACTCTCTCCGACAGCCTACCTGATGCCCTCGCTGCGCGGCCGGGACGCTAGCCTGATGAATTCCCTGCCACTTTTTCGCGCTGATGCATTGACAACATCACGGGAAATCCGTAATATTCGCCTCCGTTGGACGGCTACATAGCTCAGCTGGTTAGAGCACATCACTCATAATGATGGGGTCCCCTGTTCAAATCAGGGTGTAGCCACCAACCAAGATTCGAAAGGCCTGACTGCTTGCAGTCAGGCCTTTTTCGTTGTGCGCGATCCATACGCAAGACTCGCGCATCCGGCGCCCTGCGCCGCAGCCCTCGATCCAGGTCGCAGGCATCAAAAAGGGCGACCCGCAGGCCGCCCTTTTTCCAGGCTCGTCTTTTTACGATATTACGCTACGCGCCCGCTCTCTCAGCACAATCCGGCTCGACTCAATCCAGCTGCTCGCGATTGCAGAAGGCTACCAGCACCTTGATCAGCATGGCGACATCGGCACTGCCGGATGTCTCACGAATCGAGTGCATGCCCCACTGCGGCAGCCCTACATCCAGAGTCGGCACCCCCACCTCACTGGCGGTGATCGGCCCGATGGTGCTGCCACAGCCCATGTCGGCACGGCTGACGAAGGTCTGCACCGGCACATCCTGCTCGCGACACATCTCGCGGAACAGCCCGGCCGTGGTGCTGTTGGTGGCGTAACGCTGATTGGCATTGACCTTGATGACCGGCCCGGCATTCAACTTCGGCCCATGCCCCGCATCATGCTTGTCCGCGAAATTGGGGTGCACGGCGTGGGCATTATCGCAAGAAATCATCAAGGAGCGCTGCACGAGGCACTGATAGCCTTCTTCGCTGTCCAAGCCGACGTAGTGATTGATGCGCTTGAGCACATCGGCCAGGAAGGGCCCCTGGGCACCACAGGCGCTGGCACTGCCGACTTCTTCATGATCGGTGGTGACGAACAGCGCCCCCTGACTGCCATCGGCCTCCAGCAGCGCCTCGAGACCGACGAAGCAGGACAGCAGATTGTCGAGGCGCGCACTGGTGATCAACTCACCTTTCAGCCCCGACTGCGCCGCCGGCTGCAGATCGTGCAGGCCCAACTCGAAGTCGACGACATCCGCGACCCGCACGCCGTGCTGCTCCTCGATCAGCTCGATCAATAGCGTATTGAAGGCCTCCGCGGGCGTCCCGGCCTCTTCCCCCAACTGCATGACCACGGCTGACATCTGGGTCTGAGCATTGATGGCACGCCCGCTGTTGACGTCACGATCCAGATGGATCGCCAGGCTCGGCACGCAGGCAAACGGACGCATGACCGTCAGCAGCAGCGTCTCGCGACGACCGTCCGCATGCCGCACCTGGACGCGGCCCGCAAGGCCCAGATCGCGATCGAACCAGGTGCTCAGCAACACGCCGCCATAGGTCTCGACGCCCAGCGTCAACCAGCCCTGACTGGCCTGTGCCGGATTGGGCTTAAGGCGCAGACAGGGCGAATCGGTGTGCGCGCCGATCATCCGAAGTGAGCTCAGCGACGTATCACCCTTCGGGAGCTGAAAGGCAATCAACGAGGAATCATTGCGCGTGACATAGGCGCGCTCACCAGGCGCCAGCTGCCAGGAAGACGTCTCGCTGAGGCGACGATAGCCCGCCTGTTCAAGACGCTGCGCCATGGAAGCCGTCGCGTGCCACGGCGTGGGAGAAGAAGACAGGAAGTCGAGCAGCGCGGGAACGCGGGAATCCGCAATCGCATGAGTCATGATGGCGTCTGGTCCTCGAAGATATATGCAAGGCACTGTATAAGAAGAAACATGATGGGGAAAACCTGTGACGACCCTTCGATGACATGACTGCCATCCAGTCACCATTCAGCGGGGCGTCGAGAAGCGCGGCATGCCAGCCAAAGCCCTGCGCTGACCGAGTTTTCACAACCCCAACGCATCAACGCCAGACAACTGTGTATGGTGCGTGAGACTGCTACAATGCCCGCTCGACCCCCTGCGGGGAGGTCGTTCAGGGAGCAGAGTGTACATGAATCGGGAGTGCTTCATTGATGAGCCTGTTCGCAAACGTCCGGCGCACGGCATTCGTTGCCCTGTGTCTTGCCATGGCCGGCCCTGCCAGTGCCGCGGTCACCCCTACTGACGCCGATGCACAGGCTGCTCGCGAAGTTGCCGAGTCTTTGCGCTATGGGCATTACGAAGATGTGACCCTGGATGACCACTGGGCCAACCGCGCCTTTACGCAATACCTCAAGACTCTCGACCCCCAGAAAGCCTATCTGCTGGATGCGGACATCAGCGAGTTCAGCGACCTGCGTCACGATTTCGACGACGCCATGGTCGATGGTGATCTCGAGCGTATCTATGGCCTCTACGAGCGCTATCAGCAACGCCTCACCGCACGCCTCACCTGGCTGGTGAAGACACTGGACGCCAAGCCGAGCTTCGATTTCGACAAGGACGATCGCCTGGCGCTGGACCGCAAGGACAGCCCGTGGGCCGATAGCGAGCAGGAGCTCGACGAGCTGTGGCGCAAGCGCCTCAAGAATGCCTGGCTGTCGATGTCGCTGTCCGACAAGAGCGATGACGAGATCGCCAAGACGCTCAGCGAGCGCTATTCCAACCAGCTCAAGCGCATCAAGCAGACCAACGATGAAGATATCCTGACGCTGGTGATGCATGCCGTGACCGGCAGCATCGACCCGCACAGCGAATACTTCTCGCCGCGCCAGGGCGAATCCTTCGATATCCAGATGAAGCTGTCGCTGGATGGCATCGGCGCCCTGCTGCAATCCGAAGGCGAATACGTCAAGGTCTCGAGTCTCGTGCCCGGCGGCCCTGCCGAGAAGGATGGCGAGCTCAAGCCGGCCGACCGCATCGTGGCCGTCGGCCAGGGTCAGGGCGACAGCGAGTGGACCAACGTGGTCGGCATGCGCCTGGATGACGTCGTGGACCTGATCCGCGGCCCGAAGGGCTCCGTCGTGCGCCTGGAAGTGATTCCGGCCCAGTCGCTGGATGTCACCAAGACGCGTGAACTGGATATCACCCGCGATACCGTCAAGCTCGAGGACCAGGCCGCCAATGCCAAGGTCATCGACGTCAAGCGCGATGACGGCATCCACAGGATCGGCGTCATTCATGTGCCCGCCTTCTATGTCGATTTCGATGCCTGGCAGGCCGGTGAAGACGACTACCGCAGCACCACCCGCGACGTGGCACGCCTGATCGACGAACTGAAGGCCAAGCAGGTGGAAGGCATCATTCTCGATCTGCGCAACAACGGCGGCGGCGCCCTGCAGGAAGCCAATTCGATGATCGGCCTGTTCATCGATCGCGGCCCCACCGTGCAGGTGCGTGATGCACGCGGCCGCATCAGCCTCTACGGTGATACCGACGCCGGTACCCACTATGACGGCCCGCTGACCGTGCTGGTCAACCGCCTCTCGGCCTCGGCGTCCGAAATCTTCGCCGGTGCGATCCAGGACTACGGCCGCGGCCCGATACTCGGCAGCCAGACCTTCGGCAAGGGCACGGTGCAGACCATCTCCTCGCTGAGCGAAGGCGAGATCAAGCTGACCCGCGCCAAGTTCTATCGCATCTCCGGCGACTCGACCCAGAACAAGGGCGTCAAACCGGACATCGCCTTCCCCAGCGTCATCGACCCGCAGGAGATCGGCGAATCCAGCCTCGACTACGCGCTACCCTGGGACCAGGTACGCCCGGTGAAGTATCGCCGCTACGGTGATCCGGCACGCTATCTGGCCGCATTGCGCGCCCGCCACCAGAGCCGCGTCGAACAGGACCCCAACTTCAGCTACCTGAAGAGCGAAGTCGCACTGTCAAAGGCACTGCGCGCGCAGCAGACCAGCATCAGCCTCAATCGTGAGCAGCGCAAACGCGAGATGGATGCCCAGGAAGCCGAGCAGCTGGCACTGGAAAACAAGCGCCGTCGTGCCCTCAACCTCGAGCCACTGACAAGCTTTGCCGAACTCGATGCCGCCAGCGACCACATCTCTTCCCCCGAGAGTGACCCGCAGCAGGAAGCCGATATCGAAGAAGGCAGCAGCGACAAGGAAGCCAAGGACCCGATCGATCAGGCCCAGCTTCAGGAAAGTGCCGAGATCCTGCTCGACTACGCCCACCTCACCGGTGATCGCTAGACTCTCGTGACTCACACCATGACCCGCGTCTGACGAAGCTGGTCGACCGCCAAGGCCCCTGCTCTCATGCAACACCGAGCGCAGGGGCTTTTTTCATGCCACAAAGAAAGTCTGTGGCACGCAGCATCACGGCCGCGCGAGGCAGCAACGCGCGCACCACAACACCCAGGCAGCAACACATACGAAGCAACGACAAGACAGAAAACGTAGCAGCAAAAACGGAATGGCATGCATCGCAACGCCAGGCAGCTGCCGCGCAGAGGATGACAGCAGAATGCTGGCGACGCGGGAACACGCTCTCGAGGCAGAAAGCACGAAATGCCGAAGCAGCACGAAACACCAAAGCAAGATGCGGAGCAGGAGCGGACTGGCGAGCAGAACTGACAAGCAAGGATTGCGAGCAGCGCTCAGACGCAGAACTGATGAACAGGGCTTGCGAATAGGAGTCAGGCGCAGAGCCAACAAGCAAAGCTCAGGCAGCGATGGTGCGACCAGCAGAGAACACGAGGGGAAGCAGGGAAGTGATATTGGCTCCTCGAACAGGACTCGAACCTGTGACCCAATGATTAACAGTCATTTGCTCTACCAACTGAGCTATCGAGGAACAACAAAATATCGATCGATATCAGGGCGATATCGAAACTGACGACGAGGAACTCATCTATCAGCGTCATTTCCGGCATTGGCAGGAAGCCTTGGATTGGCTCCTCGAACAGGACTCGAACCTGTGACCCAATGATTAACAGTCATTTGCTCTACCAACTGAGCTATCGAGGAACGACCGGAAATCCATCTGTCAGTGACATCATCATGGATGCTATCAGGCTGACATTTCAAGCATGCTGCATGTGCTATTGGCTCCTCGAACAGGACTCGAACCTGTGACCCAATGATTAACAGTCATTTGCTCTACCAACTGAGCTATCGAGGAACAACCTTGAACACGCGACGAATTATACGGAAATACTCAATGGCGTCAACCACCTTCGGCCATTCAGACCACCGCAGAACTCGTTCGATTCCTCCTGCCGGATCCACCTCCGAAAGCGCACGAAGCGACATCCAGATGTGACAAGGCCCGCACGGATGCAGGCCTTGGAATCACTGGTGGCTACACCCTGATTTGAACAGGGGACCCCATCATTATGAGTGATGTGCTCTAACCAGCTGAGCTATGTAGCCACACGACGAGGCGTATATTGCAGGTCAGGCTGCTGAATTGCAAGCACTTTTTATCAAAAGCCCAACAGACGAGCCCAACGGGCCGATCAGATCCCCAGCGATGTCTTCACCGCGGCAAGGCCAGGCTGACCCTCCACGGTCTCGACTCCCTTGAGCCAGGCCTCCAGCACCTGCGGGTTCTGCTTGAGCCAACTGGCCGCCGCATCATCCGGGTCTTCGCCGCCATCCATGATGTCGCCCATCAGCTGGTTTTCCATCTCCAGGGTGAACTCGAGATTGGAAAGCAGGGCCCCGACGTTGGTGCATGCCTCGCTGTAGCCCGCGCGGGTATTGGTATACACCGTCGCACCGCCCAGATTCGGCCCGAAGTAATCATCGGCCCCTTCCAGATAGCCCATCTCGAAGCGGGTATTCATCGGGTGCGGTTCCCAGCCGAGGAACACCACCCATTCCTTGGCGGCAATCTTCGACTTCACTTCCGCCAGCATGCCGGCTTCCGAGGAGTCGATCATCTCGAACTCGCCCATGCCGAAGGCGTCGTCATCGATCATGTCGGCAATGATCATGTTGCCATCGTTGCCCGCCTCTATTCCGTAGATGCGACCATCGAACTTCTCGAGGTTGTCGGCAAGGTCCGCCACCGAGGTCACGCCGGCATCCAGTACATACTGCGGCACCGCCAGGGTGTATTTCGCACCCTGGAGATTGGCGCGCGGGCGATCGACCTGCCCCTTGTCGATGTAAGGGTCACTGATGGAGGCCATCGACGGCATCCAGTTGCCCAGGAAGACATCGAAGTCATCATTCTTCATGCCGGCATAGGCGATCGGCACCGAGATGGTGTCAGACGTCGTCTCATAGCCCAGCCCCTCCAGCACGGCACGCGTCAGGGCGGTGGTTGCCGTGATGTCCGTCCAGCCGACTTCGGCGAAACGTACCGTGCGACATTCTTCCGTCACGGCGGCCTGGGCCTGATTCGCCATGACCGGCACGGCGATGACGCCCAGTGCCAACAGCACCTTACCAGGTGATCGTTTCATGCTAACCCCTTGTTTTATTGTTCGTTGTCATTCAACTCTCGACCATCGGCGCAACGTTCAACCTACGTTGAGATCGACATGCTGCCCCTCCATGTTCTACCGCACTGTAGCGCTTTTACCAACCGGCCTCGCCAACCCACAGTCTTGAACGCCCGCCTGTCGCTGGCCGCCACCTGCTGTCGATTCCTCGTGCGCCTCTCCCTCCTGACCATCCCTGACCGTCCTCTGACCGCCCCCTGACTGCTTCCGGCTGCCCCGCCTTGCCTCAACTTGACGCATCGGGAACCAGCCTCTACACTTTTTGTTAATTGAACGTTCAATAAAAACTTTGCACACGACAGCATGGTGCAGCGCTCGCGGCAAACCGGTGATGATCCAGTACCATGGCCACACCAAGTGTCACACCGACCCGATATACGAAAAGGACTCCGTTGATGCCCAAAGTGGGAATGGAACCTATCCGCCGCCGCCAGTTGATCCAGGCCACCATGCAAGCCATCGATGAGGCAGGACTCGCCGACGCGACCGTGGCCCGCATCGCCCGTCACGCAGGTGTGTCCACCGGCATCATCAGCCACTATTTCGGCGGCAAGGATGGCTTGATGGAAGCCACCATGCGCCAGATTCTCACTGACCTGCGCAGCGCCGTCAGTGAGCGTCGCGCCGCACTGGCCGACGATGACGTCCGCAGCCATCTGCGCGCGGTGATCGATGGCAACTTTGACCGCAGCCAGGTCAGCCAGAGCGTCTCCAAGACCTGGCTGGCCTTCTGGGCCTCCAGCATGCACCGCATTCCGCTGGAACGCCTGCAGCGGGTCAACGACAGGCGGCTGATCTCCAATCTATGTGCCCTGTTCCGCCGCTGCATGCCGCTGAACGAGGCACGTGATGCCGCGGCCGGACTGGCCGCCTTGATCGACGGCCTGTGGTTGCGCGGTACGCTGGACCCGACCGGCCTCGATGTCGAGCGCGCACGCCGCCTCGCCTACGAATATGTCGACTACCAGCTGACACGTCACATGGCAGCATCCCTGAACGCGACAGACTCCCCCACTTCCCCTGAACCCAGTAAGGAGCGCACGCATGGCTAACGGCAACGCAAGCTTCCCGACCCAGACCCTCTACATCGGTGGCCGTCGGGTCGAGGCTACCTCCGGCGAGACCTTCGAGACCGTCAACCCGGCCACCGGCGAAGTCATCGCCGAGATCCAGCAGGCCAGCGGTGCCGACGTCGATACCGCCGTCGAAAACGCCCTGCAGGGTCAGAAGGTGTGGGCCGCGATGACCGGCATGGAGCGTTCACGCATCCTGCGTCGCGCCGTGGACCTGCTGCGCGAGCGCAACGACGAACTGGCGCTGCTCGAGACACTCGACACCGGCAAGCCGCTGTCCGAGACCGAAGCGGTCGACATCGTCACCGGTGCCGATGCACTCGAGTACTACGCGGGCCTCGCGCCGGCCATCGAAGGCAGCCAGATGCCGCTGCGTCAGGAAGCCTTCGTCTATACCCGAAAGGAGCCGCTGGGCGTCATCGGCGCCATCGGTGCCTGGAACTACCCGATCCAGATCGCCTGCTGGAAGTCTGCCCCGGCCCTCGCCGCCGGCAACGCCATGGTCTTCAAGCCCAGCGAAGTCACTCCGCTGAGCGCACTGAAGCTGGCCGAGATCTTCACCGAAGCCGGCCTGCCGGACGGCGTGTTCAACGTCGTGCAGGGCGATGCCCGTGTCGGCGTGATGCTCACCGAGCACCCGGATATCGCCAAGATCTCCTTCACCGGGGAAGCCGGCACCGGCAAGAAGGTCATGTCCGCGTCCGCCTCTTCCAGCCTCAAGGAAGTCACCATGGAGCTGGGCGGCAAGTCCCCGCTGCTGGTGTTCGCCGACTCCGATCTCGACCGTGCCGCCGACGGCGCCATGATGGCCAACTTCTACAGCTCCGGTCAGGTGTGCACCAACGGTACCCGCGTGTTCGTCGAAGCCAGCGTCAAGGATGCCTTCGAAGCCAAGATCGTCGAGCGCGTCGCGCGCATCAAGGCCGGCGACCCGCAGGACCGCGCCACCACCTTCGGCCCGCTGGTCAGCTTCGAGCACCTGGACAAGGTCGTCTCCTATCTGGAGATCGCCAAGCAGGACGGCGCACGTCTGCTGATCGGCGGTGAGCGCATGAGCGAAGGCGACTTCGCCAAGGGCGCCTGGGTCGCACCGACCGTCTACACCGACTGCAGCGATGACATGCGCATCGTGCAGGAAGAGATCTTCGGTCCGGTGATGTCCATCCTGTCCTTCGACAGCGAAGAGGAAGTCATCCGTCGCGCCAACGACACCACCTACGGTCTGGCGGCTGGCCTGTTCACCGAGAGCCTGAACCGCGCGCATCGCGTGATTCACCAGCTCGAAGCCGGCATCTGCTGGGTCAACACCTGGGGCGAGTCGCCGTCCGAAATGCCGGTCGGCGGCTACAAGCAGTCCGGTATCGGTCGCGAGAACGGTGTCGAGACGCTGTCTCACTACACCCAGACCAAGTCCGTGCTGATCGAGATGGGTCCGTTCGAGTCCGCCTTCTGAGCCATCACTGGCCACAAGGCCTGATGACAGCAGCACCCTCTGGCGCCAGAGGCTGAAGTGCCGGCCCTCAAGACCGGCCCTCAAGACCGGCCCTCAAGACCGGCCCTCAAGACCGGGCCTCAAGCACCGGACCTAAGCAAGACCAGGCGCCAGATGCCCCACCTGCCGGCATGTCGAACACTCGCCATGCCGGCTGCACGCCGCGTCGCTCGCCAGCGCCGCGCGCAGTGCCCGAATCCCGATGAGTCGTTGAGCCCTCGATGGCAGCTTGCTGTCATGCGGTGCCCCGACGACTCACCACAGACAAGCAAACGTATCCAGCAGCCCGGCAGTGGCCACTCCCCGTCGTGAACGGGGCGTCATGTGCCCGCATGTGGCACCCGATACGAGAGGACCTTCCATGAGCCAATTCGAGCGTGAATACGACTACGTCATCATCGGCGCCGGCAGCGCCGGCAACGTGCTGGCCACCCGCCTGAGCGAAGACGCCGATGTCAGCGTGCTGTTGCTGGAAGCCGGTGGCCGCGACCACCGCTTCGACTTCCGCACCCAGATGCCCGCCGCGCTGGCGTACCCGCTGCAGGGTCAGCGCTACAACTGGGACTTCAAGACCGATCCCGAGCCGCACATGAACAACCGTCGCATGGAATGTGGCCGCGGCAAGGGTCTGGGCGGCTCCTCGTTGATCAATGGCATGTGCTACATCCGCGGCAACGCGCTGGATTACGACAACTGGGCCAAGGACCCCATCCTGGCCGACTGGAACTATCGTGAGTGCCTGCCCTACTTCCGCAAGTGCGAGACGCGCGATATCGGCCCGAATGACTACCATGGCGGCGACGGCCCGGTGTCGGTCACCACGCCCAAGCAGGGCAACAACGAGCTCTATCACGCCTTCATCGCGGCAGGCATCGAGGCGGGCTATCCAGCCACCGAAGACGTCAACGGCTACCAGCAGGAAGGCTTCGGCCCGATGGACCGCTTCGTGACCAAGGAAGGCCGTCGTGCCTCCACCGCGCGCGGCTATCTGGATACCGCCAAGAAGCGCTCCAACGTCACCATCGAGACGCGTGCCACCACCGACGTCATCCTGTTCGAAGGCAAGACGGCGGTCGGCGTGAAGTACGAGCGCAAGGGCCAGGACCACCGCGTGCGTGCGCGCAAGGAAGTGCTGCTGTGCGCCGGCGCCATCGCCTCGCCGCAGATCCTGCAGCGCTCCGGCGTCGGCAACCGTGAACATCTCGAGCCGCTGGGCGTGAAGATGGTCCACCACCTGCCGGGCGTGGGCGAGAACCTGCAGGACCACCTGGAGCTCTACATCCAGTACGAGTGCACCCAGCCGATCTCGCTGTATCCGTCCCTCAAGTGGTACAACCAGCCGCCCATCGGTCTGGAATGGATGCTCAAGGGCACCGGTGTCGGCGCCAGCAACCAGTTCGAGGCCGCCGGCTTCATTCGCAGCGATGACAACGAAGCCTGGCCGAACCTGCAGTATCACTTCCTGCCGATCGCGATCAGCTACAACGGCAAGAGCGCAGTGCAGGGCCACGGCTTCCAGGCGCACGTCGGGTCGATGCGCTCCCAGAGCAAGGGCCGCGTGCGCCTGACCTCACTCGATCCCAAGGCCGCGCCGTCGATCTTCTTCAACTACATGGCCGAGGAGCGTGACTGGGAAGAGTTCCGCGCCGCCATCCGCCTGACCCGCGAGATCATCGCCCAGCCCGCGCTGGACCCCTACCGCGGCCGCGAGCTGGCACCGGGTGCCCAGGCGCAGACCGACGCCGAGCTCGACGAGTACGTGCGCAACCACGCCGAGACCGCCTACCACCCGTGTGGCAGCTGCCGCATGGGTAGCGACGAGACTTCAGTGGTCGATGGTGCCGGTCGCGTGCATGGCCTCGACAACCTGCGCGTCGTCGATGCCTCGCTGTTCCCGGTCATCCCGACCGGCAACCTGAATGCGCCGACGATCATGCTGGCCGAGAAGATGGCCGACAAGATTCGTGGCCGCGCGCCGCTGCCGCCGTCCGACGCCGATTACTTCGTGATCGAACCCGGCACGCCGGCCAAGAAGCCCGCCAAGCGCAAGATCGACTCCGCTCCGATCAATGGCTGAGCACTGGTCAACGCCAGAGCCCGTGCGAGTCAACGCCTGCGACAGGTAGTCTGACCTCACGCACGCAAGCGCTATCGATCGTCCAAGGCCCCGCATTGCGGTAATGCCAGTCAGTTAACACTGACTGGCATTTTTCTTGGCCGGATACTTCTGCGGCCGGCGCCTGACCGATCGAGGATAAGACCGTTCGCGTCGTTCCGGTAAAACGAACGACGGTGCCATGT